>NZ_PVLV01000119.1 GCF_002982015.1 Streptomyces solincola
ACCGCCGCGCCGGGTGAGGGGCCCGCGGGCGCCCTCGCGCGGCGACGGTGATCCCCACAGTAGGCAGAGCACGGAAGAGTCCCGGTCGAACGCCCGGCACGTCTGCGCGGGCGTTCGACCGGGACTCTTCCGTGCTCTGCCTACTGTGGGGATCACCGTCGCCGCGCCGGGTGAGGGGCCCGCGGGCGCCCTCGCGCGGCGGTCCGCGGTCGATCCATGGGGGGGCTCAACTGTGCTGATCAGACTCATCGGGCTCGTGACCGTCGAACACGACGGCTGCCCACCGCGGCATCTGTCCAGCGCGCAGGTCCAGGTGGCCTTCGCGCGGCTGATCCTGGAGCGCGCCACCGGCACCAGCCGGGACCATCTGGCCGACACGGTGTGGCCGGAGGGGCTGCCGGACACCTGGGCGTCGGCGCTGCGCAGCGTCGTCAGCCGGGTGCGCGCCTGCGTCACCGGTCCGCAGCAGCGGCCGGGCGAGACGCCGCTGGTCGCCCAGAGCGGCCGCTACCTGCTGCGTCTGTCGGACGACGCGGCGGTGGACGTGGAGGTCGCCGAGACGGGTGTGCGGGAGGCGAGCGCGGCGTTCGCGGACGGCGCGCACGCGGTGGCGCACCAGATGGCGGCCGGCGCGGTGTCGAATCTGCGGGGCTCCTTCCTGCCGTCCCACGAGGGTGACTGGGTGGGCGCGGAACGCGAACGGGTGGACGAGCTGCGGCTGACCGCGCTGGAGCTGGCGAGCCTGTCGGCGGCGGCGCTGCGCGACGAGCACCACGCGCTGCGGTACGCCGACGAGGCGGTGCGGCGGGCGCCGCTGCGGGAGAGCGCGCACCGCTGCCGGATGTCGGCCTACACGGCGGCCGGCAACCGGGCGGACGCCCTGCGCGCCTACCACCACCTGCGGGAGGTGCTGGCGGAGGAGCTGGGCATCGAGCCGTCCGCGGAGACCCAGGAGGCGTATCTGAGGCTGCTGCGCGACCCGGGCACACCGCGTCCGCGCCGGGCGGCGGCCGCCGCGCGCCGCCCGCGCCGGGGCGGCGACGACCTGGACGCCTCCCTGCTCGGCGCCTTCGACGCGCTGCCGCCGCCGGCGCGGCGCGCGCAGCCCACCTGAGGACCGCCGCGCGGCGGGGCGGGCCGTCTGCGGAAGCGCCCGGCGGGGCGGCCGGCCGCAGGGGAGACGGCCGGCCGGCCCGGCGTGCCGCCCGGACGGGCGGCGGTCAGGTGATGGAGACGCCGCTGTCGATGCTGATCACCTGGCCGGTCATGCAGTCCTGCTCCAGGAAGAGCCGCATGCTGCGGGCGACCTCCTCCACGGTGACGAAGCGGGGGATCGGGGCCTTGCCCTCCATCCCCTCCTTGACCCGGTCGGGGAGGTCCACCGTCATGCCGGTGATCATGAATCCCGGGGAGAGGGCGTTGACGGTCACCCCGCGCCGGCCGCACTCCGCGGCCAGCGTGCGGGTGAAGCCGATCAGCCCCGCCTTGGAGGCGGAGTACGCCGTCTGCCCGGCCGTGGCGATGAGCCCGGACGGCGAGACGATGTTGACGACCCGTCCCCAGCGCCGCCGCAGCATGTGCGGCACGGCGGCGCGCGCGGTGTGGAAGGAGCCGACCAGGTTGGTCTGGATGACCTGGGCCCAGTCCTCCGGCGCCTGCATCGCCATCAGCGCGTCCTTGCGGATGGCGCCGTTGTTGACCAGGACGTCGACGGGCCCCAGCTTCTCGGAGACCTCCTGGTACAGGGCGGTGACCGCCGCGTAGTCGCCGACGTCGCCGGTGACCACGACCGAGTCGTTGTGCAGCTTGTCCTGCACGGCCCGGGCCGCCGCCTCGGAGGAGTTGTAGTGCACCGCGACCCGGCAGCCCAGCGCGTCCAGCTCGACCGCCAGGGCCTGGCCGAGGCCGCCGGAGGCGCCGGTGACGAGGGCGACCGGCTGCTCGGGGCGCTCCCCGAAGGACTTGCCGCCGCTCATGACGTACCTCCCGAGGTGGTTGCCGCGGTGGCCGCGGACGCCGCTGCCGCGGTGTCGCCGCCCCATTCGAGCAGGATGGAACCCCAGGTCATGCCGGCGCCGAAGCCGGCCAGCAGGACCAGGTCGCCCCGCTGGATGCGGCCTTCCTCCAGCGCCTCGGTGAGCGCGATCGGGATCGACGCGGACGCCGTGTTCCCGTACTTGTGGAGGTTGGCCACCAGGGCCTCGGGGCGCAGCCCGGTGTGGCTGAGGATCGAGTTGATGATCCGGATGTTGGCCTGGTGCGGGATGACGTGCCGGACGTCGGCCGCCTCCACCTTGGCCTGGGTGAGGGTCTCGCGCACGGTGCGCACGGTGTAGCGGACGGCGTTGAGGTAGATCTCGTTGCCGTTGATCTGGGCGTAGTGCAGCCCGTCGCGCACGGTCTGCTCGGTGGTCGGCATCCGGCTGCCGCCGGCGAGGACCTTCAGGCTGCCGGTGCAGCTTCCGTCCGCGCCGAGGTTCCAGGCCAGCACCCTGTCCTCGGCGGCCGGCGTCAGCACGACCGCGCCCGCGCCGTCGCCGACGAGGATGGACAGGTCCCGGTCGGCCGGGTTGGCCGTCAGGGTGTGCGTGTCGGAGCCGATGAGCAGGATCGGCCGCGGGTCGATCTTGATCAGGCCCATGGCCTGCACCAGGCCGTAGACGAAGCCCGCGCACTCGGAGTTGACGTCGTGCGCGCTGCCGGCGATGCCCAGTTCGTGGTGGACGAACGCGGACGTCGCGGGCGAGGGCTGCTCGGGCGTGGCGGTGGCGACGATCAGGTGGGCGATGTCGCCACCGTCCAGCCCGGCCTTCTCCAGGGCGCGCCGGCCGGCCTCGACGGCCAGGGAGGCAGTCGTCTGGCCGGGTCCGACGGCCCGCCGCTCATGGATGCCGCACCGGCTGGTGATCCAGTGCTCGTCGACGCCGAAGCGCGTCGCGAGCTCGGTGCTGGTGACCACGCGTTCGGGTACGGCCATGCCCCACCCGGCGATGTCGAAGCCGTTCATGTGGCGCCCCCGCTCAGGACTGGGCCGGGACGAGCGCCAGGATCCGGTCGTAGACCACGCGCAGCGTGGTGGTGTCGTCGATGTCGGCGAAGAGCGACTCGTCGGCCGGGATGTCGGGGTACGCGTTCTGGAAGCCGTACAGCCACTCCATCAGGTCCAGCGAGTCCACGTCGGGGATGTGCTGGAGCGGGTGGTCCGGGTCGACCTTCGCGGCGCCCGACACGGCCTCGAGCCGGCTCGCCAGTTCTTCGATGGTGGGCAGCGACATGAGGTTGGTCCTCTCTCACGGATGCTCCGGGATGTCCGGTGGCTCGATCCGTATGCAAGCCGCAGGCGCGCAAGGCGGGCGCAACAGCCGCGCACCGCTGCCGTGTTGCGCCGCTGTTGCGAGGGGCGCGGTTGTCTCGGTCCCGACAGCCGCACGCCCGACAGGAGTTGAGGACACCATGACGACGGTCGCTGCCAGGACGGTCCCCGAGGTCGACGCGATCAGGCACCACTACGAGGTCAGCAACGACTTCTACCGGCTCTTGCTGGGCCCGACGATGATGTACTCCGGCGGCTACTGGGAGGAGGGCGAGGGGCTGACGGAGGCCCTCGACGAGGCCCAGGAGCGCAAGCTCGACACGTTCGTGGAGCTGGCGAACGCCGCTGGCGCCCGCCGCGTGCTGGACGTGGGCTGCGGCTGGGGCACCATGATCAACCGCGCCACCACCGTGCACGGGGTCCAGGAGGCGGTGGGCCTGACGCTCAGCCGCACCCAGGAGCAGTTCATCGCCGGGCTGGACAACCCGCGGCTGACCACCCGGGTGGAGAGCTGGGAGGACCACACCACCGACGACCCGTACGACGCGGCGTTCTGCATCAACGCGCTGGAGCACTTCGTCTCCTCGGCGCTGCCGCCGCGCGAGCGGACCAAGAAGTACCGGGTGTTCTTCAACACCGTCGGCAAGACCCTCAAGCCCGGCGCCCGGTTCGTGCTGCACACCATGACCGCCGAGGCGCTGCCGATGAACCGCCAGCTCCTGGACGACCTGAAGTTCCTCCAGCGCTCGGAGTTCGAGAACTGCCACATCCCGCACCTGCACGAGCTGACGCAGGCCGCCGAGGGGCTGTTCGACGTGGTGGAGATCGTCAACGAGCGGGAGTCCTTCGCGGTGGCCTGCCGCGCCTGGCTGAAGCTGCTGGCCGAGCGCCGGGACGAGGCCGTGGCGCTGGAGGGCGAGGAGGTCGTGGCGCGCTTCGAGCGCTACCTGGACATCTTCGCGTACACGCTCGAGGACAAGTTCTTCAACAACTTCCGCATCACCGTCGCCAAGCGCTGAGGAGTGCCGACATGACGAGCGTTCTGGAACCCCCCGCCTCCGCCGGCGGGGCGGCGCCGGCCGCCGCCGGGGCGAGCGGCGGCGGGCCCACCCGGCATCTGCGGGTGGCCGTGATCGGCAGCGGATTCTCCGGCCTGGGCATGGCGATCCGGCTGCTGCAGAAGGGCATCGACGACTTCCTGGTCTTCGAGCGGGCCGACGAGGTGGGCGGCACCTGGCGCGACAACACCTACCCGGGGTGCGCCTGCGACGTCATGTCCCACCTCTACTCCTTCTCCTTCGCCCGCAACCCGGGGTGGAAGTCCACCTTCGGCAAGCAGCCCGAGCTGCACGCCTACCTGAAGGACTGCGCCGACCGGTTCGGGGTCCGCCCGCACATCCGCTTCGGGCACGAGCTGCTCTCGGCGGCCTGGGACGAGACCACCCGGCACTGGGTGGTCGAGACCTCGCAGGGCACCTACACCGCGCAGGTGCTGGTGACCGGCACCGGCTACCTCAGCGAGCCGGCGGTGCCGGCCATCGAGGGCCTGGCGGACTTCGAGGGCGCGGTGTTCCACTCCTCGCGGTGGGACCACTCGCAGGACCTGTCCGGCCGGAAGGTCGCCGTCATCGGCACCGGGGCCTCCGCGATCCAGTTCGTGCCGGCGATCCAGCCGGTGGTGGGGCACCTGGACCTCTACCAGCGCACCCCGCCGTGGATCGGCCCGAAGAACGACAAGCCGACCAGCGCGCTCCAGTCGGCGCTGCTGCACAAGGTCCCCGGCTACCAGCGCTTCCGGCGGAACTTCAACATGTGGGGCCGGGAGATCCTGGCCTTCGTGATGGCCCGCCCGCAGGTGGCCGGCAAGATGCAGAAGATGGCCAGCGACCACCTCGCCAAGAGCGTCGCCGACCCGGAGCTGCGCGAACGGCTCACCCCGGACTACGTGATGGCCTGCAAGCGGCTGCTGTTCTCCAACACGTACTACCCGGCGATCCAGCAGCCCAACGTGGAGCTGGTCACCGACGCCATCGCCCGCGTCGGCCCCAAGTCGGTGACCACCGCCGACGGTACCGAGCGCGAGGTGGACACCATCATCCTCGGCACCGGCTTCCAGGCCACCGACCGGCCGGTGGCCGGCCGGATCACCGGCCGCGAGGGCCGGCTGCTGCGGGACGTGTGGCACGAGCAGGGCATGTCCGCGCACCGCGGCACCACGGTCAGCGGATTCCCCAACCTCTTCATGCTGCTGGGGCCCAACACCACCCTCGGGCACTCCTCCCAGGTCGTCATGATCGAGGCGCAGATCGGCTATGTGCTGAGCGCGCTCAAGGAGATGTCCAAGCGGAATCTCGCCAGCGTCGAGGTCCGCTCGCAGGCCCAGGCAGAGTGGAACGAGGCTCTGGCCCGACGCCTCGACGGCACCGTCTGGAACGCTGGAAACTGCCGAAGCTGGTACCTCGACGAGCACGGGCGCAACCCCTCCATCTGGCCAACGTACACATGGCGATTCCGTCGGCAGACCAAGCGCTTCCAGCCACAGGAACACCAGCTCGCCACCAGCGTCGGAGCGGGAAGACCGTCGGTGCACCACGTATGACCAACGGGAGTGGACGGACGATGAACAACAAGCTTTCCCGCCGCGGGGTCCTCGGCGGCATAGCGGCCACCGCCGTGATCGGCTTCAGCCCCACCCGGGGCTGGGCCGTGGCGGGGTCCGAGTCCCGCCCGCGGGACCTGTCCCCGGTGCCCGTCCTGGACGGACGCCTGGAGACCGCCCCGGCCGCGGTCGGCGACTTCAGCGAGGACTTCGGCAAGCTGAAGGGCGGCACGCCCTGGGCGGTGCTGCGGCCGGGCTCCGTCGACGACATCGTGAAGATGGTCGACTACGCCCGCGCCAACAAGCTGAAGATCGCCATGAACGGGCGCGCCGGCACCGGCGCCGACCTGGAGTCGCACTCCTGCTACGGCCAGGCCGCCGTCCCCGGCGGCATCGCCATCGACGCCCGCGGCCTGTCGAAGATCATCAGCGTCTCCAAGGGCAGCGCGGTGGTCGAGGCGGGCGCCACCTGGGCCGAGCTGACCCACGCCGCGGCCGCCTCCGGCCAGACGCCGCCGGCGCTCACCGACTACCTGCACCTGTCGGTGGGCGGCACCCTCAGCATCGGCGGCATCGGCGGCACCGTGCAGAAGTACGGGCTCCAGACCGACCAGGTCATCTCGCTGGACATCGTCACCGGCACGGGCAAGCTGCTCACCGCCTCGCGCGACAAGCGCCCCGACCTGTTCGAAGCGGCCCTCGGCGGCGGCGGCCAGGTGGGCATCATCGTCCGCGCCAAGCTCAAGCTGGTGCCCGCGCCGCAGCGCGCGGTCGTCTTCAGCCTCTTCTACGGCGACCTCGCCACCTACCTCGCCGACGCCGAGAAGGTCATGGCCGACGGGCGCTTCCAGGTCCAGGCCGGCGAGCTGCTGCGCAAGCCGGACGACTCCGGCTGGAACTACAAGCTGGAGGCCGCCGCGTACTACTCAGGCACGACGGCCCCCGACCGGGCCAAGCTGCTCGCCGGGCTGCGCGACGACCGCTCCCGTGCGGTCATCGAGGACGGCACCTACCTGGACTACATGTTCCGGCTCGACCCGTACGAGACGTACCTGAAGGAGACCGGCCACTGGCAGACGCCGAAGCCGTGGCTGAGCCTGTTCCTGCCGGCGAACAAGACCGCGGAGTTCATGCGGCACGTCGAGTCGGTGCTCACGCCCGGAATGCTGGGCGCCGGGTTCCTGCTCTTCTACCCGTACCTCACCTCCAAGGTCACCCGGCCGCTGACGGTCCAGCCGTCCGGTTCCGTCGGCTACCTCTTCGACCTGCTGAGCTTCCCCGACCCGGGGGTCACCAAGGCGGAGATCGACGCGATCCTGGCGCTGAACCGCCGCCTCTACGACAAGGCCGTGGCCCTGGGCGCCAAGCGCTACCTGGTCGGCGCGATCCCCGGCATGGGCAAGGCCGAGTGGCGCCGGCACTTCGGCCGTTCCTGGGACGCCTTCCAGGACGCCAAGAAGCGCTACGACCCGGCGAACATCCTCACCCCGGGCCAGGGGTTCTTCTCCTGAACCGGCCCTGACCTGACCCCGCATCCACAGGAGTCGGCATGACGTACGACCTCATCGACGAAGCAGTCGTCGACGCGCCCCCGGCGGAAGTCTGGGACGCGCTGCTCGCGGAGTTCCGCGGCGGCGCCCGCTGGTGGGTCCCCGCCAACACCTTCGCCACCACCTCGGGTGCGCCCGACCAGGTGGGCGGCCGGGTGGCGGTGACCGTGCACACCAAGGGCGCCGACAAGGGCGGCCTGAAGCTCCGGTTCACCGCCCGCACCACCGCGGTCGACCCCGGGCGGCGGCTGGACATCGAATACGTCGACGGGGTCTTCCGGGGCCCGAGCTCCTTCGTCCTCGACCCGGTGGACGGCGGCCGCCGGACCCGGATCGGCATGCACTTCCAGGGCCGCCCGCACGGCTGGCTGAAGGTGCTGGCCAAGGTCGCCGACATCGGCGGGGAGCACTCCCGCGCCACCAGCGCGGCGTTCACCGCGCTCGGCGGCGTCCTCGCCGGGGAGCGGGCATGACCACCGCGGCCGCGGCGGTGGCCGCCGCGGAGACGACCGTCACGACGGACGACGGCGCCGCGCTGGCCGTCACCGTGCTGGCCCCCCTCGGCACGCCGTCCGGTACGACGGTGGTCCTCGCCCACGGCTGGGCCGCCGCCCGCCGGGTCTGGGGCACCGTCGCCGACCGGCTGATCCGCGAGGGCCACCGGGTGGTGCTGTACGACCAGCGCGGCCACGGGGCGTCCGCGCCGGGCCGGGAGGGCTTCACCGTCCCCCGGCTCGGCGCGGACCTCGGGGCGGTGCTGGAGCACGTCGGCGCGCCGGACGCGATCGTCGCCGGCCACTCCGGCGGCGGCTTCGCGGCCCTGTCCTACGTCACCTCCGGCCCGCGCGAGCTGAGCGGCCTGCTGCTGCTCGGCACGGCCGCGCACGACCAGGACACCCCGGACAGCGAGGTGCGGATGATGGGCAGCGCCCTGTTCACCCGCGCCCTGCGCCGCCCGGCGCTGGGCCGCAAGCTGCTCGGCCAGACCATGGGCAAGGGCGCGGACCGCCGGGCCCTGGAGGTCAACCGGCAGATGTTCGCCGCCACCGCGCCGCAGGTACGGGCGGACGCCTTCCGCTCCTCCCGCGGCATGGACCTGCGCGAACCGCTCGCCACGGTCCGCATCCCGGCCGTCGTCCTGGCCGGCGCCGCCGACCGGGTCGTCGCCCCCGCCCTCGGCCGCGCGGTGGCCGAGGCCCTCCCCGAGGCCCGCTTCGAGGAACTCCCCGACGCCGGCCACATGCTCCCCCTGGAGACACCGCAGGAAGTCGTCCGCGCCATCCGCGAACTGGCCGACCGGCGCAGGGGCTGACCGCACCGGGCACGTTGCGCCGCTTCCCCCGCGGGCCGGGGGGGGGCGGCGCTCTCCGGCGTACGGGAGCGGGCGGCCGGGCCGGCTACTCGCCCAGGACGACCGTGCCCGTCGGGGCGCCCGCGCCGATCTCGCGGTCGGAGGCGTTGCTGGCCCGGTATTCGCTGGGGCTCATCCCGCGTACCCGCCGGAACGCCGAGCTGAGGGCGAACGCGCTGCTGTAGCCGACCGCGTGGGCGGCCGCGGCCACCGTCGTCTCCGGGTCGCGCATCAGGTCCGCGGCGAGCGTCAGCCGCCAGGACGCCAGGTACGCCATGGGCGGCTCGCCGACGACCGCGGTGAACCGCCGGGCCAGGCCCGCCCGGGAGATGCCGATCTTGCGGGCGAGGGAGTCGACCGTCCAGGCCCGCGCCGGGTTCTCGTGCAGCAGCTTCAGCGCCGGACCCACGGTGGGGTCGCTCTGCGCCCGGTACCAGGCGGGCGCGCCGGCCTCCGGGTCGGCCAGCCAGGCCCGCAGCACGCTGACGAACAGCAGGTCGAGGACCCGGTCCAGGACCAGTTCCTGGCCGGGCTGGTCGCGCGCGATCTCCTCGGCGAGCAGCGCCACCAGCGGGTCGCCGGTCGCGCCGGTGCGGCGCACCAGCAGCGTCGGCAGGGTGTTGAGCAGCCGCCGGCCCACCTCGCTGGGCGCCTGGTAGGTGCCGCTGAGCATGACCGCCGAGCCCTGCCCGAGCGGGTCGCCCCAGGTCCGTACGCCCAGCGCCATCGTCTCGGTGACGTCCTCGCCCTCGGTGGTGCTGCACCGCTGCTCCGTCCCGACGACCACGTGCACCGGGGTGCCCTGGGCGTCGGCGATGGTGTACGGCTCGGGGCCGCGCAGCACCGCCACGTCGCCGGGGCGCAGCCGCGCCGGCGTGCCTCCGTCCGGCATGGCCCAGGCGTCCCCGCTGACCATGGTGACCAGCGAGATCGGCGCCCGGTCCTCGATCCGCATCGCCCACGGCGGCGTGAACACCGACTTGAGCAGGAACGCGCCGCGGGCCTTGGGGCCCTCCAGCAGACCGGTGAGGGCGTCCATCGCCTCAGGCCGCCCGGTGGCGCAGCGCCAGGGCGCGGCCGAGGCAGACCAGGGCGGCGGTGCAGGCCAGCGTGCGGAGGGAGTTGGACCGGGCCCAGGGCGCGCTGAAGCCTTCCTTCAGCTCGCCGAGCCTGCGGATCGCTTCGGGCGCTCCGGCGGCGGCGAGCCTGCGGTTGAGCGGCACGTTGACGGCGAAGGTGAGGGCGACGGCGGTGGCGTAGCAGCCGAGCGCGCCCCAGGTCCAGCGGGCCGCGGCCAGGCGTCCGTGCCGGCGCAGCCGCAGCCCGGCCGAGCCGGTGGCCAGGAAGGCGCCGAAGAACACCGCGCCGAACAGGCCGTTCTCGATGGCCTCGTTGATGTTCTGCATGACGGTGACGTAGGTCTGGTCGTCGCCGCGTTCCAGGCCGGGCAGCACGGCCGCGTCGAAGGCGAAGTAGAGCCCGGCGCTGAGGCCCATCGCGATGGTCGCCGCGTACAGGTCGGGTCCGGCGACGGGCGCGGAGTCGAGGGCCGATTCGAGGGCGGCCGCGGGTGCGGTGAGGGCGGCGGTGGGCATCGGTCGGGCTCCTGCCGGTCGGGCGGACGGGATGGGTGCGGCGCCGTAGGACGCGGGCCGGACGGGGGTGGCCGGCCGCGTCGTACGGCGCCGCGGTCAGCGGGGGCGCAGGACCGCGCCGAGGCCGCGCTCGTAGCGGCGGCGCAGCACGGTGCGGCCGAGGACCCGGACCGGTGGCGGCATGGTCGCCGCGACCCGGCGCACGGAGTCGGCCGGCGCCTCGTCGAACATCCAGGGCGGCAGGTAGGCGAGGGTGCGGGGCGGGGCGGTGCGCACCAGGCGCTGCTCCAGGTCGAGGTAGTCGCGTTCGCCGAGCCGCAGGAAGACGGGGAAGACGATCTCCTCCTCGTCGGCGAGGTGCTCGTGCAGCACCTCGGAGAACCGCCGGGCGGCCGTAGTCAGTTCGCCGCCGGCCGGACTTCCCGGCCGCAGCGCGGCGCTCACGCCGTCCATGGCGGCGTCCAGCTCGCCGTGGTCGTCGGCCAGCTTCTTCGCCTGCTCGGCGCAGTCGGGCAGCTTGCGCAGCAGCTCGGGCCAGAGCGTGTGGTCCTCGCTGCGGTGGTGCCAGTCGATGACGTCGCGCAGCCTGCTCCACCAGCGGGCGGCCGCCTCCGTTCCGGCGGCGGTGAGCGCGGGCGCGGCGGCGGTGAGCCGCCGGGCGTCCCGGCGCATCCCGGTGTGCATCAGGGCGAAGCCGTGCAGGTGGCCGGGGAGCGAGCCGAGTCGCTCACTGGACGGGGAGGCGCTCATGGCCCGCTCCAGGGGGTCGGGGGCTTCGTTCGTTTCCGGGGCGGAGTCCGGCAGGGGCCATCGCGTCCTGCCGGACCGCCCTGGTGCGTCGTGCGGCGGGCTCAGACGTTCCAGACGCCGCGGGCGGCCGCCTCGCGCGCGAACTCGGCGAAGTCCTTCGGCTTGCGGCCGATGGCCTCCTCCACGCCGTGCACGAGGTGGGCGTTGCGCCCGTCGAGGACGTTCTCGAACAGCTCCGCGAAGTCCTCGGGCAGGCCGTGCTGCACGAGGGCCGCGCGGTACTCGTCCTTGCTGATCGGGATGTAGCGGATGTCGCGGCCGGTGGCCTTGCTGAGCTCCTCCGCCACGTCGCCGAAGCTGAGCAGCCGGGGGCCGGACAGCTCGTAGGTCTTGCCGATGTGCTTGGGGTCGGTGAGCGCGGCCACCACGACGTCGGCGATGTCGTCGGCGTCGACGAACGCCTCCACCGCGGCCCCGGTCGGCAGGGCGATCTCGCCGGCCAGGACGGGCTCCAGGAAGAAGCTCTCGTCGAAGTTCTGGTTGAAGAAGCTGGAGCGGACGACGGTCCAGTCCGCGCCGGAGTCCTTCAGCTTGTTCTCGCCGATGACGGCGCCTTCCTCGCCCCGCCCGGAGAGCAGGACCAGGCGGCGGGCGCCCTTGGAGACGGCGAGCTTGGAGAACTGCGCGATGTGCTCGTCGGCGCCCGGGAAGGCGAGGTCGGGGTAGTAGGTGACGTAGACGGCGCCGACGCCCTCCAGGGCGGGCTCCCAGGTGGCGGAGTCCTCCCAGACGAAGGGCGGCTCCCCGGAGCGGGACCCGACGCGCACCGGGAGGCCCTGTGCGGTGAGTCGCTCGGCGACCCGGCGGCCGGTCTTGCCGGTGCCGCCGATGACCAGGATCGTCTTGCTGTCGGTCTGCTGTGTGTTCGTCATGGGAACCAGTCAACTCCTGTGCGGTGAGACGAGCCATCGCCGCAACGCTCAGCCGCATACGCAGTCGTCTACGTACGGAGGAACGAAGGGCAGACACGAACACAGGCGAGCCTAATGAGCCGTCAGGCCACCGGCCACAGCTCTCAAGCCGGCCTCCAGCCGTACCCCGGCGGCCCTGCGGTCGGCCTCCGTCCGCCCTCCGGCCGGACTTGAGTCGCCTCTGCCGCCCCTCCCCCGCTCGACCGGCGCTCCAGCTCCCTGGTCCAGCCTCGGGCCATCGCGAGGTCCATCTGGGAGTGCTGCCATGACGCACGCGGTCATCGTCAACGCCAGGCGCCAGTACGCCGTCTGGCCCTGCGGCTTCGCACTGCCCCGGGGCTGGCACGCCACCGGCTGGAGCGGCGCGGAGCAGACCTGCCTGGCCCTGGTCTCCGAGCTGTGGCACGACGCCGGCACGGCCTGCGGCGCGGCGTCCGGTACGGGTGGGGCCGCGGGGCGGGGCCGGCGCGCCCGTTCCCGTACCCCCGGCGACGAGCGCCACGCCCCGGTCCTGCTGGCCGCCGAGCGGCTGTGGCTGCGCGAGGCGTCCGTCCTGGAGGCCCGCATGCTCGCCGCCGGCGGCGGCGCCGGGCTGCTCTGGCCCGGCGCGGGCCCCTGGCCCGCCGTGGTCCGGGCGGCCGACGCCGCCTGCCGGGCGGTCGACGCCGGCCGGCACGGCCCCGGCTGGGGCCTCTACCTGCTGCTGCGCACCGAGGACGCCCAGGTCGTCGGCACCGCGCTGTTCACCGGCCCGCCCCGCCAGGGCACCGTGGAACTCATCCTCGACCTGCACCCCTCGGCCGCCGGGGACCGCGGCTACGCCGGTGAGGCGCTGGCCGAACTGGCCCGCTGGTCCCTCCTCCAGAGCGCCGTCCGCCAGGTCGTCGTCCCCGTCCCCGCCGCCGACGCCGCCGCCCGCGCCGCCCTGGAGCACGCCGGCGCGGCAAGGCGCTGGTGGAGCACGAGGACCTGGCGGC
>NZ_PVLV01000011.1 GCF_002982015.1 Streptomyces solincola
CCCCTCATCCGCCCTCGGTCGTCCCCTCCCGCGTCTGCGTGCCCAGCATCTGCTGGAGCAGGTCCCGCAGCACGGTGCGCTCGGCGGTCGTCAGCTGCCCTAGCGGCTCGCGGGCGAAGCCCAGGGCGTCCCGCAGCCGCTCGGCGGTCTGACGGCCCTCCGGGGTGGCCGCGGCGAGCTTGACCCGGCGGTCGGCCGGGTCGGGGCGGCGCTCCACCAGGCCGCGCGCCTCCAGCCGGTCCACGATCCCTGTCACGTTCGACGGCTCGCAGCGCAGCGCCAGCGCCAGCTTCCGCATGGGGACCGGCTCCAGCGCCAGCAGGCCGAGCACCCGGGCCTGCGCCCCGGTCAGCGCGTGCCGGCCGGCAGCCTGCTCGTACTCCTCGTGGTAGCGGGCCACCACCGCGCCGATGAGCTCGACCACTTCCCGGGTGAGCGGATCCGTACCTCTGCTACTGGCGACCATGCGCCCCAGGATACCCGGATACTTGACAACATGAAATATCCAGGAGCATGGTTGTTTCAGTAAGTGAAGTAACCCAGGTGACCGACGTCGCCACCGGTGTCACCGAAGCAACCGACGTCACCGCAGTGAACGATCTCCCGGAGGTACGCAGCATGTCCGCTCTCCCCGCGTCCGGCCGCGCATGGCACCTCGTCGCCCGCCCGCACGGCTGGCCGAAGCCCGAGGACTTCGCCCTGCGGGAGGCGCCGGTCGGCGAGCCGGCCGAGGGCCGCATCCTCGTCCGCAACCTCTACTTCTCGGTCGACCCCTACATGCGCGGCCGGATGAACGACCAGAAGTCCTACGTACCCCCCTTCCAGCTCGACCAGCCCATGGAGGGCGGCGCGGTCGGCGAGGTGGTGGCCTCCTCCGCCGAGGGCTTCGCGGTCGGCGACCACGTCCTGCACGGCCTCGGCTGGCGCGAGTACGCCGAGGTGCCCGCCGCGCAGGCCGCGAAGATCGACGCCGCCAAGGCGCCGCTCTCCGCCTACCTCGGGGTGCTCGGCATGCCCGGCCTGACCGCCTACGCCGGGCTGTTCGAGGTCGCCTCCTTCAAGGAGGGGGACGCGGTGTTCGTCTCCGGCGCCGCCGGTGCGGTCGGCAGCCAGGTCGGCCAGCTCGCCAGGATCAAGGGCGCCTCCCGGGTGATCGGCTCGGCCGGCTCGGACGAGAAGGTCAAGAAGCTGGTCGAGGAGTACGGCTTCGACGCCGCCTTCAACTACAAGAACGGCCCCGTCGCCGAGCAGCTCAAGCAGGCCGCCCCCGACGGCATCGACGTCTACTTCGACAACGTCGGCGGCGACCACCTGGAGGCCGCGCTCTCCTCGTTCAACGTGCACGGCCGCGCCACCATCTGCGGCATGATCGCCCAGTACAACGCGACCGAGCCGACCCCCGCGCCGCGCAACCTCGCGCTGGTCATCGGCAAGCGGCTGCGCCTGCAAGGCATGATGGTCAACGACCACCGGGCGCTCCAGCCGAAGTTCGTCGAGGAGGTCTCCGGCTGGCTCGCCTCCGGCGAGCTGAAGTTCGACGAGACGGTGGTCGAGGGCATCGACAGGGGCGTGGACGCCTTCCTCGGCCTGCTGCGCGGCGAGAACACCGGCAAGATGGTCGTCTCCCTGGCCGGCTGACCCCCGCTCGCCCCCGCCCCGCCAGGCCGGATCGGCGGGGCGGGGGCGCCGGGCCGCCGCCTCCCCGGACGGCTCGTCCGCCGCACCCGATAGGCTCAGCACAGCCCGCCGCGACCGTGGGCGCGAATCGCGGCGCATCCACAGGAGGAAGACCCTTATGGCCATCCAGCAGTCCGACGTCCTCTACACCGCCGTCGCCACCGCCGAGAACGGCCGGGACGGCCGCGTCGCCACGGACGACGGCCAGCTCGACGTCGTCGTCAACCCGCCCAAGGCGATGGGCGGCTCCGGCGCCGGCACCAACCCCGAGCAGCTCTTCGCCGCCGGCTACAGCGCCTGCTTCCAGGGCGCCCTCGGCGTCGTCGCGCGCAACGAGAACGCCGACATCTCCGGCTCCACCGTCACCGCCGAGGTGGGCATCGGCAAGAACGACGACGGCTTCGGCATCATCGTCAAGATCGTCGCCTCCATCCCCAACGTGGACGCCGCCACCGCCCAGGACCTCGTGGAGAAGGCCCACCAGGTCTGCCCCTACTCCAAGGCCACCCGCGGCAACATCACCGTCGACCTCTCCGTAGCCTGACGCACTGCCGCAGCACTCTCGAAGGCCGCGCCCCACACCCGGGGCGCGGCCTTCGCCGTGTCCCCGGAGGCCGCCCGAGCGGCGTCCCGGACGGGGTCGGGGCGGCTGGGGCGGCCCCCGCTACAGTGACCGCATGCGCGATCTCGGGGTGGGTTTCCGGTACTTGTTGAAGGGCCAGCGGTGGGTGGGCGCCCATGGGCGGTGGTTCGGGTTCGGACTGCTGCCGGGGCTGGTCACCCTGGTGCTGTACGGCGCGGCGCTGTTCGGGCTGGCGTACGGGGCGGACGACCTCATCGCGTGGGCGACGCCGTTCGCGGACGACTGGGGGTCCCCCTGGCTGAGCCTGTTCCGGGGCTTCCTGACGGCGCTGCTGTTCGCGCTGGGACTGTTCCTGGCGGTGATCACCTTCACCGCGGTCACCCTGCTGGTGGGGCAGCCGTTCTACGAGTCGCTGTCCGAGCAGGTGGACCGGGCCGAGGGCGGCGACGTCCCGGAGTCGGGGCTGCCGCTCTGGCGGGAGCTGTGGATCTCCGCGCGGGACAGCCTGCGGGTCCTGGTGCGGGTGGCGTGCTACGGGATCGTGCTGTTCGCGCTGGGGTTCGTGCCGGTGCTGGGGCAGACGGTCGTGCCGGTGCTGGGCTTCTGCGTCTCCGGGTTCTTCCTCGCCGAGGAGCTGACCGCGGTCGCCCTTCAGCGGCGCGGGGTGGAGCTGAGGGAGCGGCTCACCCTGCTGCGGGGGCGCCGGCTGCTGGCGCTGGGCTTCGGCGTCCCGCTCACCCTCGCCTTCCTCGTGCCCTTCGTCGCGGTGCTGCTGATGCCGGGCGCCGTCGCCGGCGCGACCCTGCTGGCCCGCGACCTCGCGGGGGAGAGCGGGACGGACGGGAACGCGGCGCGGGACGGGGAGCAGCCGGGGCTGCCGGCGGCGGGGGCGCCGTACGCGCCCGGGAGCCCGAACCCGTACGCGGGCCAGGGGCCTCATCCGCATCCGGCGCAGGGGCCCAATCCGTATGCCGCCCAGCCGCCCTACCCGCCGCAGGGGCCGCAGCCGCCGCAGCATCCGGAATGGAACGGGGGACGGAAGAGGTGACCGAGCCGGCCCCCTGACAGCGGTATGAGAAGGCGGCGGCTCAGCGGGCGGCGGCGGCCACCGAGAGGATGCCGCGGACCTGCGCGGTGATCGCGGCCCGGTCGCGCAGGAAGTCCGGATCGGTCACCGCGCCGGTGTCGCCCGCGCCGAACTGGAGCACCGGGGTGTGCACATGGCCGCCGGGCAGGGCGCGCAGCCCGAGGCGGTCGCGGAGCAGGGTGGCACGGTAGGCGATCTCGTTGGAGAGGTAGTCGCCGCCGCCCCCGGCCCGCGCCGCCGACCCGGGCGTCGGGCCGTCCGGCCGGAGAACCGGCGCGCCGCCGCCCGCCGGGACCTCGGTCACCGAGGTGTTGTCGTGGACGGGGACCCCGCACCCGGTCCACGGCCCGCCGCCACAGCGCCGCCCCGTGCCGTGCCACCGTCCGCTCGGCGCCGGCGGCGCTCCCGGCCCCCGCCAGTGCGGCGGCGAACTCGGGCGCCAGGGCGTCGAACCCGCTGCGCCGCAGGATCTCCTGAGGCGCCGCCCGGTCGAGCCGGGCCTCCTCCACGGTGACGGCCGGCGCGGCGCCGGCCGGGGCGGGGGCCGCCGCCCCGGGGCCGGCCGCGCCCAGCACGAGGGCGGCGAGCACCGCCGCCACCGCCGGCGCGCGCCGACCCCCTCGCCACCGTGTGCTGTCGCTCCTGCGTGTGCGGGTCACCGCAGCCACACCGTCCCCTTCCGTCGGCGCCGTCACCGGTGCCGGCACGCTAACGCGCGCCCAGCAGCTTCAGGAAGGCCCGGAACGCGCCGGCCATGTCCACCGACTCCGGGTCCAGCAGCCACTGGTACTGGAGACCGTCCATCACCGCCGTCAGCAGCGGGGCGGCCTCCTCGGGGGTCAGCCCGCCGGGCAGCCGGTCGCCGAACTCGGCCCGCAGCAGCTCGGCCATCTCGCCGCGCACCTGGGCGTACCGGCGGGTGAAGAAGTCCCGGGCGGGGTGGTCGTCGGTGACGCTCTCGCCCAGCAGCGCCGAGAAGGTCTGCACGACGCCGGGGCGCATGGCGTTGTACTCGACGAGGGAGGCGAGCAGGTCCAGCCGCCAGCCCTCCCGGGCGGCGGAGCCGGTGTCCCACTGGTCGCGCTCCGCCAACACGGCCACCAGCAGGGCGTCCTTGGTCGGGAAGTAGTGCAGCAGACCCTGCTGGCTGAGGCCCACCCGCTCGGCCACCGCCCCCAGCGAGGCGCCCCGGTAGCCGCGCTCGGCGATCACCTCCAGCGCCGCGCGCACGATCTCGGCGCGCCGCTCCGCACCCCTGGACCTCGCCGCCGTCATCCCGCACATCCCTGCCTCATCGACCATAACGAACGCATCACGAAACCTACCGTGCTACTGGTAGCAGGAGCACCGTGGCGGGAAACGTGGCAGGGAAACCATGGCAGGACCGACCGGAGGTGGCGACCGTGGCAGACGGAGACGAGAACGGCGGCGGTGCCGGCGGGACGGGCGCGGCGGCCGACGCCCGCCGGGAGGAGGTGGTGGAGGAGGCCCTGGGCCGGCTCGACCTGGACGCCAAGGCCCGGCTCCTGTCGGGGCAGGACATGTGGACCCTGCCGGCGCTGCCCGAGATCGGACTGGCCTCGCTGGTGATGTCCGACGGGCCCGTCGGCGTGCGCGGCGTGCGCTGGAGCGCCGACGACCCTTCGATCGCGCTGCCCTCGCCGACCGCGCTCGCCGCCTCCTGGGACCCGGGACTCGCCCGCCGGGCGGGCCGGCTGCTCGCCCAGGAGGCCCGCCGCAAGGGCGTGCACGTGCTGCTCGCGCCCACCGTCAACCTGCACCGCACGCCGCTCGGCGGGCGGCACTTCGAGGCGTACAGCGAGGACCCGCTGCTCACCGGGGCCATCGGCGCCGGCTACGTCCTCGGTGTGCAGGACGGCGGCGTCGCCACCACCGTCAAGCACTTCACCGGCAACGACGCCGAGACCGACCGCTTCACCGTGGACAACCGGATCGCCCCGCGCCCGCTGCGCGAGCTGTACCTCGCCCCGTTCGAGGCGATCGTCACCGGCGCCCGGCCCTGGGGCGTGATGACGGCGTACAACCAGGTCAACGGCGTCACCATGACCGAGCACGGCGAGCTGGTCGACGGCGTGCTGCGCGGCGAGTGGGGCTTCGACGGGGTCAACGTCTCCGACTGGACGGCGGCCCGGCACACCGTGCGGGCGATCACCGGCGGTCTGGACGTGGCCATGCCCGGCCCGCGGACCGTGTACGGCGAGCCGCTGGCCAACGTCGTCCGGGCCGGCGAGGCGCCGGAGTCCGCCGTGGACGCGGCGGTACGCCGTGTGCTGCGGCTCGCCGCCCGGGTCGGCGCCCTCGCCGGGGCCGAGCCGGTCGTCGCCGCGCCGCCCGCACCGGTCGACGGCGAGGCGCTCGCCCGCGAGATCGCCCGCCGCTCCTTCGTGCTGCTGCGCAACGAGCCCCGGCGAGGCGACGGGGGCGGTGGCATCCTGCCGCTGCCGCCGGGCCGCACCGTCGCGCTGATCGGCGGCGCGGCCCGGGACGCCCGGGTGCTCGGCGGCGGCTCCGCGCAGGTCTTCCCCGACCATGTCGTCTCCCCGCTGGACGGGCTGACCCGGGCGCTGCCCGAAGGCACGCTGAGCTACGCCGTCGGCGTCGACCCGAGCGGTGAACTCGCGCCGGCGGGAGCGGACTTCACCCTGCGGGCGGTGTGCCGGGACGCGGCCGGCGCGGTCATCGGCGAGCGGTCGCTGCCGTCCGGGCAGGTGCAGTGGATCGACGGCGACCTGCCCGACGGCGTCGACCACGACACCCTGGCCGAGGTGGAGGTCACCGGCGCGTTCACCCCCAGGGAGAGCGGCGCGCACGCCTTCGGCACCCGCGGGCTCGGGGCGTTCACCCTCACCGTGGACGGCCGCACCCTGTTCGACGGGGTGCAGGAGATGCGGGAGGGCGGCGACCCGTTCGAGGCGTTCCTCGGCTCGCCCGAGGAGCGCGGCCGCGTCGACCTCACCGAGGGCGAGCCGGTCACCGTCTCGCTGCGCCACCCGGTCGCCGCCCAGGGGGACGCCCCGCTGGCCGCGGTGCTGTTCTCGCTGGTCCACCTCGGTCCGCGGCGCGATCCGGACGAGCTGATCGCCGAGGCGGTCGAGGCGGCCCGCGCCGCGGACACCGCGGTGGTGGTGGTCGCCACCACCGAGCGGGTGGAGTCCGAGGGCTTCGACCGGACCTCGCTGGCGCTGCCCGGCCGTCAGGACGACCTGGTACGGGCCGTGGCCGCGGCCAACCCGGACACCGTGGTGGTGGTCAACTCCGGCTCCCCGGTGGAGATGCCCTGGCGCCAGGAGGCGGCCGCGGTGCTGCTGAGCTGGTTCCCCGGCCAGGAGGGCGGCGACGCCCTGGCCGACGTGCTGCTCGGCGAGGAGGAGCCGGGCGGGCGGCTGCCCACTACCTGGCCGGCCGTGCTCGCCGACGCCCCGGTCACCCGCACCGACCCGGTCCGGGGGCGACTGGACTACACCGAGGGCCTGTTCATCGGCTACCGCGCCTGGGACCGGGCCGGCGCCCCGCCCGCGTACGCCTTCGGCCACGGCCTGACGTACACCACCTGGGACTACCGGACCCTGGAGGTCACCGGTGACGCTCGGGCGGCCCGGGTCGAGGTGGGCAACACCGGGCGGCGGCCGGGCCGGGAGACGGTGCAGCTCTATCTGGAGCCGGTCGGCGAGGCCCGGGACGCGGTGGAGCGCCCGGCCCGCTGGCTGGCCGGGTTCGCCGTGGTGGAGGCCGGTCCCGGCGAGCGCGCCGAGGCCCTCGTGCCCCTGCCGCAGCGGGCGTTCCAGGCGTGGGACGAGGAGCACGGGGTATGGATCACCGTTCCGGGGCGCTACCGGCTGCACGCCGGCCGCTCGCTGGGCGATCTGCGGCTGAGCGCCCTGCTGGAGGTCTGAGCGCCCCCGCCGGACGGCCCCGGGGCGGTCCCTGACAACCGCCCCGGGGCTCACCTCGGTACCCGCCCCGGGCTCAGTCCTGCGCCGTGACCCGGCGGTAGGCGATCTCCGCCAGCTTGGCCTGGCCGTCGCGGCTGGGGTGGAAGAAGTCGAACGGGCTGAGCTGCGCCCCGGTGAACCGGTAGTCGAACACCGCCCCGT
Source organism: Streptomyces solincola (assembly GCF_002982015.1). Lineage (GTDB taxonomy): Bacteria > Actinomycetota > Actinomycetes > Streptomycetales > Streptomycetaceae > Streptomyces > Streptomyces solincola. The sequence continues at coordinate 7,463 of NZ_PVLV01000011.1, forward strand.
CGTCGTACCGGCACAGCCGGTCCTTCGCGCACACCTCGCGCAGCGCCTGGTTGTACGCCACCACCCGCCGGTACACCTCGGTGCGCCGCCGCTCGGCGGCTCTGCCGGTGTCCTCGGCGCCGCCCAGCATCGACGGGCACAGGCCCAGCTTCCAGATCTGCCGGCTCAGCGGCGCGTCGCGGCCGGTCGACCACAGCCGGCGCAGGTCCGGCACGCTCGCCACGTACACCTGGCTCTTCGGCGACGCCGCCCGCAGCGTGCGCAGCGACTCCGCGAAGGAGGCGCGGTACTCGGCGACCGGGGTCATCGCCGACACATCGGCCCGGCAGGCGTCGTTCGCGCCGGTCAGCACGGTGACCAGACCGGGCCGGTGGGCCGCGGCCCGGCTCATCTGCCCGGGCAAGCCCGCCATCCGCGACCCGGACTCGGCGACGTTCCAGGTGCGGGAGGCCAGCGCCTTCGCGCCGAGCAGCCGGCGGGCCAGGCTGTCGACCCGGGGGTCGGACCCGGTCGCCCAGGAGGTCGGCGGGCAGTCGGTCAGCACCCCGCAGGCGTTGAAGCTGCGGGTGATGGAGTCGCCGACGGCCGCCAGCGACGTCGGGCTGGTGTCCCACGCGGGGCTCGGTCTGGGGGAGGGCGAGGGGCGTTCGGCGCGCGGCCGTTCGGGTGGACCCGAGCAGCCGGCCGACCCGGCCAGCAGTGCGGCGGCCGCCGTCAGCGCGACCGCGGCGGTGCGGCGCGGGGGGCTGCCGCGTCGGCTGCGGGGCATGGTGTCGCCCTTTCGTCGGCGTCCTGGCGGGTGACAACGGGGCGTCCGGTCACGCCCGGTGACGGTCCGGGAGCGCCGCCACGCGGGCGGATCGCGGTCCGCGGGTCCTCCGTCCGACCGTACGCCATCCCCACGCACCCCTGCGCACGGTAGCTTTGGGGCCGTCGAGCCGTCAGTTCCGCAGCCCGGGGCGCCGGCCCGGCAGGCGTCCCCCGAACGGCTCCGGTAAATTACATCACGTCACATGCTGTCCCATTTGTGGAGTTTCACTCCCGATGCTGTTTACTGAGGCCGCTGGGAATGGCGAACCTCGTCCCACTCTGGAGGTCCCGGTGACGACACGTGGAGTCCTGTACGTACACTCCGCCCCCCGCGCGCTGTGCCCGCACGTGGAATGGGCGGTCGCCGGGGTGCTCGGCGCGAGGGTCCAGCTCGACTGGATCCGCCAGCCCGCCTCGCCCGGCACCTGGAGAGCCGAGTTCTCCTGGCGGGGCGAACCGGGCACCGCCTCCCGCCTGGCCTCCGCGCTGCGCGGCTGGCAGATGCTGCGCTTCGAGGTGACCGCCGAGCCGTGCGCCACCGCCGAGGGCGAGCGCTACAGCGCCACCCCCGAGCTGGGCATCTTCCACGCCGTCACCGGCATCCACGGCGACATCCTGGTCCCCGAGGACAGGCTGCGGGCCGCGCTGGCCCGCGCCACCCAGGGCGAGTCCGTGCTGGAGGCGGAGGTCGCCAAGCTGCTGGGCAAGCCGTGGGACGACGAGCTGGAGCCGTTCCGGTACGCCGGCGAGGGCGCCCCGGTGCGCTGGCTGCACCAGGTGGTCTGACGCCCCGCCGGCCCGAGGGCGCCACGACGCCGGGGCCCGCTCCCTGACCGGGGGCGGGCCCTTTCGCGTACCCGGCGCCCTCACCCGCCCGCCGCGGGCCGCTCCTCGCGGTCCAGCTCGGCGAGCAGCCGGCGCAGCAGGCCGCGGGCGGCGGTGACGTCCGCCTCCGGGAGGGTCTCCAGCAGGGTGCGGTGGCGGGCGGCGGCCCGCTCGGTGACCCGCTCCAGCGCCGTGCGCCCGGCAGGTGTCAGGGTCAGCAGCGGGGAGCCCCGGTGGTCGGGGTTGCCGGTGAAGGCGGCGTGCCCCCCCTCGACCAGGTCGTTGGCGACGCGCTGCACGTTCTGGCGGGTGACGCCCAGGCGGCGCGCCGCTTGGGGGACGGTCACCGGCTGCTCGGAGGCCGCGCTCAGTACCTGCCAGCGGGCCTGGGTCAGGCCCTCGGTCGCGGCCGTCCGCTCGCCGAGCCGGCGCAGCGCGCCGGCCGCCTCGTACACGTCGGCCACCAGCAGGGCGAAGGCGTCGGGCGCGCCGGCGGCGTCGCCCGCCTCGGGCGGAAGGGCATCGGACACGACCGGCTCCTTTGACAACTTGTTGTCTAAGTGGAAATATATTGTCATATCAGTCGGGGGGTACGCCCAAGGAGAAGAGCGCATGCCCAGGATCGATCTGTACCGCAACGTCCACATGGGCCAGCGGGCCCGCCTCTTCGCCCTCGCCGTGGAGCTCGGCTCCGCGGACGGGGCCGATCCGGCCGTCGCCGGGGAGTGCGCCGACCGCGCGCTTGCCATGACGGCGGAACTGCGCGAGCACGCCGACCACGAGGACGCCCACATCCATCCGCTGCTGCGCGACCGGGCGCCCGCCGCGGCCGACGCCCTGGACGCCGAGCACATCCGGCTCGACGCCGCACTGGCCGCGCTCGACGAGCGGGCCCGCGCCTTCCCCGGGGCCGCCCCGGACGCCCGGGCCGAGGCGCAGCACGCGCTGTACCTCGCGGTCAACGAACTGATCAGCGCCTACCTGGCCCATCTGCACGCGGAGGAGACGGTCGCCATGCCCGCCCTGTGGGCCGCCTGCGAGGACGCGGAGCTCGCCGCCGTGTTCGGCGGCTTCCAGGCCACCCGCTCGCCCGGGCAGCGCCTGACCGACCTGCGCGGGATGCTGCCCGCGCTGCCGCCGCCGGTGCGCGCCGCCGTCGCCCGCGCGTCGGTCGAGGCGCTGCCGCCCGCCGAGGCCGGCGGCGGACTGCACGCGCTGAGCACCACGCTCGCCCCGGGGCAGCGCGCCCGCCTCTACGCCGACCTGGGCGCCCCCGAGGCCTGGGCGGCGCGCTGAGCCGCCCACCGGACACGCACCGGGGCCCGGGCCTCCCGCGAGGGGAGACCCGGGCCCCGGCGCCGTACCGGCGGAGGTCACACGGTGCGGAACGCCAGCACCGCGTTGTGGCCGCCGAAACCGAAGGAGTTGTTGATCGCGGCGATGGTGCCCTCGGGCAGCGCACGGGGCTCCCCGCGCACGATGTCCGCGTCCACCTCCTCGTCCAGCTCGTCCACGTTGATGGTGGGCGGGGCCGTGCGGTGGTACAGCGCGAGGACCGTCGCCACGGTCTCGATGCCGCCGGCGCCGCCCAGCAGGTGGCCGGTCATGGACTTGGTCGCGGAGATCGCGATGTGGTCCAGGTCGTCGCCGAGCACCAGGCGCAGCGCCTTCACCTCGGCGACGTCGCCCAGCGGGGTGGAGGTGGCGTGCGCGTTGAGGTGCGCGACCTCCGACGGCTTGAGGTCGGTGGACTCCAGCAGGTGCCGCAGGGCGGCGGCGACACCGCGGCCGGTGGGCTCCGGCTGGGCGATGTGGTGGCTGTCCGCGGACAGGCCCTGGCCCAGCACCTCGCAGTAGGCGCGGGCGCCGCGCCTGGCGGCGTGCTCGGCCGACTCCAGCACGACGACGCCGGCGCCCTCGCCGAGGACGAAGCCGTCGCGGCCCTTGTCGTAGGGGCGGGAGGCGCCCTGCGGGTCGTCGTTGTTCTTGGACATCGCCATCATGTTGGCGAACGCGGCGACCGGCAGCGGGTGGATCGCCGCCTCGGTGCCGCCCGCCACGACCACGTCGGCGCGGCCGGTGCGGATCATCTCCACGGCGTAGCCGATCGCCTCGGCGCCCGACGCGCACGCCGAGACCGGGGTGTGCACGCCCGCCCGGGCGTTCACCTCCAGGCCGACGTTGGCGGAGGGGCTGTTGGGCATCAGCATCGGCACGGTGTGCGGGGAGACGCGGCGTACGCCCTTCTCCTTCAGCACGTCGTACTGGTCGAGCAGGGTGATCACGCCGCCGATGCCGGAGGCGATGACGGTGCCCACGCGCTCGGGCGGGACCTGCTCGTCCTCGCCGGCCGGGGCGGCGAAGCCGGCGTCGGCCCACGCCTCACGGGCGGCGATCACCGCGAACTGGGCCGAGCGGTCCAGTCGGCGGGCGTACGGGCGGGGCAGCACGTCGCCCGGGTCGACGGCCGCGACGGCCGCGATCCGCACGGGCAGCTCGGCGAAGCGTTCGCCGTCCAGGGCGCGGGCCCCGGAACGGCCCGCCAGCAGACCCTCCCAGGTCGAGGCGGAGTCGCCACCCAGCGGTGTGGTTGCGCCGATACCGGTGACGACCACGGTGCGATTGGTCGAGTTCACAGGATTTCTCTCTCCACGAGTATCGAGGTTGCGGAAGACACGGCGCCACCGCCGGGTGGCGGTCCGATCAGCCCTGGTGCTTGGCGATGTAGTCGGCGGCGTCGCCGACGGTCTTGAGGTTCTTGACGTCCTCGTCGGGGATCTTGACGTCGAAGCGCTCCTCGGCGGCGACGACCACCTCGACCATGGACAGCGAGTCGACGTCCAGGTCGTCGGTGAAGGACTTGTCGAGCTGGACGTCCTCGGTCGGGATGCCGGCGATCTCGTTCACGATCTCCGCGAGACCTTCGACGATCTCAGCCTGGGTGGCGGCCATATGGCGCTCCTTCGGTGTGTCCCGGGACTGTCGCCCGGGGCTGTTTCGGGTGGGTTTCCTCGGTTTCCCGGCGCCTCGCCCGGGGCGGGCGAGGCGGGGACGACCCGCCGAGGGGCGGGGCGGCCGGTCGGGTGCCGTCCCGGAGGCGGAGTCGGACGTCCGCGCTCCGGGGGACCCGGACCGTGCCTAGGGGAGAGTAACGACCGTCGCGGCGTAGACGAGACCCGCCCCGAAACCGATGACCAGCGCGGTGTCGCCGCTCTTGGCCTTGCCGGTCGCCAGCAGCCGCTCCATGGCGAGCGGGATGGAGGCGGCCGAGGTGTTGCCGGTGGTCTCCACGTCCCGGGCGACCGTGACGTGCTCCGGCAGCTTCAGCGTCTTCACCATCGAGTCGATGATCCGCATGTTCGCCTGGTGCGGGATGAAGACGTCCAGCTCGTCGGCGGTGATCCCGGCCGCGTCCAGCGCCTGCTGGGCGACCTTCGCCATCTCGAAGACGGCCCAGCGGAACACCGCCTGGCCCTCCTGGGTGATGGCCGGGAACTTCAGGTCGCCGCGCTGGTCCAGCGGCAGCTTCGCCACGTCGCCGATGCCGTACTCGTTCCACGGCACCGTCTGCTTGATGGTCTCCGACTTGTCGCCCTCCGACCCCCACACGGTGGGGCCGATCGCCGGCTCCTTCGCCGGGCCCACGACCACCGCGCCGGCGCCGTCGCCGAACAGGAAGGCCGTCGCCCGGTCCTCCAGGTCGGTCAGGTCGCTCAGCCGCTCCACGCCGATGACCAGCACGTACTCGGCGGAGCCCTCCACGACCATGCCCTTGGCCAGCGTCAGCCCGTAGCCGAAGCCGGCGCAGCCCGCCGAGATGTCGAACGCGGCCGGCTTGCCTGCGCCGATCTTGTCGGCGATCTCGGTGGCCACCGCGGGGGTCTGCCGGAAGTGCGAGACGGTGGAGACGATCACCCCGCCGATCTGCTCCGGGGCGAGCCCCGCGTCCGCGATGGCCTTGCCGGCCGCCTCGACCGACATCGCCGTGACCGTCTCCTCGTCGGAGGCCCAGTGCCGGGTGACGATGCCGGAGCGCGAGCGGATCCACTCGTCGGAGGAGTCGATCCGCTCCAGGATCACCTCGTTCGGCACGACCCGGGTGGGGCGGTAGCCGCCGACACCCATGATCCGCGCGTACGGGGCGCCCTTGCCGGGCTTGATCTTCGCCATGCTCTACGGCTCCTTGTCAGACCGCGGGCCGCGCGTGCTCGGCGATGAGCGCGCGTGCCGCGTCGAGGTCGTCCGGCGTCTTCAGGGCCACCGTCGGGACGCCCCGCAGGGCCCGCTTGGCGATGCCGGTGAGCGTGCCGCCGGGGCACACCTCCACGAGCGCCGTGACCCCGAGCTGCTGGAACGTTTCCATGCACAGGTCCCAGCGCACCGGGTTGGCCACCTGGCCGACCAGCCGGGCGACGACGTCGGCGCCCTCGGTCACGGTCCGGCCGTCCTTGTTCGAGACGTAGGGTACGGCCGGGTCGGCGACGTCCATCTCCTCGGCCGCCTTGGCCAGCACCGCCACCGCGGGCTCCATGTGGTGCGTGTGGAACGCCCCGGCGACCTTCAGCGCCACCACCCGGCGCACGCCCTCCGGCTTGTCCTGCTCCAGCGCGGCCAACTGCTCCAGGGTGCCGGCCGCCACGATCTGCCCGGCGCCGTTGACGTTGGCCGGGGTCAGACCGAGCCGCTCCAGGTGCGCGACGGTCGTCTCCGGCTCGCCGCCGAGCAGCGCGGACATGCCGGTCGCGGTGACCGCGGCCGCGTCGGCCATCGCCAGCCCGCGGGTGCGGACGAACCGCAGCGCGGCCGTCTCGCCCAGCACCCCGGCGAACGCGGCCGCGGTGATCTCGCCCACGCTGTGGCCGGCGACGGCGCCCGGGGTGACGTCCCCGAGCGCGGAAGCGGACAGCAGACCCGCCGCCACCAGCAGCGGCTGCGCCACCGCGGTGTCACGGATCTCGTTTTCGTCGGCCTTCGTCCCGTAGTGGACGAGGTCGAGCCCGATGGCGTCCGACCAGGCGGCGACGCGGTCAGCCGCGCCGGGCAGGTCGAGCCAGGGGGTCAGGAAACCGGGCGTCTGGGCGCCTTGGCCGGGAGCGACGAGTACGAGCACTCTCCCACTCTCTCTTGCGGGCGGCTCCTGACGCCCGTGAGGACAGGGACGAAGAACCGCGAAGGGAATTGTCGGTGTCCCACAAAGCGTAGCCCTGCCCCCGGCCGGGATTAGAGCGAGGAGTCCTGCTGGACCAGACGCCCCAGAATCAGCGCGATCCGCAGGGTGAACGCGGAACGCACATCGGACGGCGACCATCCGGTGACGTCGGTCACACGTCGCAGCCGGTAGCGGACGGTGTTGGGATGCACAAAGAGCATCCGGGCCGCTCCCTCCAGACTGCTCGCCTGCTCCAGATAGACGCTGAGGGTCTCCAGCAGCGCCGAGCCGGCCTCCTCCAGCGGCCTGTAGATCTCCTCCACCAACTGCTCGCGCGCCGAGGGGTCCCCGGCGATCGCCCGCTCCGGCAGCAGATCGTCCGCCAGCACCGGGCGGGGCGCGTCCTGCCAGGCCGAACACGCCTTCAGCCCGGCCGCCGCCGCCTGCGCGGACCGCGTCGCCGCCAGCAGGTCCGGCACCACCGGGCCGGCCACCACCGGGCCCGCCGCGTACGGGCCGATCAGCGCCTTCGCCACATGCATCGGGTTGTCGTCGCCGCCGGCGATCACCACCAGCCGGTCGCCCAGCACCCCGGTCAGCACCTGGAGCTTGGCGTGCCGGGCCGCCCGCCGGATCGCCTCCACCGTCAGCTCGCTGTCACCGTCCGGGGCGGTGCCCAGGATCACGCACACATGGTCCGGGGAGTTCCAGCCCAGCGCCGCCGCCCGGGACACCGCCCCCTCGTCGGCCTCCCCGGACAGGACCGCGTTGACCACCAGCGACTCCAGCCGGGCGTCCCACGCCCCGCGCGCCTCCGCGGCCTGCGCGTACACCTGCGCCGTGGCGAACGCGATCTCCCGCGCGTACACCAGCAGCGCCTCGCGCAGCACCGACTCGTCGCCCGGCGCGGCGACCTCCTCGATGGCGCTCTCCATGACCTCGATGGTGGTGCGCACCATCTCCACGGTCTGCCGCAGCGTGATCGCCCGGGTCAGCTCCCGGGGCGCGGTGCCGAACACGTCGGTCGAGATGGCCTGCGGGGTCTCCGGATGCCGGAACCACTCGGTGAACGCCGCGATGCCGGCCTGCGCCACCAGCCCGATCCACGACCGGTTCTCCGGCGGCATCGCCCGGTACCAGGGCAGCGTCTCGTCCATGCGGGCGATGGCCCTCGCCGCGAGCCGCCCGGAGGACCGCTCCAGGCGCTTGAGGGTGGCGGCATGCGGGTGGGCGTCGTTCGCTGCGGGTTCAGGCACGTGACAAGACTGCCTCATCCCGCCGCCGGGGCGTCGCGGCGGGTGGCCGGGACCGACGCGTCGGGCGGCCGCGCACCGAGGCCGGGACCGGCGCCGCCGCCGTCCGGGCCGGGGCGGCGGCAGCGGGGCTACGGTGGGGGCGTGACCTCGACGAACAGCGCCGCCGCCTGGACCGTGCACCGCGCCGGCGAACGGTACGAGGGGGGCGACGCGCAGGCCGGCGTCACCACCCGGCACTCCTTCTCCTTCGGGCCGCACTACGACCCGGACAACCTCCGCTTCGGCGCCCTGCTCGCCGTGAACGAGGAGCGCCTCGCGCCCGGCGCGGGCTTCGCCGAGCACCCGCACAGCCACACCGAGATCGTCACCTGGGTCGCCGAGGGCGTTCTCGCCCACCGCGACTCGGCCGGCCACACCACCACCGTCCGCCCCGGCGACCTCCAGCACCTCAGCGCCGCCTCCGGCGTCCGCCACGAGGAACGCGAGGGCGGCGGGGACGGGCGCGACCTGGTGTTCACGCAGATGTGGCTCGCGCCCCGGCAGCCCGGCGGCGACCCGTCGTACACCGTCCGGCGAGCCCTCCCCGCGCCGGTGGCCCGCTACGAGGTGCCCGCCGCCGGCGCCGTGCTGCACGTCCACCGCCCGGCCCCCGGCGCGCTCGTCGAGCCGCCCCGCGCCCCGTACCTCTACGTCCACGTGGTCCGCGGCACGCTCCGGCTGGCGGACGGCGCCGCCCTCGCCCCCGGCGACGCCCTGCGCGCCCGGGGCGGCGCCCCCGCGCTCACCGCCCTGGACGCCGCCGAGGTGCTGGTCTGGGAGATGGCGGACTGAGCCCTCAGTCCAGCCCGTCCGCCACCACCGAGGCGGCCTCGGCGATGAGGCGGTCGTCCGGCTCGGCGTCCTTCGCGTCCCGGTAGGACATGATCGCCACCACCAGCGGGGCCCGCCCGGGCGGCCAGATCACGGCGATGTCGTCCCGGGCGCCGTGGTGGAAACCGGTGCCGGTCTTGTCGCCGACCACCCAGCCCTCGGGCACCCCGGCGCGGATGGTGCGGTCGCCGGTGGTGTTGGCCCGCAGCCAGCCCGTCAGCAGCGTGCGCTCCTTCGCGCCGAGCACGTCCCCGAGGACGAAGGCCCGCAGGTTCGCCGCCTGCTGGCGCGGGGTGGTGGTGTCGCGCTGCTCGCCGGGCGTCCAGGTGCTCAGGTCCGGCTCGATCCGGTCGACGTGGCTGACCCGGTCGCCGGTCTCCTCGCGCAGCAGCGCGCCGAGCGCTTTCGGGCCGCCGAGGTCCTTCAGCAGCACGTTGGCCGCGGTGTTGTCGCTGTAGCGCACGGCCGCGTCGGACAGCGCCCGCAGACTCATCCCGTCCTTCACGTGCTTCTCGCTGACCGGCGAGTTCTCCAGCAGGTCGCCCTTGCCGTAGCGGAGCACCCGGTCCATGCCGTCCGCCCCGTTGCGCTTGAGCACCGCCCCGGCGAGCAGGGCCTTGAAGGTCGAGTTGTACGACAGGCGGGTGTCTGCGTGCCGGCCGACCTCCCGCCCGCTGCCGGTGTCGACCGCGTACACCCCGAGATGGGCGTCGTACTTCTTCTCCAGCGCGGCGAGCTTGCGGTCCACCTCCGCCGCCGCCGAGGACCCGGCCCGCGGCGCGGCGCTCGTGCCCGCCCCGGTGGCGGCCGGTCGTGCGGCGTCCTGCGTGGCGGCCGCCCCGCCCTGGCCGCACCCTGCCAGCGGCACCACCAGCAGGGCGGCGAACGCGGCCAGTGCGGCGCGGCGCGG
>NZ_PVLV01000120.1 GCF_002982015.1 Streptomyces solincola
GGGTCCACAGCTTGAGCGGGGTGACCTGGGACTCCTCGGGCGCGAGGTGGCCGCGGCGGACGGCCTCCCAGGTGGCGGCGGCCGATGCTCCGCCGTCGGCGAGCGGCACGGAGCAGCAGCCGCCGAGCCAGTGGTGGCCGCTGCGGACCAGGTATCGGGCGATGCCGGCCCAGATGAGGGAGATGACGGCGCCGTTGCGGTGGGCGGGGTGGACGCAGGAGCGGCCGGCCTCCACCAGGTGCTCGCGCACGGGGGCGAGCCGCCGCAGGTCGAACTCGCCCTCGGCGTAGAGGCGGCCGGCGATCCGGGCGCGCTCGGGCGGCAGCAGGCGGTAGGTGCCGACGACCTCGCCGGTGCGCTCCTCGCGTACCAGCAGGTGGTCGCAGTAGGCGTCGAAGGCGTCGCCGTCCAGGCCGGGTTCGGGCCCGTCGAGGCGGGCTCCCAGCTCTCCGGCGAACACCAGGTGGCGCAGCCGCTGGGCGGCCCGTACCTCGACCAGGTCCCGGGCGAGGGCCACGGTGTACCGGGGGGCCGGCTCGGCGGCGGCCTGGACCAGGTCGGGCAGTTCGGGTACGAGGGTCATGGCGGTCTCCTGCGGACGGCGGCGGAGGCCGGATGCGCGGGCGCGCACCCGGTCCCTCGTTTGTGCCGTCGCCGGCTGGATTCGGCGTGACGACCCGGCGGAGCGCGGGTGTGCTCCGGCTGAAATGCCCGGGGCCGGACGGGTCCGCCGCCGGTGCCGGCGCCCGTGGGTCAGGTCTGCTCCTCGATGCCGATGGCCGTGCGCAGGGCCTTCTGGGCCGGACCGGCTTCGCCGCGCTGGGTCTCCAGCAGGGCGGCGGCGATCGCGTCCAGCTTGCGCTGCACGGCGTGCTCGGCCCGGCGTTCGCTGTTCTTCAGCAGCGCCAGCAGCAGGAGGGTGACGGCGGTCATGGACTCGCCGGCGAGCAGCATCCAGGTGAGCGGCGCCTTGGCGATGTGCACGCCGACGACGATGCCGACCAGGAGCAGGCAGACCCCGAAGAACGCCGGGCTGCTGGTGAAGTTGGACGCGCGTTCGGCGAACCGCTCGAAGGGCCCGCGTCTGCGGCCGCCGCGTTCGGCCGGGTGCTCCAGGGTCATGTGCCGTCTCCTCCGTGCCCGTTCGACGCCCGTCGTCTTCCCCGGAAGTGCGCTCAGCGCACCAGCTTGACCAGCTTGTGGTTGGCGAACTCCTCCATGCCGAAGCGGCCCAGTTCGCGGCCGAAGCCGGAGCGCTTGACGCCGCCGAAGGGCAGTTCGGCGGCGGTGCCGGCCGGTCCCCCGACGAACACCATGCCGGTCTGGAGGCGCCGGGCCACCCGGTCGGCCTGCTCGGCGTCGTCGGTCTGCACCGAGGCGCTGAGCCCGTAGGGGGAGTGGTTGGCGAAGGCGACGGCCTCGTCCTCGTCCCCGGCCTTGAACAGCAGCGCGACCGGGCCGAACAGCTCCTCCTGGTAGGCGCGCATGTCGGGGGTGATGCCGGCCAGCACGGTCGGCTCGTACCAGGCGCCGGGCCGGTCGATGCGCCGGCCGCCGGCCAGCACGGTGGCGCCCTTGCCGACGGCGTCCTGGACCTGCTCGTCCAGGGTGTCGAGGGCCTTCTGGGAGGACAGCGGCCCCATGTAGGTGCCGGGGTCGGCGGGGTCGCCGGGGACGATGGCGCGGACCGCCTCGGTGTAGCGCTCGGCGAAGGCGTCGTAGTGCTCGTCCAGCGCGATGATCCGCTTGGAGGCGTTGCACGCCTGCCCGGCGTTGAGCATCCGGCCGGTGAGGGTGTTCTTCACGACCCGGTCCAGGTCGGAGACGCCCAGGATGAGGTAGGGGTCGGAGCCGCCCAGCTCCAGGACGACCTTCTTGAGGTTGCGGCCGCAGATCTCGGCCACCGCCGCGCCGGCCCGCTCCGAGCCGGTGAGCGACACGCCCTGGACGCGGTCGTCGCCGATCAGGGTCTCGATCTGCTCGTTGGTGGCGAAGATGTTGGTGTACGCGCCCTCGGGCAGGCCCGCGTCCAGGAAGATCCGCTCCATCTCCAGGGCGGACTCGGGGCACTGCGGGGCGTGCTTGAGCAGCACCGCGTTGCCGAGCATCAGGTTGGGCGCGGCGAACCGGGCGACCTGGTAGTAGGGGAAGTTCCACGGCATGATCCCCAGCAGGGTGCCGACGGCCTCCTTGCGGACGACGGCCCGGCCGCCGGAGGCGACCTGGAGTTCCTCCTCCTTCAGGAACTCCTCGCCGTGGTCGGCGTAGTAGCGGTAGATCGACACCACGATGGCGATCTCGCCGAGGCCCTGCTTGACCGGCTTGCCCATCTCGCGGGTGATGACGGCGGCGAGCTGCTCCCGGCGCTCCTCGTAGAGGTCGGCGACCCGGTGCAGGGCGGCGGCGCGCTCGGCGGGCTTGCGGGCGGCCCAGTCGCGCTGGGCGGGGTCGGCGCGGTCGAGCGCCTCGCGCAGCTCGGCGTCGGTGGCGGTGGGGTACTCCCGCTCGGTCTGGCCGGTTGCGGGGTTGACGACTCGGTAGTGCTCCATGGCGTGGTGGGGATCCTCTCGCTCGCCGGACCGGGGGCCGCCGCGGATCCGCGGCCACCGGTGTTACCGGACGGTACGGACGATCGGCTACCCGTCGGGGCGGCCGGGACACCCGGGCGGTCTGCCGCCCGGCAGTCCCGGTCTATCCGAGAGCGGGGCCGTCCGCCCGCCGAGCGGTGCGGACGGCCCGCGCCGGACCCGGGTGCGGACGAGCGGGGACTCAGTCGCCGGCGAGGATGCCGGTGATGCCGTCGGAGGCGGCCTTGGCGGCGGCCTGCGGGTCCTCGCCCTCCAGGACGGCGGTCATATAGGGCTTGATCGGGTTGGCGGCCTCGACGTCGGCCCATTCCGGGGAGTTGGGGGTGGCCCGGCCGCGGGCGGCGCCGGCGGCCATCGCGGCGGTGGCCTCCTGGCCCTCCACGGCGGAGGCGAGGGAGGGCTTGTTGGGCACGTAGCCCATGGTGCGGGCGAGGTCGGTCTGCCACTTCTCGCCGGCGAGGGCGGAGACCACGTCGATGGCGGCGTCCCGCTGGCCGGCGTTGCGCGGGACGATCAGGTCGGAGCCGCCGGTGAAGACGGCGCACGGCTTGCCGGGGGTCTTGCCCGGGATGGGGAAGAAGCCGAGCCGGTCGGCCAGCTCCGGGTTCGCCTGCTTGACGGCGGCCGCGGCGCTGGGCGCGGCGATGATCTGGGCGACCTGCCCCTGGGCGAACACCTCGGCCTGCGGCGGGGTCTCCTCGTCGGCGTCCTTGGGGCCCTCGCCGAGGGCCTGGAGCTGCCGGTAGAACTCCATGCCGCGCTGGGCGCCGGGCCCGTCGAGGGCGCCGGTCCAGCGGCCCTCCTTCTCCACGGCCAGCTCACCGCCCTCGTCCCAGATGAAGCCGGCCAGGGTGTACCAGTCCTGTCCGGCCAGGTAGATGCCCTGGTTGCCGCCCTTGTCGAGTGCGGCGGTGTCGGCGAGCCACTGCTCGCGGGTGGCGGGCGGCTTGTCGATGCCGGCCTGCTCGAAGAGGTCCTTGCGGTAGATGACGACCCGGTTGGCGGCGTACCAGGGGATGCCGAACTGCGCGCCGTCGACCTGGCCCGGTTCGGCGAGGCCGGGCAGCCAGTCCTGGTAGCCGAGGTCGCGGACGGACTCCAGGGTCAGGTCGTAGAGCAGGTCGGTGCCGGCGTACTGGGCGACCTGGGTGTTGCCGACCTCGATGACGTCGGGGGCGTCCTCGCTCCTGAGGGCGGCGCCGACCTTCTTGCCGATGCCGGTCCACTCCTGGAAGGCGACGTCCAGCTCGACGCCGGGGTGCTCCTCCTCGAAGTCGGCGGTGAAGCGCTCCAGGAACTCGTCGGAGACGCTGCCCTTCATCAGCCACACCGTCACGGTGGCGTCGGATCCGGCCTCGCCGGGCAGCATCCCGCATCCGGTGAGGGCCGGCGAGGCCGCGACGAGGAGTGCGCAGGCGCAGGCGAGGAGGCGCTGTTTCACGTAGGTCACCTTTGGTCCGGGGCATGGCGGAGGTACCCGACGTGGGGGGAGGCGAGCGTTCGCCGCGGGCGCGATGGCTGGATTCTGGTCTGGACCAAAGGAAGGGTCAAGCCCCTGCCAGGGCCTGGGCGGGGACGCGGCCGCCCTCGGGGCGCCCGGGCCGGGCGCGGCTCGGCCGGATCGCGGGGGCGGGCGGGGTGGTGCACGGTGGGAGGACGCGCCCGGCGAGCGCCGCCGGCACCGGTACACCCGCGGAGAGCCCATGTCGCACCACACCTACCGTGTCACGGAGATCGTCGGCACCTCGCACGAGGGCGTGGACGAGGCGCTGCGCAACGGCGTCGCCCGGGCCGCGGAGACGCTGCGCCATCTGGACTGGTTCGAGGTGACGCAGGTGAGGGGCCACATCGAGGACGGGCGGATCGCGCACTACCAGGTCGGGATGAAGGTGGGCTTCCGGCTGGAGGACGGCGAGTCCGCCGGCGACTGAGCCGGGACGCCCGCCTCAGGTGCGGCCGTCGCGCTCCTGCGCCTGGTGCAGGGTGTCGGCGCCGGTGGTCGCCCAGCGGGCCCGTACCACCGGGACGCCGGCGCGTTCGGCCGCGTCGCAGACCAGCTCGTCGTCGTCGACCAGGATCCTGACCTCCCGCTGGGCGGAGAGCCGGCGCAGCGCCTCCGCCTTGGTGGTGCGGGCCGGCCGGCGGTCGGCGTCGGCCCGCATGAGCAGCCTCCCCTCGGGGAGCCCGTGCGCGGCGAGCCAGGCCAGGGTGGAGCGGCGGCACCGTTCGGGGCGGCCGGTGAGGTAGACGGTCTCGCACTCCTCGGCGTACCGCAGGCACAGCTCGATGCCCGCCGCGAGCGGCGGGTCGTCGGCGGCGGCGGCGAAGAAGCCGGTCCAGTCACGCGGCCGGCGCTCCAGGAAGTGCTGGCGCCCGCGGGCGTCGGAAAGCGTGTTGTCGAGGTCGAAGACGGCATAGGGCCGGGTGTCGCGGGTCACGGCCGCCAGCGTAGGGAATCGCAGCGGCGGCGTACGGGAGCGGGGCGCGGCGGCGGCGGGAATCCGCGCGGCTCCGGCGCGTTGGACCAGGTGTGAGTTCTCTGATCGCTGCGACGCGCTTCTCGGTGCTGGACCGCTCCCGGACCCGTGCGGGCCAGGACGGGGCGGCGGCGCTGCGGGACACGGTGGCGCTGGCCCGGGAGGTGGAGGCGCTGGGCTACCACCGCTTCTGGGTCTCCGAGCACCACGGGGTGCCGGGGGTGGCCGGGTCCGCGCCGACGGTGCTGGCGGCCGCGGTGGCCGCGGCGACCAGCGCCATCCGGGTGGGCACCGGAGGGGTGATGCTGCCCAACCACCGGCCGCTGGTGGTGGCCGAGCAGTTCGGCGTGCTGGAGGCGCTGTTCCCGGGGCGGATCGACATGGGCCTGGGCCGCTCGGTGGGGTTCACCGACGGGGTGCGCCGGGCGCTGGGGGTGGGCGCGGACGAGGCGGACGGGTTCGCCGGGGCGCTCACGGAGCTGCTGGGCTGGTTCACCGGCGGGCAGCGGGCGTATCCGGGGGTGCGGGCGCGGCCGGCGGAGGGGCTGCGGGTGCCGCCTTTCCTGCTGGCCACCGGCGAGGGCGCCGGGATCGCGGCGCGCCTGGGGCTGCCCCTGGTCGTCGGCGACCTGCGCGGCCGGGCGAAGGCGGTGGCCGCGATCGAGCGGTACCGGGCGGAGTTCCGGCCCTCGGCCTGGGCGAAGGAGCCGTATGTGGTGGTGGCCGGGACGGTCGCGGTGGCGGCGGACGAGCGGGCGGCGGCGCGGCTGCTGGTACCGGAGGCGTGGGCGATGGCGTACGCGCGGACCCGCGGCGACTTCCCGCCGCTGGAGCCCGCGGAGCGGATCGAGGCGGCGCCGATGAGCGGGCGTCAGCGCGAGCTGTACGAGGCGGGGCTGCGCGGCCATGTGCACGGCGCCGAGGAGCGGGTGGCCGAGCAGTTGGAGCGGGCGATCGCGGAGACCGGGGCGGACGAGGTGCTGGTCACCACCAGCACCTACGACCGGGCGGCGCTGCTGGACTCCCACCGCCGGCTCGCCCGGGTGGCCGGGTTGACCGGGGCGGCGGGGGCGGCGGCGTGACGCGGCGGCGGGGCGCCCGAGCCTAGACTCGCGATCATGCACCGCCCCGACGCCCCCCTGTCCGGCCCGGCCGTCCGCGACCCGTTCGTGCGGGTGCGCGGCGCCCGGGAGCACAATCTGCGCGCGGTCGACGTGGACGTGCCGCGCGACGCGCTGACCGTGTTCACCGGCGTGTCCGGCTCCGGCAAGTCCTCGCTGGCGTTCGGCACGCTGTACGCCGAGGCGCAGCGGCGGTACATGGAGTCGGTGGCCCCCTACGCCCGGCGGCTGATCCAGCAGGCGGGGGCGCCGAAGGTCGCCGAGATCACCGGGCTGCCGCCGGCGGTGTCGCTGGAGCAGCGGCGCTCCTCCCCCACCTCCCGCTCCTCGGTGGGCACGGTCACCACGCTGTCCAACTCGCTGCGGATGCTGTTCTCCCGGGCCGGGGCCTACCCGGCGGGGGCCGAGCGGCTGGACTCGGACGCCTTCTCGCCGAACACCGCCGCCGGGGCCTGCCCCGCGTGCCACGGGCTCGGCCGGACGCACTCCACCAGCGAGGAGCTGCTGGTGCCCGATCCGGGGCTGTCGATCCGCGAGGGCGCGATCGCCGCCTGGCCGGGGGCCTGGCAGGGCAAGAACCTCCGGGACGTGCTGGACGCGCTGGGCTACGACGTGGACCGGCCGTGGCGGGAGCTGGCGGCGGCCGAGCGGGAGTGGATCCTGTTCACCGACGAGCAGCCGGTGGTGACGGTCCATCCGGTGCGCGAGGCGGGCCGGATCCAGCGGCCGTACCAGGGCACGTACACCAGCGCCCGGCGCCATGTGCTGCGGACCTTCGCGGAGTCGAGGAGTCCGGCGCTGCGGGCGAAGGCGGAGGCGTTCCTGACCAGTGCGGCCTGTCCGGTGTGCGGCGGGAGCCGGCTGCGGCCGGAGGCGCTGGCGGTGACGTTCGGCGGCCGGAGCATCGCCGAGCTGGCGGCGCTGCCGCTGACCGAGCTGGACGGGGCGCTGGCCGCGGCCGCGGCGGGGGCGCCGGAGGCCGCCGGGGAGGCGGCCCGGGTGCTGGTGGGCGATCTGCGGGCGCGGATCGCGCTGGTGGCGGGGATGGGGCTGGGCTATCTGAGCCTGGACCGGGCGACGCCGACGCTGGCGGGCGGGGAGCTTCAGCGGCTGCGGCTGGCGACCCAGTTGCGGTCGGGCCTCTTCGGGGTGGTGTACGTGCTGGACGAGCCGTCGGCGGGGCTGCACCCGGCGGACACCGAGGCGCTGCTGGCGGTGCTGGACCGGTTGAAGGCGGCCGGGAACTCGGTCTTCGTGGTGGAGCACCACCTGGGCGTGGTGCGGCACGCGGACTGGCTGGTGGACGTGGGTCCGGCGGCCGGCGTGCACGGCGGGCGGGTGCTGTACAGCGGCCCGCCGGCGGGGCTCGCGGAAGTGGCCGAGTCCGCGACCCGGCGGTACCTGTTCGCGCGGGGCCCGGTGGGCGAGCGGGCGGCGCGGGAGCCGTCGGGGTGGCTGGCGGTCGGCCCCGTCCAGCGGCACAACCTGCGGGGGCTTCGGGCCCGGGTGCCGCTCGGGGCGCTGACGGCGGTGACCGGGGTGTCCGGTTCGGGCAAGTCCACCCTGGCCGCCGAGCTGACGGCGGACCTGCCGGGGGTGGGGCGGCTGGCAGCGGTGGACCAGAAGCCGATCGGCCGCACCCCGCGGTCCAACCTGGCCACCTACACCGGTCTGTTCGACGTGGTGCGCCGGGTGTTCGCCGACGAGGAGGAGGCGCGGGCGCGCGGGTACAGGGCGGGGCGGTTCTCGTTCAACGTGCCGGGCGGGCGGTGCGAGACCTGCCAGGGCGAGGGGTTCGTCTCGGTGGAGCTGCTGTTCCTGCCGAGCACCTACGCGCCCTGCCCGGACTGCGGCGGGGCCCGCTACGGCCCGGAGACGCTCCGGGTGCGGCACCGGGGGCTGAGCATCGCTCAGGTGCTGGAGCTGACGGTGGAGGCGGCGGCGGAGTTCTTCGCCGGGTCGCCGGCCGCGTCCCGGAGCCTGGCGGCGCTGCTGGAGGTGGGGCTGGGCTATCTGAGGCTGGGCGAGCCGGCGACCGAGCTGTCCGGCGGCGAGGCGCAGCGGATCAAGCTGGCGGCGGAGCTCCAGCGGACCCGCCGGGGCCACACGCTGTACGTGCTGGACGAGCCGACGACCGGGCTGCACCCGGCGGACGTGGAGGTGCTGATGCGGCAGCTCCACGGGCTGGTGGACGCCGGGAACACGGTGGTGGTCGTGGAGCACGACATGGACGTGGTCGCGGGCGCGGACTGGGTGGTGGACCTGGGCCCGGGCGGCGGGGACGAGGGCGGCCGGGTGGTCGCCGAGGGCCCTCCGCGGGCGGTGGCGGCCGCGGCGGGGAGCCGTACCGCGCCTTATCTGGCGCGGGCGCTGGGGCTGCCGGAGCCGGGACGCGGGTGAGTGGGCCGCCGCGCCCCGGCTCCGCAGCGGGTCAGGCGGCGGTGTCGAACGTGTAGTGGCGGGTGTGGTCGAGCATGTCGGCGGGGGTGGTGTCGTTCCAGGGCCGCATGGTGTCGTGGAGGTCGACGACGCCCGCGGTGCCGGCGGCCGGGAGGTAGCCGGAGCCGGGGTGGCGGGCCTGCCAGTCGGCCCACAGCTTGTCGATGAAGGCGTGGTGCAGCCAGAACACCGGGTCGTTCGGGGAGACGCCGGTGCCCATCTGGCCGCCGACCCAGACGTGCACCCGGTTGTGCAGGTTGACGCCGCGCCACCCTTCCAGGTGGTTGCGGAAGCCGTCGGACGAGCTGTTCCAGGGCGCCATGTCGTATGTCGTCATGGCCAGGACGGAGTCGACCTCGGCGCGGGTGGGAAGCTGGCGGCCGCCGGAGCCGAGGGCGCGGCGCAGGTAGTCGCGGCCGTCGACCCGGACGCTGATGGTCCAGCGGTTGGCGCCGGCGGCGAACGGGCCGTCCGTCACCCGGCCGTCGGAGGCCCGGCCGGTGCCGCCGAGGAAGTCCGGCGCCCAGAGGGAGGAGCGGGTGGTGCGGTCGGTGGTCCAGTCCCAGTAGGGCAGGGCGACCTCGGGGTCTATCGCCTGAAGGGCCTGCTCGAACTGGAGCAGGAAGCGGCGGTGCCAGGGCAGGAAGGACGGCGAGCGGTGGCCGACCCGGTCGCCGTTGTCCGTGTCGCTCATGATGAAGGCGTTGTGGGTGGTGACGAAGTCGTCGTACTGCCCGGTCCGCTTCAGTTCGAGGACGGCGTCGGTGAAGCGCCGCTTCTCGGCGGTGGAGAGGGCGGCCTGGTTCTTGCGTACGGTCATGGTGGGACGGCTCCTGGGTGGGCGCGGCGGGGTGAGCGGTGGTCAGCCGAGGTCGAGCGGGACGAGGTCGGCGCCGTTCAGCTCGCGCACGGCGGCGCGGGCCACGGCGCGCGGGTCCGCCAGCGGCTCGTAGTGGTTGATCACGCTGATCCAGGTGCCGTCCGCGTTGCGCATGACGTGCAGTTCCTCGCCGTCGACGTGAACGGCGTAGCCGCCGTGCCCGTCGTGGTGTCCGCCGCCGTGCACGGGCTCGCCCTGGATGCGGCGGCCCTGGAAGACCTCGTCGAACGGGGCGGGGCCGTGCTGGGCCGGGTGGTGGCCGGCATGGGCCGGGGCGGCGGCCTGGGCCGGGGCGGGTGCGGTGAGCGCCCGGCCGGCGGCGAGGCCGGCGGCTGCCGCGGCGGCCGCGCCGAGGGCGCGGCGGCGGGTGATGGCGGACATGGGTGTACCCCCTGGGTCGGTGCGAAGGGTCGGACCGCCGGGGGGCTGGTCAGGCCCCCCGGCGTGGCATATGCCTACCGGGAGGTAACCAGAGTCGGAAAGTCCGCTGTCGCGGGTGGTTCGCGATACGGACGACCGACGGGTTTCAGCAGAGCGTTGAGCGGTGGGAATCTTCCGGCACCACCGCTCTTCGCCGCCGCTGGTTGCAAATTCTTCGGCAGAAGTGGACTTTCACAGAAGGAAATTCGCTCAACCGATCACTGGGTGACGCCGCTCACCGTCGTGAAGTGACCGGAAATCGCCCACTGGACGGCCGGGTTCTCAGCTCTTGCGGCCCTTGCGGGTGGCGCGCAGCCACTCCTTGTTCATGGCGGTGATGGAGGGCAGCGGGATGCCCTTGGGGCAGGCGGTGGCGCACTCGCCGGCCAGGGTGCAGCCGCCGAAGCCCTCGGCGTCCATGGTGGCGACCATGTCCAGCACCCGGGACTCCCGCTCGGGCGCGCCCTGCGGCAGCACGTTGAGGTGGTTGACCTTGGCGGCGGTGAACAGCATCGCCGAGCCGTTGGGGCAGGCGGCCACGCAGGCCCCGCAGCCGATGCACTCGGCGTTCTCGAAGGCGTGGTCGGCGTCTGCCTTGGGCACCGGGGTGGCGTGCGCCTCGGGGGCGGAGCCGGTGGGCACCGACACGTAGCCGCCGGACTGGATGATCCGGTCGAACGCGGAGCGGTCCACCACCAGGTCCTTGACCACCGGGAAGGCGGCCGCCCGCCAGGGCTCGACGTCGATGCTGTCGCCGTCGGCGAAGGAGCGCATGTGCAACTGGCAGGTGGTGGTGCGCTCGGGGCCGTGGGCGTCGCCGTTGATCACCAGCGAGCAGGCGCCGCAGATGCCCTCGCGGCAGTCGTGGTCGAAGGCGACCGGGTCCTCGCCGTCGAGGATGAGCCGCTCGTTGAGGGTGTCCAGCATCTCCAGGAAGGACATGTCCTCGGAGATGCCGTCCACCTCGTAGGTGGTCATCGCGCCGGGGGCGCCGGCGTCGCGCTGGCGCCAGACGCGCAGGGTGAGCCTCATGCGTAGCTCCGCTGGGTGGGGTGGACGTACTCGAAGACCAGGTCTTCCTTGTGCAGGACGGGCGCGGCGCCGGTGCCGGTGAACTCCCAGGCGGCGGCGTAGCCGAACTCCTCGTCCCGGCGGGCGGCCTCGCCGTCCGGGGTCTGGGACTCCTCGCGGAAGTGGCCGCCGCAGGACTCGGCGCGGTGCAGCGCGTCCAGGCACATCAGCTCGGCCAGCTCCAGGTAGTCGACGATCCGGTTGGCCTTCTCCAGGGACTGGTTGAACTCCTCGCCGGTGCCCGGGACCTTGATCCGCCGCCAGAACTCGGCGCGGATGCGCGGGATGCGGTCCAGCGCCTCGCGCAGCCCGTCCTCGCTGCGGGCCATCCCGCAGAACTCCCACATCAGCTCGCCGACCTCGCGGTGGAAGGAGTCGGGGGTGCGGTCGCCGTCGACGGCCAGCAGCCGGGCGAGCCGCTCCTCGGTCTGCGCCAGCGCCTCGCGCACGGCCGGGTGGTCCTCGGCGACCTGCCCCGCGCCGGGGTTGCGGGCCAGGTAGTCGTTGATGGTGGCCGGCAGCACGAAGTAGCCGTCGGCGAGGCCCTGCATCAGGGCGGACGCGCCGAGCCGGTTCGCGCCGTGGTCGGAGAAGTTGGCCTCCCCGATGGCGAACAGCCCGGGGACGGTGGTCTGAAGGTCGTAGTCGACCCACAGCCCGCCCATCGTGTAGTGCACGGCGGGGTAGATCCGCATCGGCGCCTCGTACGGGTTCTCCGCGGTGATCCGCGCGTACATGTCGAAGAGGTTGCCGTACTTCTCCTCCACCTTCGCCCGGCCCATCCGGCGGATGGCGTCGGCGAAGTCGAGGTAGACGCCCTGGCCGCCGGGGCCGACGCCGCGGCCCTCGTCGCAGACGTTCTTGGCGGCCCGGGAGGCGATGTCGCGGGGCACCAGGTTGCCGAAGGACGGGTAGATGCGCTCCAGGTAGTAGTCGCGCTCGTCCTCGGGGATCTCGGCCGCCGGGCGGGCATCGCCCTTGGCCTTGGGCACCCAGATGCGCCCGTCGTTGCGCAGCGACTCGCTCATCAGGGTGAGCTTCGACTGGTGGTCGCCGGTGCGCGGGATGCAGGTGGGGTGGATCTGGGTGAAGCAGGGGTTGGCGAAGTACGCGCCGCGCCGGTGGGCCCGCCAGACGGCGGTGGCGTTGGAGTTCATGGCGTTGGTGGAGAGGTAGAAGACGTTGCCGTAGCCGCCGGAGGCGAGGACGACGGCGTCCGCGAAGTAGGTGTCGACCCTCCCCGTGACGAGGTCGCGGGCGACGATGCCGCGGGCCTTGCCGTCCACCACGATCAGGTCGAGCATCTCGGTGCGCGGGTGCAGCTCCACGTTCCCGGCGGCGATCTGCCGGGACAGCGCCTGGTAGGCGCCGAGCAGCAGCTGCTGGCCGGTCTGGCCGCGCGCGTAGAAGGTGCGGGAGACCTGGACGCCGCCGAAGGAGCGGGTGTCCAGCAGGCCGCCGTACTCGCGGGCGAACGGCACGCCCTGCGCCACGCACTGGTCGATGATCTCCACGGAGACCTGGGCGAGCCGGTGCACGTTGGACTCCCGGGCGCGGAAGTCGCCGCCCTTGACCGTGTCGTAGAACAGGCGGTGCACGGAGTCGCCGTCGTTGCGGTAGTTCTTGGCCGCGTTGATGCCGCCCTGGGCGGCGATGGAGTGCGCCCGCCGCGGGGAGTCCTGGTAGCAGAACTGCACCACGTGGTAGCCCTGCTCGGCGAGGGTGGCGCCGGCCGATCCGCCGGCCAGTCCGGTGCCCACCACGATGACGGTGTGCTTGCGCCGGTTGGCCGGGTTGACCAGCTTCGCCTCGAAGCGGCGCGTGTCCCAGCGTTCGGCGATCGGCCCCCGGGGCGCGGCGGCGTCGGCGATCGGCTCGCCGGTGGAGTACCCGGCGTAGGGCGTGGCCGGGGCGGCCTCGGGGGTGGTCGTGTCGGTGCTCATCTGTCTCAGCTCACCAGTCCGGTCATCACGGCGACGGGTACGGCGACGAAGCCCGCGGTCAGCACGAGCGCGAGGCCGTTCGCGACGGTCTTGAGGGCGCGGTCGCGGGAGGCGCTGCCCGCGCCGAGGGTCTGGGCGGCGCTCCAGAAGCCGTGCCGCACATGCAGGCCGACGGCGAGCATGGCGACGAGGTAGATGACGTTGCCGTACCAGGTGGAGAAGGTGGCGACGACGTTCTCGTACGGGCGGCCGGGCTGGGCGTTGGGGTTCACGGTGAGCGTGGTCAGGTCCAGGATGTGCCAGACCACGAACAGGCCCACGATGATCCCGCCCCAGCGCATGGTGCGGGTGGCATAGCTCGCCCGGGGCCGCTTGTGCGCGTACTTCACCGGGCGGGCCCTGATGTCGCGGCGGCTGAGCTGGTACGCGGAGACCGCGTGCGCCACGATCGAGGCGAGCAGCACCACGCGGACGATCCAGAGCATCCACTCGTAGTGCAGCACCGGCGCGCCGATGGTGCGCAGCCAGTGGGCGTAGCCGTTGAACTCCTCGGGGCCGAAGAAGACCTTGAGGTTGCCCGCGACATGGGCGACCAGATAGCCCAGCATGATCAGACCGCTGACGGCCATGACCGCCTTCTTGCCGATGGTCGATCCCCAGAGCGTCCGCAGGAGGGAGGGGTCGCGGTCCGTCCGCGTTGCCAGAACCATGTCTCCGACGGTACGTCGGGAAACGGCGAGTGGTCCAAGACATGGCCCGCCTGATCGCGATAGCCCGTGCCTATGGCAGCCGCCTAAGCTGGTCCTATGCAGTTGCAGCAGCTCTCGTACTTCGTCGCGGTGGCCGAGACCCGGCACTTCACCCGGGCCGCCGAGACCGTCCACGTCTCCCAGCCCTCGCTGTCCCAGCAGATCAGGGCGCTGGAGCGGGAGCTGGGCGCGGAGCTGTTCAGCCGGGCCCGGGGCAACATCGCGCTGACCGACGCCGGGGAGGCGCTGCTGCCGCTGGCCCGCCGCATCCTGGCCGACGCCGACACCGCGCGGCGCGAGGTGCAGGAGCTGGCGCAGTTGCGGCGGGGCCGGGTACGGCTGGGGGCGACGCCCAGCCTGTGCACTGCGCTGCTGCCGGATGTGCTGCGCGCCTTCCACGACCTGCACCCGGGCATCCAGCTCGTGATCGAGGAGAGCGGCTCGCACGACCTGGTGCGCGA
>NZ_PVLV01000121.1 GCF_002982015.1 Streptomyces solincola
GGTGGGCATCGTGCTGGTGTCGCACAGCGCCGAGGTGGCGGAGTCGGTGGCGGGGCTGGCGCGCGGGCTGACCGGCGGGCCGAGTGTGCCGGTGGCGGCGGCGGGCGGGCTGCCCGGCGGCGGGCTCGGCACCAGCGCGGAGCTGATCGCGGCGGCGGCCGCGTCGGTGGACGGCGGTTCCGGGGTGGCGGTGCTCGCCGATCTCGGCAGCGCGGTGCTGACGGTGAAGGCGCTGCTCGCTGAGGGCGGCGAACTCCCGGACTCCGCCAGGCTGGTGGACGCGCCGTTCGTGGAGGGCGCGGTGGCCGCGGTGGCGACGGCGGCGGCCGGCGGGGACCTGGACGCGGTGGCGGCCGCGGCGTCGGAGGCGTACGGCTACCGCAAGGAGTGAGGCGGCGCCCGGCGCGGGCCGGACCCCGGCTCCGGTCCACCGGCCGGTACCAGGGTTGTGATGTACCTGGTCAACGCACTAGGGTCACACCGCCTTGGTGTACGGGAAACCGGTGCGGAACCGGTGCGGCCCTCGCCACTGTGATCGGGAAGTCCGGGTCCACTCCCGGGGGCGCGGCCTCCGGGAAGCCACTGGGTCCGCCGCGGGAGACCGCGGCGTCCGGGAAGGCGGAGCCGAGGCGGCATGACCCGTCAGCCAGGAGACCGGCCGGGGCGTGTTGTCCATCCACGAGGTGCTGGAGAGGGTCTCCCGACCATGCATATCGCCGAGGGCTATCTGCCCCCTGCGCACGCGGCCGCCTGGGCTGTCGCGTCCGCCCCGTTCGTCGTACACGGTGTGCGCGCCCTGACGCGGGAGGTCCGGAGCAACCCGGAATCCACGCTTCTGCTGGGTGCGTCCGGTGCGTTCACCTTCGTCCTTTCCGCCCTGAAGATACCCTCGGTCACGGGCAGTTGCTCGCATCCGACCGGTACGGGGCTGGGCGCCATCCTGTTCCGGCCGCCGATCATGGCGGTGCTGGGCACCATCACCCTGCTCTTCCAGGCGCTGCTGCTGGCGCACGGCGGGCTGACCACGCTCGGCGCGAACGTCTTCTCGATGGCGGTCGTCGGGCCGTGGGCCGGCTTCGGGACGTACTGGCTGCTGCGGCGCTCGGGCGCGTCGCTGATGGTCGCGGTCTTCTTCGGCGCGTTCGTGGCCGACCTGTCGACCTACTGCGTCACCAGCGTGCAGCTCGCGCTGGCCTTCCCCGACCCGGGCTCCGGCATCCCGGGGGCGCTGGCGAAGTTCGGCTCGATCTTCGCGCTCACCCAGATCCCGCTGGCGGTCAGCGAGGGCCTGCTCACCGTGCTGGTGATGCGGCTGCTGACCCAGTCCAGCAAGGCGGAACTGCTGCGTCTGGGCGTGCTGTCGAAGCTGACCGGCAAGGGCGGCTCGAAGGGCGCCGAGGCCGGCGCCGCGGGCGAGGAGAAGGAGACGGTGACCCGATGAGCCGCAACGCGAAGGTCAACACGCTGCTGCTGCTCGTGGTGGCGGCGCTCGCCGTGCTGCCGCTGGCGCTGGGCCTCGGAGACCACAAGGAGGAGCCGTTCGCCGGCGCCGACGCGCAGGCGGAGACCGCGATCACGGAGCTGGCCCCGGACTACGAGCCGTGGTTCGCGCCGCTGTACGAGCCGCCGTCCGGTGAGGTCGAGTCGGCGCTGTTCGCCCTGCAGGCGGCGCTCGGCGCGGGGGTGCTGGCGTACTACTTCGGGGTGCGCCGGGGCCGCCGCCAGGGCGAGGCGCGGGCGGCGGCCGCCGGGGAGGGGACGGCGGCCGGCGCCGGGCGCGCGAGGGCCGACGCGGCCCGGGACGCCGGGGCTGCCGAGTAGCCGGGTGCTGCCGATCGACGCGGCGGCGCACGGCAGTCGCTGGCGCCGCCGGCATCCCGGCGAGAAGGCGGTCCTCGGGTTCGGTCTGACGCTGTGCGCGGTGGCTCTGCCGGCCTGGCCGGGCGCCGCGCTGGTGGGCACGGCGACACTGGCGGTGCTGCTGGGCCCGGCCGGGGTGGCGCCCCGGCTGCTGTGGCGGGCGTTCCGCGTGCCGCTGGGCTTCTGCGTGACGGGCGCGGCGCCGCTGCTGTTCCAGGTGGGCGGGGCCGGCGGACTGGTGTCGCCGGCGCCGGACGGGCCGCTGCACGCCGGGGAGTTGCTGCTGCGGACCTCGGCTGCGTCCCTCGGGGTGCTGCTGTTCGCGTTCACCACTCCGGTCTCCGACGTGCTGCCGCGCCTGGTGCGGGCCGGGGTGCCGGCGCCGGTGGTGGATGTGGCGCTGGTGATGTACCGGATCGGTTTCCTGCTGCTGGACACCGTGGCGCGGGTGCGGCAGGCGCAGCACGCCCGGCTGGGGCAGGCGAGCCGGGCGGCCGCGTGGCGGTCGCTGGCCGGGCTGGGCGCGACCGCGTTCGTCCGGGCCTTCGACCGGGCGGCACGGCTCCAGGACGGGCTGGCCGGCCGGGGCTACGACGGCACGCTGCGGGTCCTGGTGCCGCGGGCGGAGGTCTCCCGCCGCTTTCTGGCCGCGACGGCCGGCCTGCTGGCCGTGCTGGTCGTCCTCACCTACGCACTGAGAGGTCTCCTGACATGAGCGGGCACCCGGGCGGGCCGCCGGTGGTGGAACTGGTCGGCGCCGGATACGCCTACGACGAGGGGCCGGCGGTGCTCGGCGGCGTGGACTTCGCGGTCGGCGAGGGCCGGACGACGGCGCTGCTGGGCCGCAACGGCAGCGGCAAGACCACGATGCTGCGGCTGCTCAGCGGCGGGCTGCGGCCGGTCGAGGGGCGGCTGAGGCTGGCCGGCGAGGACGTGGCGTACGACCGGGCCGGGCTGGTGAAGCTGCGCACGACCGTGCAGCTCGTGGTGCAGGACCCGGACGACCAGTTGTTCGCCGCCTCGGTGGCGCAGGACGTGTCGTTCGGGCCGATGAACCTCGGGCTGGCCGAGGACGAGGTGCGCGCCCGGGTGGACGGGGCGCTGGAGGCGCTGGACATCGCGGCGCTGGCGGACCGGCCCACCCATCTGCTGTCCTACGGGCAGCGCAAGCGGGCGGCGATCGCCGGCGCGGTGGCGATGCGGCCGCGGGTGCTGATCCTGGACGAGCCGACGGCGGGGCTCGACCCGCACGGGCAGGAGCGGCTGCTGGTGGTACTGGAGCGGCTGCGGGCCTCGGGGACGACGGTGCTGATGGCCACCCATGACGTGGACCTGGCGCTGCGGTGGGCGGACGACGCGGCGGTGCTCACTCCGGCCGGTCCGCGCACCGGGCCGGTGGCCGAACTGCTGGTGGACCGTGAGCTGCTGGCCGAGGCCGGGCTGCGGCGGCCGTGGGGCATGGCGGTCGCCGCGGTCCTGCGCGAGCGGGGTCTGCTCGCGCCGGACGCGCCCGGCCCGCGCACCGCCGAGCAGCTCGACGCGTGGGCCGCCGCCCTCCGCGCCACCTGACGCCCGGCAGACCCGCGCCGCCCGGCGTCAGCCGGGGGCCGGGGCGCCGGGGCGCAGTCCGGGGTGGTCCTCGGTCAGCCGGGGTGGTGCGGCCTGGCGCCAGGAGTCGACCAGGATGTCGCGCAGCTCGGCGAGGTCCTCCAGGGCGGCGAGGCGGACCCGGACCCACGCGGAGCTCGCCTCGTGCGGCGGGACCCAGAACTTCTCCGGCTCCGCGGCGATCAGCTCGGCGCGCTCGTCGCGGGGGCAGCGGACGGCGAACGAGGTCTGGTCGTCGGGCACGGTGACGTACATCTTCCCGGCGACCCGGAAGGTGGGCATGGCCCAGGCCTCCTTCTCCACCGTCTCGGGGAAGGACAGGGCGATCCGGCGGACGTCCTCGGCATCGATCATGCGCCCCACCGTAGCCAGCACCACTGACAACGGGCCGCCGGCCGTTGTCCGGTTCGCGCTGATGCCAACGGGTGAGCGGCGTTGGGGGGCGAAACGATCTTCCTGTGACGCTGGGTCGTCGACCACCCGCTCGGCGGCCGCCGTCCCCCTCCCTCCGGCGGCCGCCCGTTCCCCCTGGAGGCACGATGGGCCACGGGCACCGGCTGCGCGACGCGATCGCGAGCCCCGGGACCACCCCCCTGATCGGCGTCTACGACATGTACTCCGCCTCGCTGGCGGCACGGCACTACGACGGCTTCTTCCTCTCCGGCTTCGGTTTCGCCGCCTCGTACTACGGCCTTCCGGACATCGGTTTCATCGCCTGGCCGGACATCGTGGCGTTCGCCGAGAGGCTGCGGCCGGCCTTCCCCGAGCACCATCTGCTGGTGGACATCGACGACGGCTACGCCGATCCGGAGGTGGCCTGCCATGTCGTGCGGAGGCTGGAGCGGGCGGGCGTCTCGGGCGTCGTCCTGGAGGACCAGCAGCGGCCCCGGCGGTGCGGGCACGCGGACGGCAAGCGGATCCTGCCGCTGGAGGAGTACCTGGACAAGCTGCACCGGGTGCTGGACAGCCGGAGCGAGATGGTCGTGGTGGCGCGTACCGACGCGGTCGAGGAGGGCGAGATCCTGCGGCGGGCCGCCGCGCTGGCGAAGAGCGGCGCGGACGTGGTCCTGGTGGACGGGGTGCGGGACGTGGTGACGATCCGGCGGGTCCGCGAGGCGGTCGCCGGCGTCCCGCTGCTGTTCAACCAGATCGGCGGCGGCAACTCGCCCCGGCTGTCCCTGACCGAGCTGTCGGAGCTGGGTGTGGACGTGGCGATCTACAGCACCCCGTGCCTGTTCGCCGCGCACGAGGCGATCGACGGCGCGCTGAGGGAGCTGCGGGAGGCGGACGGGCGGCTGCCCGGGCGCGCGGGGGCGATCGGCGTGCGGGACGCCACGCTGCTGCTGGAGGCCAACGTCACCGGCCGGCGGACCGGCGGACCGGCCTGACCGGCCCGCCCGGGGCGGCGGGCGTGGCGCCCGGGCCGTCCGCCGGCGGGCGCAGGGCCCGGGCGGCCGCCTCGGCGACCGCCCGGGCCACCGCGGCCAGCGCCGGCGAGTCCAGCTTCCACTGCTGCCAGTAGAGCGGGACGTCCAGCGGCCGGTCGTCCGCCAGCGGCACCACGGCGCCCCGCTCCAGCAGCGCGAGCGCCTGCGGCTCGGGCACCAGGCCCCAGCCCAGGCCGGCCGCCACCGCGTCGGCGAACCCCTCGGAGGTGGGTACGAGATGGCGTACCCGGCTCGCCGCCGCCGCGCCGCCGGTGAGCGAGCGGGCGAAGGCGTCCTGGTGGTCGTCGCGCCGGTCGAACTGGACCACCGGCGCCTCGCGCACGAAGCGCGCCAGGTCCCGCGGCGGCAGCCCGGGGTGGCGGGCGAGCAGCGCCGGGCTGACCACCGGCAGGTAGCGGAAGCGGCCCAGCCGGCGCACCGTGCACCCGGCGACCGGGTCGGGCGAGGAGGTCACCGCGGCCATCACCTGCCCCTCGCGCAGCAGCGCCGTGGTGTGCGCCTCGTCCTCGCGGTACAGCTCGAAGCAGACCGGCGGGTCCCGCTCCAGCCCGGTCAGCGCCGGCAGCAGCCAGGTGGCCAGGGAGTCGGCGTTGACCGCGATCGGCAGCCGGGCCGGCCCCTGCCCGTCGTCGATGCCCAGCTCCGCGCGGGCGTCGCGCTCCAGCCGGGCCGACTGGCGGGCGTAGCGGACGATCACCTCGCCGGAGGCGGTGGCCCGCACCGGTCTGGTCCGCAGCAGCAGGACCCGTCCGGTGCGCTGCTCCAGCGCCTTCACGCGCTGGCTGACCGCCGACGGCGTCACGTGCAGGACGGCGGCCGCCGCGTCGAAGGTGCCCTCGTCGACCACCGCGAGGAGGGTCCGGACCTGGTCCAGGGGAAGCTCTTCCATCACGCTGGCTCATGGTACGTAAGAATCTTTAGCTGTACTGTCGGTCGCTCGCTTCCTACCGTCGTCCCATGACGTACGGCACCCTCACCACCGCACTGGCCGGATTCGGCACCGGCCTCTCCCTCATCGTCGCCATCGGCGCGCAGAACGCCTTCGTGCTGCGCCAGGGCGTGCACCGGCACGCGGTGCTGTGGGTGGTGGGGATCTGCGCGCTGTCCGACGCGGCCCTCATCGTGCTCGGCGTGGCGGGGGTCGGCGCGGTGGTCACCGCCTGGCCGGCCGCGCTCACCGCGGTCGCGGTGGCGGGCGGGCTGTTCCTGCTCGGCTACGGCCTGCTGGCCGCGCGGCGCGCCCTTCGGCCGGCCGGGGCCGCCGCCCTGGACGCCCGCGGCGCCGCCACCGGTTCGGCGCGCGCCGCGGTGCTCACCTGCCTGGCCCTGACCTGGCTCAACCCGCACGTGTACCTGGACACGGTGCTGCTGCTCGGCTCGGTGGCGGCCGACCACGGCACCGGGCGCTGGGTGTTCGGCGCGGGCGCCGCGGCGGCCAGTCTGGTCTGGTTCGCGGCGCTCGGCTACGGTTCCCGGCTGCTGAGCGGGCTGCTCGCCCGGCCCCGGGCCTGGCGGGCGCTGGACGGCCTGGTCGCGGCGACCATGCTGACCATGGGCGGGCTGCTGCTGGCCGGCGCATGACCGGCGGCGAGCCCGCCCCGGGCCGGGGTCAGTCCTCTTCGGCGGGGGCGGCGCCGGCCGGGCGGCGCGCCTGGGCCAGGGCGGCACGGAGCCGGCCGGCGCCGGCCGGCGCGCCGGGGTCGTCGGCCGCGATGCCGAGGCCCTGCGGGTTCTTCGCGTACGGGACGACGTAGGCGGGGGTGTCCCGCTGGAAGCGCCAGCTCGCGGCGAGCGGGCCGGTGTCGACGGCGTCGTAGCCGAGCAGGTCCAGCAGCCTGGCGGCGTCCGCGCGCGCCTCGGGGTCGTCGGCGGCGATGGGCAGCGCCGAGCGGTCGGCGGCGCCGGACGGACGGGCCAGCGCGGCCAGGTGGGCGAAGTAGATGTTGTTGAACGCCTTGACCACGTGGGACTGCGGCAGGTGCCGCTGGAGCAGTTCGCTGGTGGTGGTCCGCTCGGCGTCCAGCTCCGGGATCCGGCCGTCGCGCTCGGGGTAGTAGTTGCCGGTGTCCAGCACGATCTTGCCCGCCAGCGGTTCCACGGGCACCTGGCGGTAGTTCCTCAGCGGCACGGTGACGACGACCCAGTCGCCGGCCGCCGCCGCCTCGGCCGGGGTCGCCGCCCGGGCGCGCGGGCCCAGTTCGGCGACCAGGTCCGTCAGGGTCTGCGGCCCGCGCGAGTCGCTCAGGACGACGTCCAGGCCGGCGGCGACGCCGAGCCGGGCGAGGGTGCTGCCGATGTTTCCGCTGCCGATCAGTCCGAGAGTGCTCATGCCGGTGACAGCCCGGCGGCCCCGCACGGTATTCCCCCCCCGCCGGCGGGGGGCGACGCATCGGGGCCGGGGCGCTCGGCGGCGCCGGCGACCACGAGGGCGCCCGCCCCGGATGAGTGCGCGTACTCATGCCGCGCGCTCCGGCGGGCCGCACGATATGGCCCTGATCCCGGCCGCGTCCGGCCCCGATCGCCGTCCCCTGACCGACGAGGAGCCCGCCATGCCCACCGCCCTCCCCGGCACCGCCCCGCTCGCCGCACGCCGGCGCAGGCTGCCCGCCGCCCTGGTGGTGCTGGTGCTCGCCGCCGTCGCCGTCTCGGCGTGGCGCCCCGAGGACCCGGTCACCTGGCTGCTGGAGACGGTGTGGGTGCTGGTCGGGCTGCCTCTGGCGGTGCTGGCGCGCCGCCGCTTCCCGCTCAGCGACCTGCTGTGCTGCCTGCTGGCCGCGCACGCGGTGGTGCTCCTGGTGGGCGGCCACTACACCTACGCGGAGGTGCCGGCCGGCGACTGGGTGCGCGACCTGCTGGGCCTGGAGCGCAACCCCTACGACCGGTTCGGCCATCTGATGCAGGGCTTCGTGCCCGCCCTCCTGGTGCGCGAACTGCTGGTGCGCACCTCGCCGTTGCGCGGCAGCCGCTGGCTGGCGCCGCTGGTGGTCTGCGCCTGTCTGGCGTTCAGCGCGGTGTTCGAGATGCTGGAGTGGGCGGCGGCGGTGACCGGCGGGCACGCCGCCGACGCGTTCCTGGCCACGCAGGGGGACGAGTGGGACACCCAGTGGGACATGTTCTGCGCGCTGATCGGCGCGAGCCTGTCGCTGCTGCTGCTCGGCAGGCTGCACGACCGCCGTCTGGCCGAGCTGACGCACCGCCCCTGAGCGGCGCGGCCGGGCGGCTCACGGGCCCACCAGCACGCCCGGGTTGAGGATGCCGTGCGGGTCGAGGGCGTCCTTGGCGGCGCGCAGGGCGAGGGCGAAGGGCTCCGGCCGCTGGCGGTCGTAGCCGGGGCGGTGGTCGCGGCCGACCGCGTGGTGGTGGGTGATGGTGGCCCGGTGGCGGTGCAGGATCCCGGTCGCCGCTGCCTTGATCTCGTCCCACACGGCTTCCTCGTCGCCGGGCCGTCCGGCCGCGAGCACCGTGAAGTAGGGGGCCGCGCCGTCCGGGTAGACGTGGGTGAGGCGGCAGTTGACGGTCGCCGGGCGCCCGGTGGCCCGCCGGGCCGCCTCCGCCGTCCCGGTGCGGACGTCCTCGACGAGGGCCGGCAGCCTGTCCCAGGTGGCGGCGGTCTCGAAGGTCTCGGCCACCGCCCCCATCCGCGCCAGTCCGTCCCGCAGGTAGGGCATCCGCAGGAAGACGGACCGCCAGGCGGCGACCGCGTCGCCGGCCGGGTCGCCGGGCTCCGCGCCGTGCGGCGCGGAGCCGCCGTGGGCGCGGGCCAGCTCGACCGCCTCGGCCAGCTCGGCCCGGACCGGGCCGGTGGCCGACTCGAAGCCCAGCACCAGGACCGACGAGCCGTCGTGGGAGGCCCCGGCGAGCGCGGCCTCCCCGGCGTCCAGCAGCCGGCAGTTGGCCGGGGCCAGGTCGGACTGGGCCAGCGCGCGGACCGCTTCCAGTGCGTCGCCGAAGCGGCGGAACGGCAGCGCGGCGGACGCCTTGTGGCGGGGCCGCTCCTGTAGCCGCATCCACGCCTCGGTGATGACGCCGAGCGCGCCCTCCGAGCCGAGGAAGAGCCGGTCGGGCGAGGGTCCGGCGCCGGAGGAGGGCAGCCGCCAGGACTGGGCTGTCCCGGCGGGGGTGACCACCCTCAGCGACTGGGTGAAGTCGTCGACGCGGGTGCGGCCGGTGGCGTAGTGGCCGCCGGCCCGGGTGGCGAGCCAGCCGCCGAGAGTGGAGAACTCGAAGCTCTGCGGGAAGTGGCGCAGCGTCAGGCCGTGCGGGCGCAGGGCCGCCTCCAGGTCCGGGCCGAGGATGCCGGCCTGGACGCGGGCGGCGCGGCTGACCGGGTCGATCTCCAGGACGCGGCGCATGGCGGTCAGGTCCAGGCTGAGCACGGCCCGGTGGGCGTCGCCCCGGTATTCCACTCCCCCGGTGACCGAGGACCCGCCGCCGTAGGGGACGACGGCCACCCCGTGGGCGCCGGCCCAGTCGAGCAGGTCGGCCACGTCCTGGTCGCGGGCCGGGTGGGCGACCAGGTCGGGCACCCGCCCCAGGCGCCCGCGCAGCGCGCGTACGACGTCCCGGTAGGCCTTGCCCAGGGCGTGCGCGGCGCGGACCTCGCGGTCGTCGGTCACCAGCGGGGCCAGGCTCTGCGGCGGCCGGACCGCGGGCGGGCCGACGGGCAGGTCGGCGACGCGCGGGACGGGCAGCGGCCGGGCCAGGGTGCCGGGGAGCAGCGCGCCGAGCGCGGCGCACTCGGCGTCGTCGGGGTGGGCGTCGGCCCACCCCCAGCCCCACCAGGAGCGGACGCGGGAGGGGGTGCGGGCGGGGGTGGCGGCTTCGCTCATGGTGCGGCTGCTCCAGCGGCTCGGTGACCGTGCCAACGCGTGCTCTGCCTGCGGTGAGTCGTCGGCGCGGACATCGCCCCCGCCGTCATATTACCGAAGCGTAAATTACCGTATGGTAAATTCGCGGATATGGCCAGCCCCTCGTCCCGAACCGGTACCAAGGGCGTCCCGCGGGCCGTGCGGGAGCGGCAGATCCTGGACGCCGCCACCGAGGAGTTCGGCCGCCGCGGGTACGCCGCCGCCTCGCTGGCCGCGGTGGCCGGCCGGGTCGGCGTCACCAAGACGCTGCTGCACCAGTACTTCGGCGCGAAGCAGGACCTCTGCCTGGCCTGCCTGGTCCCGGTCGGCGACCGGGTGCTGGAGGCCGTGCGCACCGCGACGGCCGACCACGGGGACGGTGCGCCGCCCGACCCGGTGCGGGTGCTGCACGGCCTGTTCACCGCCCTGGAGGGCTGCCGAGAGGGCTGGTTCGTGCTCTACGACCCCGCACTGCCCGCCGACGGGGAGGCGGCCCGCCGGGCCCGGCGCTACCGGGCGGAGATCGACCGGCTCGCCGCCGCCGGCGCCGCGCGGCTGGTCGGCGCGAGCGCCGCCCCGCAGGCCGAGGCGGCGCTGGACGCCGACGCGCTGACGTATGCCTGGCGGGGAGTCGTCACCGCGCTGGTGCGCTGGTGGATCAAGCACCCCGGCCAGTCGCCGGAGCAGATGGCCCGGCGCTGCGCCCGCCTGTTCGCCGCCGCGGGCGCGGTCTTCGCGCCGGGGGTGGATCAGGAGGGCAGCGCGACGCCCCGGTAGACGCGGTCGAGCAGCCGGAACAGCGGCGCGTCGGCCAGGGGCGGGGCGGTCCTGGAGCCAGTGGTGACGGTGTGCGCGGCGAAACCAACACCCTCGCTGGACTGCGGCGTCACGCGGTCGTCCGGGGAGATCCCGAGGACGGCCCGCACTTCGGGGACGCACTCAGCCGGCGCCGCACGCGCCGGCCCCCGTCGCGGAGCGCCGCGGCACGCCGTACCGCGGCTCTCGGCGGCCGCCCTGCGCACCGTCCGCCTTCCGGCGGCCGGGGACGATCCGCACGGGGCGCCGGCCCGGGACCGGGCCGGCGGGCGAGCGCCCGGGGTCCCACCGGCGGCGGGGCCCCGGGCGCCCGGCGGGCTCAGACGTTCGGGACGGTGTCCTCGAAGGACGTGCCGGCGCCGCGGTAGGCGGCGACCTTCGCCTGGACCTGGGCCGGGATGAGCCCCTGGCCTTGACGTGCAGGACGTAGTCGACCTGCTGGTCGTAGGCGCGCGGAGTGGTGCTGGTCTGGCCCTGGAGGTCGATCAGCCACTGGTTGAAGTTGTGCCTTATGGCACCTGACCTGCACTGATGCCAGCGTAGCAGCACTCATCGAAAGCCTCCTTCGGGGGGCTTTTTGCATGCTCTCATCCCGTTTCATCCCATCCCCAACCAAGGAGCGCACCATGTCGCGCGAAACTCTCGACTGGCTGTCCAGCAACACCCTCATCGGCTTCACCGAGAAGAGGGGCCCCGCCTGGCACCACCGGGCCGGCGACGACAATCACTACCCCGGCCCCATCCCGGTCGAGCTGGTGGAGCGCCGCCTCTTCGACTGGGAGGCCGAGGAGCGGGAGCTGTTCACCGCCACCCACAACCCCGGCTCCGGTGAGTCAGCATTCCGTGCAGTCCTCGGCTCGAAGGCCATCGTCCGCAGCGACACCGGATCGGTGCTCGGGATCTTCAAGGACGGCTATCAGCCGCACCAGTACCGCGAGTGGCTGCTGAGCAACGTCGCCACCATCCTGGACGACGATCTCCAGATCGGCTCGGCCGGACTGCTCCGCGGTGGTGCCATCGCCTGGGTGTCCGTGGAGGTGGCCGAGAACCGCAGCATGGCCGGCGGCATCGTCTTCCGGCCGTTCCTGATGGCCACGACCAGCTTCGACGGATCACTGGCCACCACGTACAAGCGGGGTGTCACCAACGTCGTCTGCGACAACACCATGAACGCCTTCCTGCGGGAGGCCGGCGAAACCTTCCGCGTCCGGCACTCCGCGAAGTCGCTGACCAAGCTGGCGCGGGCCCGCGACGCCCTGGGCATCGTCTTCGACACCGGCGACGCTTTCGAGCGGGAGGTCGAGCACCTGCTGTCCGTGAAGGTGGACGACGCCACCTGGGGCCGCATCGTGGACGAGCTGATGCCCATGCCGGACAACCTCACGACGCGGGCCGGCAAGGTCGCCGCAGCCCACGCCACGAAGAAGCGGGACGCCGTCCAGCAGCTCTACCACCACGACCTGCGGGTTGCCCCCTGGGCGGGCACCGGCTGGGGCGCGTGGCAGGCGTTCAACACCTGGGGCCAGCACGAGAAGCAGGTGCGCGGCGCCACCCGCCAGGAGCGGAACATGCTCCGCACCGCGACCGGCGACATCGAGAAGGAGGACGTCGCCACGGTTGAGCGCATCCTGTCGCTCGCCGCATGAGGCCCCGCTCCGCACCCGTTCCTCGGGCTGCCGAGCGGATGAGGGCCCGACCTGAGCGCTCAGGTCGGGCCCGCCCCTTTCCATCACCTACCGAAGGACCCGCGCATGCCCGCATACAACGGAACCCGCCACCACAACGCCAAGCTCGACAACCGCAAGGTCCGCCAGGCCCGCAAGAGCTTCGACACCGGCAAGTGGACGGTGACCGCCCTCGCCACGAAGTACGGCGTCTCCTGGGGCACCATGTACGCCCTGCTGAAGCGGCAGACGTGGAAGCACGTCGCCTGACTCAGACACCCTCACAGCACATGGGGAGCTGGACACTCCACCCATCCCTGTGAGGGCCTAAGCCCCTTTCTCCGCAGCTCCGTTGCTACCCGGTGCCGCGTCGAGAAAGGGCAGCCGCTCCCCATTGGCGTGGGTTGCAGCGGCGGCCCCCGGCATCGCTTTAGGGATGGGGCGATGCCGGGGGCTCCTGATTCCCATCCCCTACGTCCGGAAACGGGGCGGCAGTCATGAACGAGAACATCCGCCCCGGCGACGGGGTCTACTACCACGGCTCCCTCACCGAATGCCACGGGCTCTACACCGTGACCTACGTGAATGAGGCGCGGCGTCTGCACCTGGCCTCCGATGAGGAGCAACTGCAAGGCGTCTGGCCGGACTCCGTCGAACTTCTGATCCGAGGCAGCAATGAATTCACGTGAATGGTCCCCGTCCAACCCTGACGGCGACCTGGCCCCTCTCCTCCAGCGCTCCATCGACGCCGCGAAGCGACGCCACCCCTCCGGAAAGGCTGAGCCCATGGCCGGAACACTGACCGCCGCTGACCGCTGCGACCGATGCCCGGCCGCCGCCGCGTACCGCGTCCAGAAGGACGATGCGCCTCTGGCGCTCGACTTCTGCGGCCACCACTTCCGCAGCAACGCCGCTGACCTCTACGCGGAGGGCTGGACCGTCACCCTCGGCAATCCGGACGTCGTGGGCCTGCCCGACCTGGAAGGGACACCGTCATGAAGCAGCAGATCATGAAGCGGAAGCCCGTGCGCAGTCGCCGGGGCGAGTGGGAGACCGCTGCCGACGCGGAGCGCCACGACCGTGCCGTACGAGCCCGCCGGCGTGCCGCGCGGGAGTCGAAGCGGGCGGAGAGGATGCTCCGGTACCTGGCCGAGTGTGAGGCTTCACCGTGAGCGTCGAGCGCCGGCGGTCTATGAGCGACCGCCGGTTCTACGCCCTCCTCGTCTGGTCGCTGATTGTCCTCCTGCTCATCATCGGAGCTCTGTCCGGATGAGTCAGCGCTACGTGCCGCCGGCGCTTCTGTCGGCGGCCTGGGCGGCGGCCGTGGCCGGAACCGCGCCGCCACCGCCGCCGCTTCCAAGCAGCAAACTGAAGCACGACTCCCACTTCCATGTCTTCGGAACCTTGTACGGCTGCGACGCATGTGAAGAGCTCTGCTTCTGCGTCCAGACCAAGGCCGCTTATGGCAAAGACATCGTGTGCGTCTTCTGTGAGGCGCAATAAGGGACATCTCTGGTACCGAGACACTTTCGTGTACCCCCCGACCAATATCAAAACCAACTGGTGCGTTAGTTGTGGGGTGAGTATCACCATGCCTGAAATCAGCGGGTGGACCATCAGATGGCACGCCTTGCAGCGCGCGCTGGACATGGCCGTTGAAGGCGAAGAGATCCGACTCTGCCTGACGGAACCGAAGCTCATTTCAGATTCGCCGGAGCGCTACCCGAAAGAATGCAAGATTTACGAGCGCGGGCGCATAGCTATCGCCGTGAACGAGGAAACCCGTGAAGCGATAACCGTCCTGTGGAACACCGGCGGTTACTGGCGTTTCGACCGAGACGACGATGAACTGTGGTGGCGCGATTGAAGGAACGCATCTGTAAGGACTGCCTGACGGAGTGGGGCGGGTTTCTCCCACCTGCTCGGCAAAGGCGGCCGGCTCCCTACGACGGACCCCGCTGTCACACCCACCACCGAGCGGTCATGAAGGCCCGGAGGGTCGCGGCGCATGAGAAGCGCGTCCAGCGAACCTACGGCCTCGACCCCGGAGAGTACGACCGGCTCCACGCCTTCCAGGGCGGCCTGTGTGCCCTCTGCCGGCGGGCGACCGGGGCCACCCGCAAGTTGTCCGTCGACCACGACCACGCCACCGGTGAGGTGCGCGGCCTGCTGTGCCGGCCGTGCAACAACACCCTCGGCCACGCTCGGGACGCGGTGGCCTTCTTCGCACGCGGCATCGACTACCTGAACGACCCGCCGGCCCGGCAGATGCGGAGGCAGGCACCGTGACCCAGATCGAGTGCCACGTCTGCGGGAAGCGCCTCGTCCCCACGGTCACCGGCAAGTACCGCAAGCACAACCAGAAGGGGCAGACGGAACCATGCCCGACGTCAGGGACGGTAGTCCCGGAAGAACAGGATGCCGACTCTGCGACCTCTTCGACGCCCTCTATCCCGAGTACGCCGGCGACTGGTGCGACTGCTCTGCCGGGAGCGAGCGAGTACGCGGAGAACCTGAACCGGATTGCGAGTAACCAGGCCGAGGAGTTCAGGGCGGAAGTCGGTGCGCGGCTGAGCCAGTTCAGCCAACCGGCCCGCGATCCGGACGCCGGGGAGCAGATCCGGCTTTTTAGCCAGCCCGCAGCCTTCAAAGCGCCGAAGGTGGACGTCAGGCCGATGACGGATCTCGGGCTTGAGATTACGGCGCGGCTGAAGGAGATGTTCCATGGCTACTCGAATCGGCAGGAACGCAGCCAGCAGAAAGCGCTGGGACCCTCCGAGATCGGGTCACCTTGTGACCGTCGACTGGCAATGTCCCTCATGCGGTTGCCGAGGGTCAATCCAGGTGGTGACGGTTGGGCCTCGTTTGTCGGGACATGCGTCCATGTTGGCCTCGCTGAGATGTTCACATGGGCAGACGCCGGATCTGGTCGCTATGCGGTCGAAGTCCCCCTGACCTTCTACTCGCCTTTCGTCCCGCGTGGCACTGCGGACCTTTTGGACCGCGTCCTGTTCATGATCGACGACCACAAGCTGATGGGCAAGTGGTCGCGGAACAAGCTCAAGTCGTCAGGCCCTTCCCCGACTTACCGCGTCCAGGCGCACACGTACGCCTACGGCGCACGGAAGCGGGGCGAGCGCATCGAACACGTCG
Organism: Streptomyces solincola; assembly: GCF_002982015.1. Lineage (GTDB taxonomy): Bacteria > Actinomycetota > Actinomycetes > Streptomycetales > Streptomycetaceae > Streptomyces > Streptomyces solincola. Next base: position 15,397 of record NZ_PVLV01000121.1, read on the forward strand.
CCATCATCGGCTGGCCCCGCGACGAGTCGTCTCTCGAAGACCTCTACGTCTGGACGGAGCCGTACAACCCGAAGGTCGCGCTGGATGCCCTGGCGCGGGTTGACGCCCTGGCCGAACGGCTCAAGGGCTGCACCGAAACCCTCGGGCTGCACAACGATGGATGCTCCTGCCCGTCGGACGCAGAGAAGGCGATGGCCCTCCCTTTCAACAACAGCGATTGCCGGTACTGCCCGTTCTACATGCCGGGAGCGCAGGCGTCGGGGAACGGCATGTGCAACGGAAAGAGCTGATAGCCATGCGCTCATGGATACGCCTTCTGGCCTTTTCCATCCTCCATATCTTCACGCCCGGCCGATGCCGAGGGGTGGAGCTCGTACACAGCAATGGGAGCGTCAGTCGACTTTGTTCGTTCTGCGGCTCCTGGGAGAAAGTGAGTGGTGACTGAATGAGCTTTTCTCAGCCCGGCACGGGCGGAGATACGTTCGACCTCAAAACCAACGGCGACGCCTGGATGGGCGCGCTGATGCTGGTGTGGCCGATCTCGCTGAAGCCCAACTTCGACACCGGCAAGTTCGAGCCGACGGACGTCGTGGAGTGCGACATAGCGCTCATCGACCGCACCAACCCCGAGACCGGCAAGCCGCTGCTGTTCAAGAACGCCTTCCTGTTCAGCAAGGGGCTGGTGGCCAACACCCGCGGCGACATCGGCGGCATGGTCCTCGGCCGGCTGGTGAAGCGGCAGTTCGCCAACGGCGTCGGCTGGAGCCTGGACCCGTACACCCCGCAGGACGAGCAGATCGCGCAGCAGTACCTCGTCCAGAACCCCCGCAACTCGCCGTCCCAGCCGTCCTCGTCGCAGCAGGGGCCGCCTCGGCAGTCCCCGCCGCAGGAAGACCCCTGGGTCGGCATGAACACGTCCCCTCCACCGCAGCAGCAGAGCTGGGGGGCTGCGGCTTCCCCGACTGCTGCGGCGACCCCGACTGGTGCGGCTTCCCCGCCGCCGCCCCAGCAGCAGAGCTGGGGTGCACCCCCGGCTGCATCCCCGGCCCAGGCTGCCCCGCCGCCTGCTCCCTCCGCCCCGAGTAACGGGATGGAGTCCTGGCCGGCCGGACTGGCTGACTTCCTGCGCTCGCGCGGAGTCGACCCGGCCCAGGTCCAGGACGAGAGCACCGCTCGCATGATCGCCGCGAGCCTCCCCCAGTAAGGAGAGCACCACCCCATGGCAGAAACCCGCAAGCCGGCCGCGAAGAAGGCCGCCACCCGCAAGGAGAGCCCTGTGTCCGAAACCCCCGAGTCCCCGGCGGTCGACGTCGACAGCGTCGAGCAGGACGACAACGGTGAAGGTCGCCGGCGCGGCGGCCGGAAGCCGTCGCCGCTGACCGAGCACATCCGCACCTGGGAGAAGGCCAAGGCCCGCGCCGACCGCGCCCGGTCCCGGGCCGCCAAGGTGCAGGACGTCCAGACCGAGCTGGCCACCGCGGAGCAGCAGGAACGCGACGCCTACCAGGCGCTCCAGGACGCCATGAGTAACGAGGCGCCGACGACGGACACCACCACGTCCGTGGAGTAGCACAAGCCGACCTCAGGCGTTTGCACGGACTGAGCGCCTGGGGGCCACGGGGGTGGTGCCTGTTACCTCGCAGCCGGGCACCACCCCCACCCCCTCTTCACCAACTTGGAGGCTCCTGAATGGCGTGTGACGAGTGCGATATAGCGCATGCGATGGCGACACGGTTGGACGCTTGGAAGTCGGCCGACGCGACACTTAAGGCAGCAACGTGGGCTGACGACTACGACGTGGACCCGTCCGACGTCCTTGCGGTGGCTCTCTTCCTCATGGGCGCGGGCGAGTCCTCGTGAGTCTGCTGCCCGATGCGCTTCGGGCAGTGCAGCAGGGATTCACAATCTTCCCGGTGGAGCCTGGCGAGAAGACGCCGCACCGGCTCTACCCGAACCGCCCGAAGGAAGACGCACCGTGGACCATCAAGTGGTCCGAGGCCGCGACTCGGGATCTGCGCCAGATCTGTTCGTGGTGGGCGGAGTCTCCGAACGCGAACATCGGCGTCGCCGCGAAACCGTCCGGCCTCCTGGTCGTGGACTGCGATCTGCCTAAGCGGCACAACCAACTCCAGGGCACACCGTGGGAGTTCATGCATGACAAGTTCGGCCCCCTCGTTGACGGCGCTGACGTTCTGCGAGAGATGTGCGTGCGTTATGGAGATACGTACGAGCGGCTGGAACGGACGTACCGAATATGCACGGCATCCATGGGCCTGCACCTGTACTTCCGGTGGCCCGAAGGCGTGGAAGCGTCTCAAGCTTCGCCTGTCCCTGGCCTACTGGACGTTCGCTGCAACGGCGGCGCGAAAGGCGGCTACGTCCTCGGAGCCGGCAGCTCCACCGCCAAGGGCCCGTACGTAGCGGAGAACAACCTCCCGGTGGCCGACGCCCCGCCGTGGCTGGTCGAGCTGGTGCGGGAGAAACCGCGGCCGGCTAAGCCCCGTTCGCCGTTCCAGCAGCCGAAGAACGCCGGGAGCTTCAGCGGCCTGGTCGAAGCCGTCGCCTACGCCCAGGAGGGCAACCGCAACAACGTCCTGCTGTGGGCGGCCCGTTCGATGTGTGAGGACGGGGCCACCGAGGAGGAGGCCATCGAGCTGCTGGTGCCGCCGGCGCTCGACTGCGGCCTGGACGGCGGGGAGCGGCAGGCAGAGCAGACCATCCGGTCCGGCTTCCGCCTCCAGCAGAGGAAGAGCACGTGATCATCAAAACCGAGTACACCGGCGACCTCATCACGATCGAAATCGAAGACCCGGCCCATTGGGCGTCGTGGGAGGAAATCAGCCTCACCGACGAGATGGGGACATTCGGGCTGCACGTCCAGGCGCTCGTGCGCAGGAAACTCAAGGAGCAACGAGGAGGAGTATGAGAAGCGACAAATCGTTCAACGTAATCATCGCCTTGTCGGCAGCTCTCACTGTCGCCTGGGCGGGTTTCGTCGTGTGGGTGATAGTGGAGCTGGTGACATGGCTGACGAGCAAGTGAATCATGGGGAAACCTAAGAAGGTTCAACCCACCCAGCTAGACCAGGAGATAGCGGACCGCATACGGAAGTCACTCGAAGACTGGGCCCCAGGGAAGTGGGCCGAACTAGTCGCTTACGGCCCGGCCTGCTGTTGTGGGCTCCGGGCCGATTCCATGTGTCACCGACACCCGGAGGGCCGAGATGAAGAGTCGCCTGGTGACGGCCCGGACCATCGTTGATCTGCCTCTCCCGGGGGATGAGGAAACGTTTCTCGCGGCACGGATCAGGTTCTCGATTCGTCGTGAGCGTCGGCTGAACACGGAAGAGCGACTGATGTACGCGTGCGTGGCTTTTCGCGTTGTGCACGATCTCGACTTCTGCCTGGTCTACGAATGCCCCTTCTGCGGAGGACTGTGAAATGGAATACGTCGCTGAGGTCGTCTTCTACAAGACGACCGAGATCGAGATCACCAACCTGGGCGACGCGGTGCGCCGGACCGCCGAGGGCCTGCGGGAGCCGGCCGGCGAGATGACGGTGAAGGGCTCCCGGGCGTTCGTCGGATCGGTGATCAGCGGTGCCGGCACCGCCTTCGAGATGGAGACCGAGCAGTGAGCCGCAAGTTCGAAGGTTTCGCCAACGATGCCGAGTACCACACCAACCCCCACTACAAGCGGGGCTGCGGGGTCGGCGTCCTCCTCGCCGGTCTCAGCGAAGCCGACCGGACCGAGGTGCAGGCCGCCCTGGACCGCCCGGAGCTGTCGGCCGTCGGCATCGCCCAAGCCCTGAAATCACGGGGCGTCACCGGCATCACCGCGGGGATCATCGGCTACCACCGCAGGGGAGCGTGCGCCTGTGGGCAGTAGGGCCCGGCCGAGAGGTCCCTCCGGCGCCGCCTGGACGGCTTTCGGCGCGGCGGTGACCCTCCTGGCCGGAGCGGTCTTCATCAACGACGCAGTGGACGACGAGGAGCCGCCGAAGCCGCCGCCGTCGAGCAGCAGCTCGGCCCCCACACCGACCCCGACGGCCGACAACGACCGGACGACGCCGGCGACGCCCTCCCCGTCGGCCAGCTCGCGGCCCGCGCGGACACCGCCGCCGAAGCCGAGCACGGCACCGTCGAAGCGACCCGCGCCGAAACCCACCGCCAGCAGCCGACGGGCCACACCGAAGCCACCGGCCGCCACCCGCCGGGCCACACCGAAGCCGCCGACCGTCAAGCCGCCGTCGCGGCCGAAGCCGTCAACCACCACCCGCCGGCCGACACCGCGGCCGACGCCGAAGCCCAGCACCCGGCCCCCGCTGCTGCCGCTGCCGATCCCCGTACCCGTGCCGCCGCTGGTGACGCTCGTGGAGAAGCTGCCAGTGAAGGCCGAGGCGGCGGCGAAGCCCTACGACCGGGAGGCGTTCCGGTACAGCCCGGAGAAGGCGCGGCCGGTGGTGTTCCAGCAGGAGCAGCGGGCCGACGGTTCTTGGCTGTCTCGCTGGGATGGCCGGGTGTTCCGGTCGCGGATGGGGATGGACGTCGACCACAACGTCGCACTGCGGGAGGCGTGGGACTCGGGGGCGTCGACCTGGCCGGTGGCGCGGCTGGAGGCGTTCAGCGAAGACCCGGCGAACCTCAACGCCATCACGGCCGGCTTGAACCGCTCGAAGGGCGACCAGGACGGAGCCTGGCCGGCTCCTCTTGAGCGGTGCGCCTACGTGGAGCAAGTAGCGGAAGTGAAAAGTGAATACGGGCTGTCGATCGACCCCGTGGAACAAGCGGCCATGCTGAATGTGGCCCATGCCTGCAAAGGGTAAGCAATGAGTGATTCGCTCGGCAATGAGGCGGATACAGCGGACCGTCTGGCGCGCATGACGTCAGAACGCGACCGCCTCGCCCGGCAGTTGCACGAGGTCAAACACAAACAGGCCGACTACCTGAACACCGTGTGGGAAGCGACGACCGAGGCTATCGGGCGTATCCGCCTGGCACCGGTGGAACCGCCGGGCCCGCCTGACATCGGGCAGTCCGCCCTTCGAACCGAGGAGTACGCCGTTGCCCTGCTCTCTGACCTACAAACTGGAAAGCTCACCCCAGATTACGACTCCCGGGTATGTCGAGATCGTGTCATGCGATACGCACAACGAATCGTGCGTCTTGCGGAAGTTCAACGACTGCATCACCCCGTTCGACACTGCATCGTACCGATGCTCGGTGACATGGTTGAGGGAGTCGACATCTTCCCCGGCCAGCAGTGGCTCATAGATTCGACGCTCTATGACCAGCTCTTCAACACCACCCCTGCACTTCTGGTTGACTTTGTGCGGTATCTGCTCGGGCATTTTGAGACTGTCACCGTGTACGCAGTTGACGGAAACCATGGTCGTATCGGACGACGAGGCCAATTCGGCCCCATGGATAACGCGGATAGAATGCTATATCGCATTGTTTCCATGCTCCTGCGAGACGAGCCGCGGTTCGAGCTGAAGATGACCGACCCGCAGGGTGAACGGAACTGGTACCAGGTGATGGAGCTCGGCGCATACTCGGCCCTCCTGATCCACGGCGATCAGATCCGGGGGCACTCCGGTTTCCCCTGGTACGGCCTCGGCAAGAAGGTGAACGGATGGGGCAGCGGTGGAATACCCGAACCCTTCAAAGACGTTTTCATGGGTCACTATCACCAGCTCGGAAGAATCCCGTTGAATCACCGTTCCGTGTGGTGCAACGGCTCCACGGAAAGTACGAATACTTTCGCGTCGGAGACACTAGCCGCGCAGTCGGAGCCTTCGCAGTGGTTGCTTTTCGTGGACCCGGACGCCGGGCGGGTTACTGCCTCATATGGAGTTGATCTGCGGTGAAGCGCGACCAAGCAGCCCGCTACCTTGCCCGTCTGCACGTGGCCATGGCACTGCTGTGGTTCCTCCTCATCATTCCCACCATGTTGTGGTGGAAGGAATCCATTCTGTGGGTCCTGCTGATTTCCATCTACGCCAACATCGTCGGCCACTGGGGCGCCTACCAGGCGGCCAAGGCCGAGGAGTCCGGCGAGACCAACCCCCCGCAGGGCTGAGCCGTGGAGCGGGCAAGCACGAAAGCCGAGATCGTCAGAACGGTCGTCGGCATCATCCAACTGGTGGTGGCCACGGTGACGCTGGCCCTCATCGTCTTCACTAGGTAGGCGACATGGAAGACATGGGCGACGAGCTGGCCGCCGGCAACACCCTGGTCGTGGCCGAGCGCTCCGGCATCATCCGGGCCGTGTACGGCGACGCGAAGCGCGTCCTCGGCTGGACGGCCGAGGCCCTGGTCGGAAAGCCGCTGGTGACGCTGATCCCCGAGGACATGCGGGCCGCTCACCTGAACGGCCTGGCGCAGTTCAACGCGACCGGGGAAGGCCCGATCCTCAACCGGACTGTCGAAGTTCAGTGCGTGGGGCGGGACGGCATGGCGCGGGACATCGCGCTCACCGTCTACGACGGCGACGTGGACCCGGTCATCTACGGCTGGATCGAATCGCGTGCCGGCGGGGCGTGACGGGAGGCGATGGCGGCAGACGGTTGCCATCGCCCGCCGTGAATTCCCACCGGTCTGCTGGCTCTGCGGCCTCCCCATCGACATGTCGCTGCACCACAACGACCCGATGTCCTGGACGGTCGAGCACAAGCTGTCGCTTGCCGAGGGCGGCGACCCGTACGACCTGAACAACCTGGCCCCCGCACACCGCCGTTGCAATTCCAAAAAGGGTGCCAACAACCGGCCGGTCGAGCGGCCGAAGACTTCCCGGAGGTGGAAGTGACGTACGCCTGTGATCACCCCGGTTGCGAGTACGACGAACGCGTAGACAGCCACTTGCCGACCGTTCGCCACGACGGCGGCGGTATCGACCCTGACTGCCGAGGCTGCCAGATCTTGCTGGCCCATCGCCATCACACCTTTGTGGAACCGAGCCCTTACGCCGACAGCTTCACCGCTCTGGAAAACGGGGCCAGTCCTTCCGATCCGTCGACCGCGCCGAAGCACTACCAGGGGAAGGCGATGCAGCCCTGGCAGATCTGGGAGGCGTACGACCTGGACCCGTGGTCGGCCAACGTCATCAAGTACGTGCTGCGCGCCGGCCGCAAGGGGCCGAAGGTCGAAGACCTGCGAAAGGCCCGTCACTACCTGGATTACCTGATCGAAAGGGAGCAGAGCCGATGACCGAATACGAGAAGGTCGGCCCGTCCGTCAACATCGAACTATCCGGCAACACCACCCAGTCGGCGCGAATAGCCGTGCTGACCGACGGGACGTCCAGCACGGCCGAGATCCTGGTCGAGAACGAGTACGGCGGCTTCGACGTCATGGGCCGGGGCGTGGCCCGGCGGCGGAAAGGCGACACCCGTCAGCCGGAGCTCGGCACGCGGCTCGCCATCGGCCGAGCCCTGAAGCACGCGGCCTCGTCGTACGAGGAGCACCTGCGGAAGCGGGGCTACGAACTTTGATCATCCGGCAGACCGTCCAGGTGCGATTCCTCGGAACGGACCGGCTCTACACCTACGCCTACGACTGGGACACGTCGACCGAGGAACGGGCCCTTGCGGTAGGCGACCGTGTCGAGGTGCCGCCGAACTTCGTGCAGGAGGACGGCGGTTCGGGCACGGTCGCCGCCCTCGGCTCGCTCTACGACGGTCCCCTCCAGAACATCGTGAGGAGGATTCCCGATGCCTGAACCTTCGAAGAAGCGGGAGCGCCTGTACGGCGAGGCGTACCGCCAGGCCCTCGCCCGCGACCACCAGCGGGAAGCGACGCCGAAGAACCGCCGGCCGGCTCCGAAGCCGTCAGCGATGCCGGGGGCGAAGCGATGAAGCTCAGCCCCGCCGTGCGCTGGCTGGAGAGGGATGTTGACTTCGAGACGAGACCAATAGAGGACGAGTTTGGGGTCGGTGTCGTGCAGGGCCTTGATTCTCACGAGTCGGGGCTGTTCTCGTACGAAACTGCCGGAGGGCGTAGAGCCACCGGCTACGCGTCTCCAATCTTCACGGTTAAGGACGACCTGGAGTGCGTTTGCAGCACGGGTAGGCGCTGCTCCTTCTGGCTTTCGGGCTACTACAGCAGCCACGAACGAAGCCTCCAGGCCCGGTTCGACCCCTCCTTGGCGAGGAGGCCGCACCCGTGAGCGTCCGCGTCTACACCGAGAGGGGCACCGTCGCCCACGAGCTTCGGTGGGGCGACTCCCCGAACGAGGCCGGCGCGAAGGCGCTGTGCGGCCGTACGGCGTGGCCCGGCTACTGGTACGGCACCGGCACCCAGAACGAGCACGAGCGGGCCGCGGAGCTGCCGCTGTGCGTCGGCTGCAAGGCGATCCTCGTCCACCAGGCCGGGGGTCGCTGATGGACGGCCCCTGGGGCTACTGCCCGGGGTGCCGGCGGCTGGAACCGCTGGACGAGAAGGGCCTCGTCGTCATCCACGCCGAGTCCGCGTCCGTCCTGGGCGCCACCACCCCATGCATCGGCGGCGGCGATCCCCCCGGTGAGCAGCCCGGCCCCGACGCCCCACGCCCGTGTCGGGTCAAGTGCCCGACATGCGGCTTCAGTTAGAGAAAGGAACACCCGCGATGAGCATCTTCACTCCCGACGAGGACGTCCGAGCGAACTTCCGCCAGGCCGCCGAGTACATCAGCGAGCACGGCCACTACAAGGGCGGCTACTTCGAGGGCGGCCTTGACCCGGTGGTCGTCGTCCCCTCCTACCTCACGCCTGCCGCGTGCGCCATGGGTGCGCTCGCCAAGGTGGCGGCGGGGGAAAGGTCGTTCGTTTCGGAGTCCGCCGTCGGCTACCTCGACCGCCGTCTCGGCATCCCCGTGGGCGAGTGGAACGACCGGCCGGAGACGACAGCCGAGGACGTGATCCTGGAACTGAAGCGGGCGGCCGACGAGTACCCGGCCCTGCCGCCGGCCGAGGGGGTGCAGTCGTGACCCCCAAGGACATCCTGCTGAAGGCGGCCGAGATCATCCAGCGTGACGGCTGGCACCAGGGCAGCCTGTTCAAGGTGCCCGAGTTCACTACCGTCCGCCGCCTGTCCGGTCGGCTGGCAGCCACCCATGCAGCCGGCCGAACAGCACCGGTCTGTGCCATGGGCGCGCTCTGCCGAGCCACCTTCGGTACCGCCTACGCGGACGATATTCACGTATGGCCGCCAGCGCTGATGGACACTTACCGCGACGCCGTCCTCGCCCTGGAGCGGGAAGTCAGCGCCCCCGGCAACAGCGTCGCCCACTGGAACGACCAGCGGGAGCGCACCGCCGAAGACGTGATCCTCGCCTTCAAGCGAGCCGCCCATGCGAGCGATTGAGAATCCGGGCCCGGAGGTGCTGCGCCGGCGGCAGCGGCAGAAGCGTGTCCGCTACCAGCATTCCGTCGGGCAGCCGCCGAAGATGCCGGCCGGGGAAGCTGCCCGGCATGTCCGGTGGCTGCACGACCAGTGCGGCATGTCGCTAGCACACATCGCTCGGGCGTCCGGAACCTCCCCCAGCACCACCCGCCGCCTGATGCATGTGACCGACGACGAGCCGATGTACCGGCACGTCGCGGAGAAGATCCTGCGGACGCGGCCGGAGGAGCCGATGTCGCTGGAGCAGTCGGCGCACGTCGACCCGATCGGGTCGCAGCGTCGGGCGCAGGCCCTCGTCGCCCTCGGCTTCACCGGGCCTGTGCTGGCCGTGGAGCTCGGCTTCAACGGGCATGTCCCGAACTTCTGGCGCTTCTTCCAGGCGACGGTGATCAACGCGACTCGCCGCGACCGGATCGCAGCCGGTTACACGAAGCTTCAGTACGCGGACCCGGCGGACTTCGGCGTCGACAACCAGCGCGCGGCCCGGCTCCGCAACATCGCCAAGGAGCGGGCTTGGGCGCCGCCGAGCTGCTGGGACTCGGACACGATCGATGATCCGGAAGCGATCCCGGAGTGGACGGGTGCCTGCGGCACTCCGCGGGGCCGCTACATCCACGAGCGGGACAAGATCCGGCCGGTGTGCAAGCCGTGCGCGAGGGCGGCCCGTGAAGCCGCCGGCCAGGAGCCGGCGACCCGGGTGTTCTCCCCGGACGCCCTGGCCGCGCTGCTCGCCAACCGTGGCTGGCTGGCGCCCGACCTGTCGGCCCGCATGGGCCTTGCCGGCCCGGACAGCGTATACCGCTGGCTGAGCGGTAAGGCCCTTCCTTCGCAAGTGAGTTGGGACCTGATGGCCTCCACGTTGGGGGTGACGATCGAAGACCTGGAGGCGTAGTGAAGCAGCCGAACTGCCGGGGCCATGACCCTGAGATCTTCTACGAGCGGGCCCGGTGGCCCGAAGCCAAGACCATCTGCGAGGACTGCCCGCTGCTGCTGGAGTGCCGTGCCACCTTCCAGGACGACCCGTGGCCGTTCGCCGGCGGGATGACCCCGAACCAGCGGGTGACGTGGAGCCGCAGCACGAAGGCCCGCGTGTTCGGCCGGTGCGTCCGGTGCGGCTTCCGGTTCCAGGAGGCACCGCGGGCCGGCCGGCCTCGGATGTACTGCTCGACGGAGTGCCGCCAGGCGGCGTACGCGGCCGGCGAGACGCAGACCAAGCGCCAGCCGTTGGCCAAGATCTCGATCGATACGGAGCTGGAGGCCGTGAGCCTGTGGCATCAGGGCTACGGGCTGAAGCGCGCGGCGAAGGCGCTGGGCATCTCGGAGTCCAGCGTCCGCAGGATCTTCGACGGCCACGGGCTGAAGCGGACCCAGGCCGAGCGCGACGCGATCTCCGGGCAGGCCGGGGCGATGGCGGCGCAGGCTCGGGCCGACGTGGGCCGGATGGTGCGCAAGCTCCTGGCCGAGGGCCAGCAGTCTCCGCAGGAGATAGCGCTGCTGGCGAACTGCGCGGTCAACACCGTCTACAAGATCAGAAAGGGGATGGCGGCATGATCCGCTGGTCCATCGTCGCCTTCGCTCTCGGCATGGCGATCTTCAGCCTGGTGAACGGGACACCCGACCTGGCCCTGATCTGGGGCCTGCTCTTCACCATCGTCCTCATCCTGTGCCTGCTACCCGACCACCGGGGCCCCAGCGGCGGGCAGCTCCCGCCCTACAAGGAGGAGGAGGGCACCACCCCGGAAGACCTGAAGCGGGCCGCCGTCCGAGACCGCTGGGCGGAGCACGTCAAAACCTGCGAGCTGTGCCGGAGGCGGGACTCATGAGCATCGAAGAGAGCTACGTCGCCCGCTGCTCGATGTGCGGCGACTACATGGACAGTCTCGGGCTGCCGGTCGGCTCCGCCTTCGACGCCCGGGTGTTCCGCACCTGGGCGACGGCCGACAAGGCGCTGGCTGACGCCGGCTGGCACGACGGACACAACGGGGATTACGCCCGCTGCACCTGCGGCCAGCAGCCTCACACCAACCGGTGCCGGAAGGTCGCGCCCCGGCTGGTGCCGCTGTGTCCGCCGTGCCGCAGCGCCGAGCCGAAGCGGGTCAACCCATGATCACAGCCGCCGTCATGCTCGGAGCCCTGGCCTACATCGCCGGGGCTCTTCTGTTTCTGCGGCACCGCTGGGTGAAGACCGAGACCGCGCGGCTCCGAGGCGTCAAGGACGGGCTGCTTCACGGAAGCTTCTGCACCTTCCTCCAGGAGTCCAGGTCGATTTTCGGAGAGCAGGGCTTCGAGCGCTACTCCCGCCAGTGCAACTGCGCGGCCCCGCTGTGGATTGCAGCCCTGTGGCCGCTGGCGCTGCTCGGCCGGCCGCTGCGCTACCTCACAAGCGTCGCCGTCGCCTTCGTGCACCCCCGCATCGAACTGCCCGACCACAACCGAATCCGCACCCTGGAGAAGGAGTTGGACGGATGAAGTACCAGGACAACCTGACCGGCGCCATCGAGTACATATCCCGCTACGGCTGGCACCAGGGCGACTACTACACCTACCGGGCCACCGAAGCCGAACGGAAGGGCCTCGGCCCCGACGACCACCCGCCGGCCTGCGTCCTCGGCGCGCTGTCCGCCACCAACGGCGGCGACTTCACCGCCACCTGGGAAGCGGTTCACGCCCTCAACAAGGTGATCTTCGGCAGCCCCGTGGAGAACGGGATGCTCGCTGGCTGGAACGACAACCCCGCGCGTACCGCCGAAGACGTCATCCTCGCCCTCAAGCGGGCCACCGCCGTACGCCTCACCACCAACAGCAGCAGGTGAACACCATGAACAAGGAAACGACCGACCGCGCACGCCAACTGCTGATCAAGGCCCGCAACATCCTGGAGACCAACGGCTGGCACCAGGGGGCCTACGCCGCCAACCTCGGAGGCCGGGCAGCGGTCTGCGCCCTCGGGGCGCTCAACATGGCCAGCACCGACGTCTCCGCGTTCACCCACTACGACTCCGACTGGGTGCCGATGCTGTCCGCCCAGGTGCGGCTGGCCAAGGCCGCCGGTCTCGGCGGCTTCGCCCGCGAACGGATACCGGCCTGGAACGACGACCCCCGCACCACCGCCGAAGACGTACTCCTCGCCTTCAAGAAGGCGGCCGAACTGTGACCCCCGACCTTCACAACACGCTCGCCGGCAACGGCATGCGGCTCACCGACGACTTCACCGCCGACACCGCGGGCCGGCGCTGCGTAACCCACACCGTCGGCGGCCACTACTCCTGGTACCTCAACGAGATCGAAGCCGACGACACCGTGGGCCCGCGCGTCCACCCCGGCTCGTCGGCCGGCGACGACACCCTGCTGCTGTGGGCCCTCGTCCCCGGCCAGCGGTACCGGCTGGTGATCAACGCATGGTGATGGCCTTCGGTCCTCGGACGCCGTGCGCATTCATGTTCACTTCCTGCGGGTACGCCTTCGCAGCGCTGGAGCTGCGGGGCAACTTCTGGACGCTGTGCAAGAAGTGCACCGACCGCTGGCTGGACGCTGCGGACGGGTGGCCGACCTACGAGCCGGACGGTCTGCACTTCCTCCGTCCGGACTGGGTCACGTTCGTACGTCAACCACATGACGTACAAGATCGGCGGGTGACCGTATGACGTCGCCCGAACCAGCTGCCGGACTGATCTTCCTCGCCCGCATCGAAGGCGTCACCGGCCGCCTCGTCTGGCTGCTCCAGGCCATCAACGGCGACCCGAGCCGCTGGACACACGTCGGGGTCGCCCTCGGGGACGGCCGGGTCTTCGAGGCGCAGCCCGGCGGCGCGGTCATCAGCCCGTGGTCCCGCTACGCCGGCCGCGAGGTCGCGGTGCTCCGGTGGGAGCTCACCCCGGAGAAGACGGCAGAGATCACCGCGGAGGCCCGGCGGCGCGTCGGCACCCCCTACAACTGGACCACCTACTTCTACATGGCCGCCTACCGGCTGTGCCTGCCGCTCACCACCCGCTGGCTTCGGCGCAGGGTGTCGCGCTCCAGCCGGATGATCTGCTCCCAGGCGGCGGACGACATCTACCGCGTCTGCGGCATCCACCTCTTCAACGACGGGCGGCTGCCGCATGACGTGACGCCCGGAGACATCGCCCGGCTCATCAGGAGGGCGCGGTGAAGCGGGTGGCCGCGTTCGCGGTCCTGGTCGTGCTCGGGCTGGCCTTCGCCGGAGCCGTCAGCGCGGCGGTCTACTTCGACACGGGTTGGCTCGGGGTGGCGGTCGTCGCCGGAGGAATCGGTATCGGCTGCGCGATCGTCCGGGTAGCCCCTTGGGCGCTTGGTGCACTGGAGGAGGAGCCAGAACGACTGCCGTCGATCTACGTCGTCGGCTGGAGCTGGCGCAACCTCCACCAGTACGTCGACCTCGTCCGGGAGCGCGAACCGGGGCGCCTGTCCGCGTGGCAGGTGCATCTGGCGACCGACGTGAAGCAGCTCCGAGGGGTCGCCCACGGACCTGAAGTGATCATGCTCGGGCCGGCCGACATGTGGGAGCCCCGCACCCGAGCGGAAGTTCAGGCGTACCTGCGAGCAAGGGGGGCGCACATCACCTACGACTCTACGGACAGGCTCACGGGCATTGAGAGGTAAGCGTGCAGTTCAGCCAGCCCGGGTGGACCGCCGAAAGTGGGCTGCCGTACCCCGGGGCCGAAACCGCGGCCGAGGCCATCGAACGAGACGCCGAGCAGCAGCAGCTCGCCGCGCAAGCGAAGGTCGAGAAGGCCAAACACCTCGCTCGAGAGAAAGGGCGGCAGGAAGCCGAGAAGGAAGCCGAAGCTCTCCGGCAGGTGCGCTCGGTGCGGGCCAGCCAGGTCACCATCCAGCGCACCCGCTGGCTCTGGCGCGACCGCATCGCCCTCGGCGGACTCGCGCTCATCGCAGGCAAGGGCGACGTCTCCAAGTCGACCCTCCTCGCCCAGATGGTCGCGTGGATCACGACCGGGGACATGCGCGGCGAGTTCGATGGCGTGCCGCGCGCCGTCGGCTACGTCGTCAACGAGGACTCCCTGTCGCAGACCGTCGTCCCCCGCATGGTGGCCGCCGGCGCCAACCTGGACCTCGTGCACTTCCTCAGCGTCGCCTCCCCACTGGGCACCGACGCCCTGAAGTTCCCCCGGGACATCGACCTGCTGAAGGACTTCATCTACCAGCAAGGACTGGTGGCGATCTTCATCGACCCGCTGTCGGCCAACGTCACCGGCCGGAAAAACGACCAGGGGGACATGCGGGACACCTACCAGACGGTGAACAACCTGGCCGAGGAGACGTGCTGCGCCATCATCGGCCTCGCCCACACCCGCAAGGCCGGGGCCTCCGACGTCATGGAAGCGATCATGGGCAGCTCGGAGCAGGGCAACGTCGCCCGCTCCGTCCACGGCCTCGTCATGGACCCCGAAGAAGACAACGCCCGCATCCTGTCCTGCGAGAAGCTGAACGTCGGACAGAAGAACCTGCTGCCGTCGCTCCGCTTCACGCTGGACACCGTCATGGTGCGCTGCACCGACGGCACCAACGACCACACCCCCATGCCGAAGATCCGCTGGCTTGACGAGATCAGCGAGTCCGCCTCGGACATCCTGGCCGACCAGGTCGCCGGCAACCACGGCGTGGACGAGTGCGTGGAGTGGCTGCGGAAGTTCATGCGGGACAGCGGCGGCGAGGCGTACTCGCACGACGTGAAAGATGCCGCCGGCCGCAAGTTCTCACCCTCCATGATCGCTCGGGCGAGGAAGAAGCTCGGGGTGGTGGCCACCCGGACCAACGAGACGCCGTCCAGGACAGTCTGGCGAAGCGCAGAAAATTCGGTCACTTAGCGTAGTTTTCCACAGCCTCAGGGGGCCTTCCTTTATTGGGAGTGAGAGGGGTGGAAGGAGTGACATAAGTGCAGGTCAGACAGTTGTGTCAATCGAGTCATCGGAGGCCCTGTCGTGTCACTCGTGTCACGCACTCTCCGACACTGACACAACTGGCTGACCTGCATATATATCAGATATGTCAAAAGACTGCCTATATATAGGACCCCCTCATTTCAACTCATTTCACGCGCCCTTGTGGATCACCACTGGGCGTAACCGAAGGGGAAGATCGAATTGACCGACCTGGACGAACAGCAGCAGCTCGAAGAAGCCCGCGCCAGCCTCCAGCAGCTCCGGGAGGAGGAGGCCGTAGCCGTCCGCGCCATGGAGGAAGCCCGCGACCACCTGGCCGAGGTGCAGGCCCGCCGGCGCGAGGCGTGGGAGCGGGTCAAGGGCCTGGAACTGGAGCAGGCCCACAACGCATGATCGACACCAAGCTGGTGCTCGGACAGTGCAACCGATGCCAGGCGTACGTCTTCCAAGCCCAGAGCGCCGGACTACGCACCCTGGCCGACCCCGCCCCCTGCACCCGGCAGCAGTACGTCAACGCCCTCCTCGCCGGCCGGCGCGTCTTCGACCTCCTGGAGGCCGCTGGACGCCCCCAGAAGCTCCTCACACGCACACCCGGGTCCACGGGGCCGTCCTGGGCGCCAGACGGCTCTCAGGCGGCCGACAGTGGCCGCCGGCGAGTGCTTGTCGAACACGCCTGCACCGGCGCCCACAGCCAGGCAGTCGAGGTGATGCCCGCGGGCCCTCGCAAAGCCCCTGCGACGCCTGGCGTCAGCAGGGGTGGCAACCACCGCTCCGATGCCCACGACGCAACGTCGACTTCCGCGGCGAAGGCACGCTCTTCGGAGACAAGTTCCCCAAAAGCTGCCGGGACTGCGACCCGCCCCCGTTCTGACCCCGTATGCGACGCATGCGGCGAAGTAATCAGCTCCGGGCAGACCTTCACGGGCGTGCACTACCGCCAATGGATATGGGCCGTACACGAAAGGTGCCTGTGAGCGCAGAACACATCAACGCGACGATCAAAGTGTTCGCCACGCCCCTCGGCGTTCAGCTCCGGGCGGTAACCCACGTAGACGAATCCGGAAAAGCCCACTGGATCTCGCTGACGCTTCCACTCCCCTGGAGCTACGAATGCGCGCAGCGAATCACCATGGCTTCCATGCAATGCGAGGAGGGGAAGTTTGATCTGCCGTGACTGCGCTTGGGAAGCGGACGGCGGCGACGGTACCGGCGAATGCGAGGAATGCGGCCGGGTCCTCAGCCTCTACCGCAACGGGACGCTGCGAAGACACCACCAGGCTCCCGGAAGTTGGCTTTCATGCCAAGGATCGAAAGAGCTGCCTCGTTATCGGGGCCACGGCACATGTAAAGGCTGCGACTGCCAGCACCGGGCGGTGGGCAGCATATGAATCTTGGAGAGTGCTTCTTGAACCAGGTGCGCGAGATCGAACGGCTCCAGGAGGAGATCGACGGACTCGTTGACCAGCTCATACGCGGGTGGACCGAACGAATCCACTACCGGGTCGCCGTACCCACCGACTGCGCTCACATCAACTGCAAGTGCGTGGCAGCCACCGAGGCCCGCGCCCAAACCATCACGCACGCCGGCCTACTCGACCAACTCAAGCTCTTCCAGCAGCAAGGGGACCCCGGGCCGAGAGACGGCGCGGAACGCGGTGCGCCCAACAAGCCGGGCAGCCGGCCGCCGGGCAACATGAAGGGCTTCCACCTCCTGGACGAGATATCCGTCGAGATCATGAGCTTCGGGCAGGAATGTGCGGAGCGCGCCGGCTACGGGCCGGACGTTGCGCTCGTTTCTGTCGCGGGCAACCTCGGCAACATACGTCGACTGTCAACCTCGGCGTACGACAGAGATGAACTACTCGCCTACGACATCAGGAACCGGCTCCGGGGATGGGTCCGCCGATGCCGGCTGGCACTCGCACATGACCAGCCCGACGAGATGCTGGCCGACACCGTGTGCGGCGAATGCGGGGGCGGTCTCGCCGTCGGCCGTGGAGCAGAAACCGACGTGCGATGCGTCGGGACGCCGGAGCAACCGCCCTGCGGTGTCCGTTACGGGCGGCAGGACTGGGTTGCCCTACTGGAGGCGCAGCAATGAAGCAGGGGCCGACGGAAAAGCCCTACATACGGGTGGAACGACTCGGCGGTGAGCAGAAGTGGCTGGCGCTTCAGCTCGGGGACGAGTACACCAAGCTGGCCGAGTTCCTTGGCGAAGAACAGGTGCGCGCCTTCTGGGAGTGGCACCGCGACCGGATGCAGTGCATCGCGGAGGAACTTCAGCAGCTTCCGGGGGTTGCCGGCGACGTGGAGACCCGGGCCGCCATCGAGCGGGTGCTGCTGGGGTGAGCGACGAGTTCAGTAGTTACGTTCTCGATCTTGCGATCCGTTTGGGCAACGGGGAGCAAGTCACCGAGGAAGAAAAGAGCTTCGCTTACTCGGAGGCAAGACGGCGTGCTTACCGGGTGGATCTGACCAAAAGGAAGCCGAAGCCCACAATGCGGCTCGGGGTTGGGGTGATCTACTACCTTCGGTTCTGCTGCCGGATCAAGATCGGGTACTCGGCCGATCTGGAGAGTCGCCTTCAGGCGGTGCCCTGCGACGAGCTTCTGGCCACCGAGCCCTCCCGGCCCGGCCTGGAGGGAATGCGGCACCGCGAGTTCGCTGACGCGCGCATACCCGGCACCGAATGGTTTCGGGAAACTCCTGCGCTCGTTGCCCACATCAGAGCGCTCCGGGCAGGTATAGCTGGACGGCCTCAGCGGGAACGCCTGATCGACACGGCGGCAGCCATGCTCTACACCGGGAGGGACCGGCACACCCTCTACCGCTGGGCGAAGGAGGGCAGGATCACCAAGACCTTCGATCGCGGTCGTGCCAGGTGGGACGTGCTGGAGTTGCCGGCGGCGGTTCCTGGCTGCCCGCCCCCGCCACCTCCACCGATTCGTGATGTCCGAATTGTTGACAAAAGGGGTGCTAAGGGCACACCATGACGCGAGGGCGGTAGCCTGCCCAAAAATGCAAAAAGCGGCCCCGCACCTCCGAGGAGGCACGGGGCCGCTTTCGCATGTGATCAGCTCGGGGCAACGCCAATCGTCTGGTTGAGGGAGACTTCCCGGGCCTTCGCGGTTCGGTAGTCCGAGAACCGCCTGAGACGCCCGTCGGCCATCTCGTACACCTCCACTTGGACGCCGTCCTCGTACCGAGCCAGCCAGTAGTTCATTCGACCCCCGGCACCACTGTGAGCTGACCATCCGGTGTGCCTGTACTTCCATTCGATGCTCATGCTGCCTCCTCGCAGTACCCGGCATCTATCAGCCCTCGGGCCGTCCGGCCGTAGCTGCCTTGCAGCCGCCAGGCCATGCCGGAGTCGATGAGCCGCTGGAACATGTCGATCACTTCACCGGGGCCGAGACGACCGTCTTCGAACGCCATCAACTCGTCGGCGGTAACTGGGTATTCGGACATGATTGTGCTCCGGGTGGTGTTTCGCTGATGGGGTCGGCTCGGGCATGCCACGATGGCCTGCATGACAGAGGCAGAGATCGGGCCCGCGCGCCGGGCCTTCATGGACAGCCTGGTGCAGCAGCGCGGATGGTCCAAGGCGTACGTCGAGCTGATCAACAGGCGGATGGAGCTCGAATCGGAAGCCTCCCAGGATCGGGTGGAGGGCTTCCGGGAGGCCGCCGCCATCATCCTGGCCACCGAGAAGGGGATCAGCCGCGAAGAGGCGCGGCATCGGGCCGATCAGGACTGGCAGGACTTCACGGCGGCCTGCATCTGATCACCCCTTCCGCTTGTGGACCATGACCGGCGTCCACTCGGGCGGCCGGACGGGCTTCTTCTTCAACACCGCAATCTGGGCGGCGGTCCACGCTTCGACCTCCGTCTCCGCCTCCACCGTCACCCGCTGGTGCACGTGGCCGTGCAGGTACACATCCCAGGTAGCCATCGGATCTTCCCTTCGGGAGCGGCCCCCTGCCGACGCAGGGGGCCGTCATCGTTCAATCACAGTGAGCCACGGGAGGCGACCAGCGCCCGCCGGCCAGCTCGGGCACGACGATGCGCTCGAACCGTCGCCGGCAGCCGACGCTCCGGGCGGTGTCCACCACGGGCCAGCTCGGCGGCCTCCTCCTCGGTGAGGTAGAGGAACTGGGTCTGCCGGGCCTTGCCCGCGCGGCACACCATGCCCCGGCCCTTCTGCTCCGGGGAGGGCTGAGGGAGACCACAGTCGTAGGCCAGCATCGTCCACGCCTGCTTGGTGTACCGGGCCAGGATGCGCGTGGAGAAGTTCTCCCGGATGTCGCCACCACCGAGAGCGGCGGTGCTCGCGAACTGGGCGACGGCCACGATGTGAACCTTCGCCGCCCGGCCCATGAACATGATGTCCCGGAAGGCGTCCATGGCGGTGTACGAGCCACGGGGCAGCTTCCGGTCGAGGGCCTGGAGCTGCGTCATGGTGGCGTTGAGCTCTTCGAACAGCACCACCAGGCGCGGACCGACCGGGGCCTCCTCAATCGGTCCGGGGAAAGCCTCCACCACCTCGTTGCGGCGGTGGACCTCCATGCCGAGCGAGATCAGCGCGTTGCCGATCTCCGGGAGGGTCGCGGCGTAGTGCGCGTTCGGCAGGCCCTTCGCCCACCGGTGGCTGTGCCGCTTCACGTCGAGGAACACAGCGCGCGAGCCCCGGGCGAGCATCTGCGCGGCAACGCTCCGCAGGATGACCGACTTACCGCCACCGCTCCCGGCGTTCACCAGCACGTGCGGGGAGTCCTCATCGAGGCAGACCGACACCGGCTCACCCTCGCCGTTCACCCCCAGCAGCGGGGCGGACTCGCCGGCCGACGCGATCAGGTCGCGGGCCGACTCGTAGTCCAGCAGCTCGGGGAAGTTCAGCGACGACACAGGGGTGGCCAGCCCGGAGTACAGGCCCTGGCTGAAGTCGATGTTCATGGTGTTCACCAGTCCCACCAACCCCGAACCTCTTCGGGGTCGAGTTCGTATTCCTTGCGGATGGCTTCGTCCAGCGAGATGCCGGGCTGCTTCAGAGTCGCCGCCGCGACGTTGACCATCAGGTTGATCAGGTCGCTGTCGCGGTCACTGAGATCAAGTCCGTCGCGGATGCCGTCGGCGGCATCGTTCAGCGCGGAGACCACGTCGTCGTACGAGTGCTGGGTGGACTGCTCAAGGTTCATGACTCGGCTTCCTCGCTGCTCGGGGCGATCAGTCGCGCGTCGGTGATCCACTCGGCGCGGACGTCTTCGATGAATTCGCGGGTTTCGGGGAAGTAGATCGAGTATTTCGAGCCCCGCCCGATGACGTGACCCGTCATCTCGATGTTGCAGCCGAGTTCCGGGTTGGGGAGAGCGGCCGTCACCACAAGGTGGAGGCGGTCCATTTTCGCGCGCTCCCACATAGCGCCGAGCGTTTCGTGTTCCATGGCCCTGCTCCGGGTGGTGTTGTGCGTTAGATGCGCTCGAACAGCACGTCGTCCTCAGCGTGCTTGTCCAGCACCTTGCGGGCGGCCACGTATGGGTCGCTCGGGACGGGAACCTTCGGCCAGCCTGCGCGGGCTTCTGCGACCCACTGGGCGACGCTGCGGCCCTCCAGCGGGTGCGGCGGTACCGCGTAGCTTCCGTACCGGCCACCCGTGCGCACTGCCGGGTGGAACTTGCTGTGGATCTTCTTGTACTCGGTGATGTTCACGGCGTTGCTCCGGGTGGTTAGTCGTCGTCAACGAGTTCGCGCAGAAGATCGACCATTTCAGCCGCGACGTCATGCTCCTCGTCGTTGCTGTCGGCGTTCTCCCACCGCTCGATGAGTTCGTTGACGTACTGCCGGTTGTAGTCGCCCATAGCGTTGCTCCGGGTAGTGGTGGGCACGAAAGTGCCCCCGGTGGCCTATGACGGCCGTACCGCTAAACGGTCCGGAGGCTGAGGGTCTACAGCGTCAGTCCCAACTGTCGGGGTCAGCGCCGAGGGTTAGCGCCGTAGTGGTGACTCCGTCTTCATGCCCGACGAACATCACGTCGGGGTGCTGTTGCAGCAGGGTGTCGCACGGGTCGCCGCTGGTTCCGTCAATCGCTACCACCACCGTGAGGGTTACGTACTCACTCATGATGATCATCACCTGTTCTTGGGTCGGGTGGCGGTTCCGGCGATACCTTCGGTGCGGACTACCCACGTAACGGCCTGGACCGTGGACGGGAGTTCGCCCAGCCGCATAGCGGCCTCACGGTAGGCGTGCGCCACGACCGCATAGCGGGTCTTGGCCGACAGTCCACGGTCACGGCTGCCGTACGTCTCGCCTACGGCGATATCGTGCGCGTGCCGGTCGATGCAGACCGCTTCGGCGTCTTCCGGGTCGAGAATGCACCGGTAGAAGTTGCCGGTCTTGGCAGTCATCGGCAGCACTACCGCCGGGTCGGCACCGGCCATGATCTTCGCGGCCTTCGCCAGCGTCTCACCCGTGTGCCCGCTGGGCGCGCCGCTCTCGAAAGCTCGGGACGCCAGTCGGGAGTTCTCAGCCCATGATTTCTGGGCGGACAGTGCGGCGATCACGCCAGCACCGGCCATGACGTTGCCCTCGCTGATCATGTCTGCGAGTTGGTGAGCGGTGAGGTACCACGCGCGGCCCCGGGCGAGTTGATCCGGGGAGGCTTTCGCATACTCGTCCATGATGTTGATCACGAACTGTTCCCGCTCTTCGGGCGTGAGAGTCTTCATGTTGATCATCGTACTCACCTAACGGTGATTGGGCGGGAACTTGCGAGTGCTCCGGGCGGCCTATGACGGCCGTACCGCTAAACGGTCCCGGAGCTTGTGTTTCAGTTGTCTGCCTCGTAAGCGTGACCGGCCAGCACGACGACGCCGTACAGGTGATCAGCTTCTTCGGGGCCGTACGCGTCGATTGCTGCTTGTTCGGCCAATTCCAGCGCTTGCGCTACGGACCGGGCCGTTACGTGGAAGATCACGGGCTCCGCAGAAGCGGCATCGTCGTCCCAGTCTCGAACTACGGTGTAGGGCTTACCGTCCATGCCGATCACAGCCTGTCGTCTTGCAGCTCGATGAGAAACGCTTCCGCTTGCGCCGACAGTCGGCGCGCCTTGCGCGACACCTTGACGGCATCCGCAATCAGTTCATCCAGGGCCGAATCCTGAACCTCGTACGACTCGCGGCGGGCCCGTTCAGTGGTGCGCTGCTTCTGTGCGTAAACCCGGACGCTCATATGTGCTCACACTCTCCCGTGTCGATGTTGAACACTGCGATTTCGTTGCGCTCAACAGCCATGGCGTGAGCGTCGCGCGGACTCAGAACGTGGTCTGCGATGTCGAGATAGGCGCGGCCGTTCTCAACCCACACCCCGAAATACCGGGCCGTAGGGTGAGCGGAGACGAAACCGGCAACATCATCAGGCGTGACGCGGGAAGCGCTCTTAACGAGCGTCCACGAACGGCCACCAACCCAATAGCCATGGGTCGGGAGCGTTCCGCCGGTAGCATCGACGGTTTCGCCGTCAACGCCGTTACGGATAGCCGCACAGAGCTTGGCTGTAACGGCGGTAGCGCTGGTGACCGTGATGGTGTTCATGGTTCGCGCCGTTCTTTCAGTGGGATGGATTGCCAGTCATGCGAGCCGCTGATTCACCCATGACCGATCACCCGAGCTAATCGGTATGTGATCATGGGTCGCGTCGCTACCGTCATGACTGGCAAGCGGGATGGGAAATGGCCTGTACTTCTGTGCACTAGCGAGTGGGTTCGGACTGGTTAGCCACTTTCAACTACTGGACGTCTCCTTTAGGCGTGGACCGTTTACCGTCGGGCGTTCACATCCCGATTAGGCCGCTCGGTTTCGTTTCCGCTACAGGCCGCTTTCCCATAGTCCCCAGTGCCCGACTCGAACGGGCCGCGTTCCTAGCAGGGTTGGCCGATTGATCAGCCAACCCCTCACTTACTGGGGGTGTTTGGGTCTAACGGGTCTTCCGTCGCTCACCCGCGCCGTGGTCTAGCCTTTTCAGGGGCCTTAGCCGCTGCGTGTCCCACATTCTGGTATGGGTGCCTTATCTGTTGATCATCAGGAGGAGAATCCTCATCTTGTGCGGTGACGCGCCCTGTAGATTCGGGGTCCTTCCGCTTTCCTGATGTACTTCTATTGTGCGCCCACGCTACGCCAAATACAAGGGTTTTGGGAAAAAAGGTACCCCAAATTCCCCACGACTTTGGGTTGTTGGCCCTACCTATTCTGTAACTACCCATGCCCTGTTAAATGGTGGCCTTCTGATCTTTGGCTATACGCCTCTACTTCACATGGTCACCCTGTTGAGATACGCCACGATCTACACCCCAACCACACCTAGATCACTGGCCTATTGCATGTAGATCAGTAGCAACCCACCATCACAGTGCACCACTCGACCCACCACACATACCTAGTGCACCAACACCTAGCCACCACACCCATACCTACCTGCCACCTACCGCCACCTACACCCCATGCCCTATGCGTACCTCGTGTGCACCATGACCCTGCATCACGTGCACACCTAAGCCATACGCACACACCCATTACAAGCACATGCACCAATGCCTATGTGCACACACCCAACACATGGCACACGTGCCTAGTAGTACGTGCACACCCATACACCCATGTGCCACGTGCCCACGCCCTATGCCCTATCCCCTCTACCCCCTGTACCCCTATCCCCACGTGCACGTGCACCCATGCACACCACTCATGCACACACATCATGCATTGATTCATTCATTCTCAATTGATCAACTCAAACAACTTCAATTCAACTTGCTGTTGAACATTGCTTTGCTTGACAAGCTGACTGGCAAGCCACTGCATCACTGTCACGCAACACCGAGCATCACGCCCGCACCACTGACCACCTGCCGCATCCCACACGCCTACGCACGACGGCACGCCCGTCATCGGTCCCCGCACCCCCACGCCTAGGCCACACGGCATACCACGTGCACCGATCACCCATAGGCATGGCAACTGCACATGTGCAACAGGTGATCACCCATTCAAGGTAGCAACGCATCCCAACGCGCATGCACTCACATTGACCTATAAGGAATCCCTTAGTCGCTCGATAAGGAATCCCTTACCGTCAACGTTGCAAGCCAATGGCCACACCCATTGCATTCATTCGCGCGTTCGCATCGAACTGTCCCGCGCACCACATGAAACGCATATCGGCGCTGCATGAGAATGCGCCGACACTTATAGCTTTCGATGCGTCGATGACAAACACTCAGGTGATCTAAGTGGTAGTCGACGCACACTCAGAAGAATTCAGCTCACCATGCTTGACACATGGGTGAGGGAGGGGGGCCGGTTGCCGACGGGCCCGCGCGGCCCGGTCGACCCCGCCCCTGTCGACCGTTTCTCTCCCCGATGGAAAAATCTGCGGCGATTCGGCCCCAAGGGCTGCATTTTCGCAGGTCAGGGGCGCTTTAACCGTCGATCGGCAGGCGTTGGGAACCGCCGGCCGAAGTTCAGCGGCCTGGGTGGAGTTCCTGAGGGCCGGCCTCGCCCACCGCGGCCTGGTCGTGGGTGGCCGACGGCTTCGGTTGCCAGCCGCCGGCACCTCAATCCGCCGAAACCGGCACCCGCCAAGCGTGCATATCTATCCATTTACCTCCTGGCTGGGCTCAATTTCCAGGATGGTCTGTAATTGCTTTTTTGAACCGGATTCAGGGGTGTATTTATGGCGACGAACCACATTAAGGACCCGGACGCCACCCTGGACTGGATTTTCGACTGGTCGCAGTGGCTCAGTCCGCTGGAGAACATCACCAGCTCGGTGATGACGGTTTCCCCGGGGATCACGCTTGAGTCGTCGGGTTTCTCGGCGTCGACTGCGACGGCTTGGGTGTCGGGCGGCTCGGAGGGTCGGGTCTACCAGGTGTCCAACAAGATCACAACGAACCAGGGCCGGATTGACGAGCGGTCCATCACGATCCGCGTCACGAACCGATAAGGAGCAGAAGACATGGCTCTTCGTATTGCCACAGCGCTGCGGAACGCGATGGCGAACCAGGTGACCGCCCAGGCCGACGGCGGTTCCGGCGCAGCCACGCTGAAGATCTACACCGGTAGCCAGCCGGCCACGGCCAACGATTCGATCGGTGGCTCGACGCTCTTGGCTACCTTCACGCTCAGCGACCCGGCCTTCGGTGCAGCCGCCTCCGGCGTTGTAACCCTCGCCGGCACCCCGAAGACGGTCGCGGCCTCCGCCACCGGCACCGCGGGCTGGTTCCGCATTCAGGACAGCGCTAGCGCCAATGTCGTGGACGGAGCTGTGGGCACCTCCGGTGCCGAGCTGAACCTGAACACCACGGCTCTGAACAACGGCGTCAACGTCACCATCACGTCCGGCACCATCACGATGCCGGCCGGTTGAGGGGAGGTGGCGCAGATGTACCTCTCCCTCCTCGCGGTTGTTCTCATCGTCGTTCTGCTCTTCATCCTTCTCTGAGGGGGCGGTGAGCCGTGGCGATCACCCAGGTTGGCTCGGCCACCACCGCGACAAGCGCAGGTGCGACCAGCATCAGCGTGGCGAAGCCCACGGGCGTCGCATCCGGGGACGTGCTGATCGCGCACTTCAGTCACAACGACCAGACCGCCACCCTCACCGGCTGGACGCTGGTCAACAGCACCAAGTCACCTGGCGTCGCCTTCCGCGACGGCCTGTTCTACAAGGTGGCCGGCGGTTCTGAGCCTGCGTCCTACACGTTCAGCGTCCCGGCCAATACGGGCCCGCTGGTCGGCTCCATCACCGCGTGGCGGGGTGTTGATACCAGCGCTCCGATCAACGATGAGGCGGTCACGGGTGTAGACGACCCCACGGAGCCTCCGACCACGCCTTCCGCCACCACCAGCTTCGCGGTGACGCGAGTCTTCTATTTCCGCGCAGCGCGCCGGCCCAGCAGCACCAGCAACGCGGACATCCCCACGTTCTCCGAGTCCGTGACAGGTGTCAGCGAAGAGCTAGACGTTGGCGTGTTCTCGGGTGGTACCACCTGTTACGCCCACGCGCTGTACTCGAAAGATGCTGACGAGACCGCATCCGGCACAAAGGCCGGCATAGCGATCAGCAACTCCCAGACGAACAACGTGCAGGGCAACGTGCTCCGTACGTTCGCGCTGAAGGCTGACGTACCCGAGTCGTCTGGCTCGGTCGCAGGCACCCTCCCTGCGGTGACCGCGGCCATCACCGCCACGGCCTCCCATGACGGCCCGCTGAGCGGCGCGCTGCCTGCTCCCACCGCAGCCTTCGCCGGCGAGCACTTCGCCCCGGCGGACGGCCCGGTCGCGGCCACGCTGCCGGCGCTGTCCGGTGCCTTCGCGGGCGGTGTCGAGGGCCTGGCGACGATGGCCGGGACCCTGCCGGCCGTGACCGCCTCCCTGGCCGCTGAGATCGTGTTCGGCCCCCTGGCGGGCACCCTGCCGGCGGTGACGGCCGCCCTGGTGGTCGAGACCCGCCCGTTCGGACCGAACGTCCTGGCCGTCGAGCCGGAGGACCGCCGCGTGGTCATGACCGAGTGAGGAGGGTCGCATGGCGATCTCCTACGTGAGCCGCGCCGGCTGGTACGAGACGGTCAACGACAGCAGCTACCAGCTCACGAAGCCGGCGAACGTGCAGTCCGGGGACCTGCTGATCGCCGCGCTTGTGTTCTACTCCGGCGACTTCGGCTCCGCGCAGACGGTCAACACGCCGAGCGGCTGGACGAAGGTCCGCGACATCACCATGTCGAGCAGCTACGACTACCCGTCGCAGATGACGATCTTCAAGAGGACGGCCGGGTCCAGCGAGCCGACGAGCTGGTCCGGGACCCTCGGCGGCTCGGAGATCCCGAAGGCGTCCGTGGTGGTTGCCTACCGCGGCGTCGAGACGGCCGCCAACCAGTTCGTCGCGGAGGCCGGCGCTGCATCGGCCGCCGAAGCGACCTCGCTGAACACCGCCACGGTCAACAACAACGACTCCGACGCCTGGCGTGTGGTCATCGGCAACTACGTTTCGGCCAGCGACAGTTACGCCCTGACGTGCACCGAGGTCACCGAGCGCGGCAACCTGCACTTCGATGACGAGACCGGCGGCTACTACACGCTGTGGTTGGCGAACTTCGACTCGAACGGTGCCGTCGCCACGGGCAACCACTCCCGCAGCATCGGCCGGCAGTTCGCTTGGGCGTCCGCCACCGCCTGGATCGCGCTGCTGAAGCCCTCCGACCCGATCCCGCCCTCCAGCGGCTCGTTCGCCGCGGAGCTGCCCGACCTCCTGGGCACGATCACCGCGAACGCGAACCACCCCGCGACCCTGAGCGGTACCCTGCCGGCCCCGACGGCGGCCTTCGCCGGCTACCCCCACGAGCCGGCCACCGGGTCCCTGGCGGCCGGCCTGCCGGGTCTCACGGCCGCCCTGGCGGGTATCGCCCCCGCCCTCGGCGCCCTGGAGGCGACGCTGCCCGGCCTGACCGCCGACGTCCGGGCCGACACCCGCCCCCACGGGCCTCGGGTGCACTCCGTGGAGCCCGAGCGCCGCATCGAGTACATGACGCGCATCAGGGAGAGCCGATGACTGCCGCCCAGCACAACCTGGTCATCGAGCAGCACGCCACCTTTCGCCGCGAGATCCGTTGGAACGACGCGGCCGGCAACCCGATCAACCTCACTGGATACCGCATCCGCATGCAGGCCCGGCAGGAGCACTCATCCTCAACCGTTCTGCTGGACTTCGACACGGCAGCTCTCGGCCCCGGCATGACCATCGGCCCGCTCAACAGCACCGGCGTCATCTCCATCGCCCTCTCGCCCACGGCGACGGCCGCTCTGAGCTTCCAGAACGCCCGCTACGACCTGATCGCCATCGCCCCGGGCGGTGAGACGCACCGGCTGATCGAAGGCCGCATGTCCGTAGTGCCGGCGGTGACGCGATGAGCGACTTCAAGCTCGTCGTCCAGCAGGAGGACACCGAGCTCTGGGTCGACTACCCGGTCAACGCCCTCACCCTCTCGCAGGGCGGCCAGCAGGGACCCCCGGGACCGCCCGGAGTTCCCGGCGCTCCTGGCGGCTTCGTCTACGAGCACACGCAGTCCGTGGCCGCAGCCACGTGGGTGATCAACCACAACATCGGCCGTCGGGTCCACGTGTCCGTCTTCGACTCCTCCGGCCGCCAGGTCGAGACCGACGTCGAGCACGGCACCACCAACCAGACGAGCGTCATCTTCGCCACGCCGACGACCGGATCGGCCGTTATCTCTTAGGAGTTGGAAGCACATGGCCATGCAGGTCGGCAACGGGCTGGATCTCCAGAACCAGCGCATACAGAACCTCGCGGACCCCTCGGCGGCGACCGACGCCGTCACCAAGCAGTACGCGGACGCGCTGTCGAGGAACCTGGCCTGGAAGATGGCGGTCCGCGTCGCCACCACCACCAGCGGCACCCTGAGCAGCGCCTTCGCCAACGGCCAGACGGTCGACGGCGTCACCCTGGCCACCGGCGACCGCATCCTGATTAAGGACCAGTCCTCCGGGGCCGAGAACGGCATCTACACCGTCAACGCCTCCGGCGCCCCCACCCGCGCCGTGGACGCCGACTCGGCCGACGAGCTGAAGGGCGCCACCGTCACCGTGCTGGAAGGCACGGTCAACGCCGACCGCGTCTTCCGGCTGATCACCGACAACGTCACCCTGAACACCACCGCACTGTCCTGGACGCAGCTCGGCGGCGCGGGGCAGACCTACTCGGCCGGCGACGGTCTCAGCGAGTCCCCCGCCGGCACCTTCAACGTCGCCACCGGCACCGGCCTGGAGATCAACTCCGACGCCGTCCGGATCGCCGCGGGAGCGGCCGGAGCCGGTCTCACCGGCGGCGGCGGCTCCGCCCTGGCGGTCGGCGCCGGCAGCGGTATCACCGTCAACGCCGACGATGTCGCCCTGGCCTCCAGCACCGCCGGAGCCGGCCTCACCTTCACCACCGGCGTCCTGGCCGTCGGTGCCGGCAGCGGCATCAGCGTCACGGCCGACGCGGTCGCCGTGGACGCCACCGTCGTCCGCCAGTACGCGACGAGCATCGGGGACGGCTCCGCCACCTCGTACGTCGTCACCCACGGCCTCGGTACCCGCGACGTGCAGGTCACCGTGCGGGAGACCGCCAGCCCCTACGCCGAGATCATGACCGACAACGAGGCGACCTCCACCACCACGGTCACCATCCGCTTCGCGTCGGCGCCCACGAGCAACCAGTACCGCGTCATCGTGCAGGGCGCAGCGTAAGCAGGGAGGGCATAACCCGCGATGCCGAAACTGCTCAGCCCGCGCACCTTCGCCAGGGCCTTCGACGTCCGCGCCTTCGGGGCGAAGGGCGACAACAGCACCAACGACCAGGCCGCGATCCAGGCAGCCCTGGACGCCGCGGCGACGGCCGCCACCACCGAGGGCGGCGCCCTGGTCGTCATCCCGCCCGGCAAGTACAAGATCAGCTCCGGTCTTCTGGTGAAGTCGGATGTGACGATCCAGGCGTACGGCGCCTACATCTTCGCCGGGGCCGGCAACTTCGAGATGCTGCGCAACTACGAGGGCGGCGAGTCCGGATACACCGGCAAGAGCCGCATCACGGTCCTCGGCGGCACCTGGGACGGCAAGGGCCAGTCCTGGGCCATAGACAACAGCGCGAACATCATGGCCTTCATCAACTGCAAGGCCATCACGGTCCGGGACGTCACGATCCGGAATGTGGCCTCGTACCACGCCATCGAGGTCCAGGCCGTGGACGGCGCCGTGATCGACGGCTGCCGGTTCGAGGGCTTCAAGGACAACACCACCGGCACGATGCGGGTCTTCTCCGAGGCGATCCAGATCGACGTCAGCGGGTCCTCCACGGCCTGCAAGAACGTCAGCGTCACGAACTGCTACCAGGGCCCGGCCGAGGACGGCTCCGGGCTGGGGGTGTTCGGCCGCCTGGTCGGCAGCCACACCGACGCCGCCGGCCTGTTCCATACCGGCATTCGGATCATCGGGAACACGTCGAACGGGTCCCTGGACAACTCAGTGCAGGCGTACTCCTGGACTGACTCGGTCATCGCCAACAACACGCTCCTGAGCCCCGGCAGTGTCGGTGATGGAAGCTGCATCGAGGTGACCGGCAACGCGGCCAACGTCGTGCAGCGCATCGTGATCGACGGAAACACCTGCAAGGATTTCAAGATCGCCGCGGTGTACCTGAACGGTGCTTCCGGCCGAGAGATCCGGGACTGCACGGTCTCCAACAACGTGATCACGGCGACCGCGAACACCAACCCGGCCATTTCGCTGAGCTTCGCCAACTACTGCACGGTGATCGGCAACTCCCTCGGGCCGACGAATAACCGCGGCATCACGATCAGCGGCTCCCACTTCAACAACATCAACGGCAACACCATCCGGTCCACCGGAGCCGACGGCATCTTTCTGAGCGGCAGCGCGCAGTGCCTCGTCGCCAACAACCGCATCAGCGACACCGGATGGCACGGCATGCTGATCGGCGCAACCTCTCAGAACAACTTCATTCAGGGCAACTACTTCCGGAAGTGCGGCAGCGCCACACACAACACGTACTCCGGCATCCAGATCAGCAACCTTGCGAACAATGACAACTGCATCATGGGCAACCGAATCCAGCGCGGCGAAACCGGCACCGGTCATAACGCCATGAGAGCAGCCATCGAGATCCTGGGCACGACGCCCGTAGACATCTCCATCATCTTCAACAGTATCGAAGGCTGGGCGGAATACTCCAACACGGCGGCAAGTTCGACCGTCACGACGCCGCAGACGACTTTCAACAGTCGAGCGATCGTGACCGGCGGCGAAGCGTTCCTTCAGAACCTTGTCACCGATATCACCCCGTCGGCCGCCACCGCCAACCAGCATCGCGCGTAAGGGGGCGAGATGGCCAAGAAGACCAGCCTGGAGGAAGAGATCGCCTCCGGCGATCGCAGGCGCCAACTCACCGCCCTCCGGGACTACGTCGCGCACGAGCTCGAAGCCAACCGGTGCCGCTCCTGCCAGATGTCCCAGCTCCGCACCGGCGACACGGCCTCCCTGGTGCTCCGTCTACAGAAGATCTGCGAAGAGCTCGCAGCTCTTCCGGCTGAAGGTGGGGAGGTGAGCCGCCTTGCAGTCATACGAGGAGGCGTCACCTCTCGGACACCAGATGCCAAGACTGCAACACCTGCCCCCTTCGGTCGGAAGTCTGGGACGCGAAGTAGCTGAGCTTTCGGCCCTGGCGGGCTTGAATCTCGACCCGTGGCAGGTCTGGACGATGGAGCAGGCGTGCGCCGTCAAAGAGCAGACCTTCTATAACGAATTCACTGACGAGTGGCAGCGCATGTGGGCCGCCTTCGAGGTCGGCCTAGTCGTTAGTCGGCAGAACGGAAAAGGTTCGATTCTTGAGGCCCGTGAACTGGCGGGCCTCTACCTTTTCGGTGAACGTCTCATCATCCACTCGGCCCACCAATTCGACACCTCCAAAGAGGCGTTCGCCCGCATCCTGATGCTGATCGAGCAGACGCCCGACCTGGAAGCCGAAGTGAAGCGTGTATCCCGCTCCCACGGCGAGGAAGGCATCGAGCTCAAGAGCGGCCAGCGCCTCCGCTTCCGCACCCGGACCAAGGGCGGCGGCCGTGGCTTCACCGGTGACTGCCTGATCCTGGACGAGGCCATGTACCTGGACTCCAGCCAGGTCGGCGCCCTGATGCCGACGCTGTCCGCCAGGCCCAACCCGCAGCTCTGGTACACCGGCTCGGCCGGCGACAAGGAGTCCACCCAGCTCGGCCGCGTCCGCTCCCGCGCGCTGAAGCACAACGACCACCGCCTCTTCTACGCCGAGTGGTCCATCGACGCCTGCACCGACTTCTGCCTGTCCACCTGCACCGACCACGACGACCCGACCGCGGTCTCCTCCTTCGCCAGGGCCAACCCCGGCCTCGGAATCCGCATCAGCGTCGAACACGTCCAGTCCGAGCAGCGCTCCATGGACCCCGACACCTTCGCCCAGGAGCGCCTAGGCGTCGGTGACTGGCCCGTGGACGGCGACCAGTGGGCCGTCATCGGTGAGGACTCTTGGAAGGCCCGCACGGACGAGGCCAGCTTCATCCTGGACGGCAAGGACGACTTGCTGCTCCTGGCCGTCGACACCAGCCCGAACCGGGCCTTCTCCTCCATCGGGGCCTGCGGCAAGAACCCCGACGACCTCCTGCACGTCGAGATCACTGGCTACGAGCAGTACGACCACCGCCCCGGCACTCAGTGGGTCGTCCCCCGCCTGAAGGAGCTGTGGGCCTCCCTCCGGCCGGCGGCCGTCGTCATCGACAAGGTCGGCCAGGCCGGCGCCTTCATCGGGGAGCTCGAAGAAGCCGGCATCAAGGTGCTCTCTCCGACCACCTACGAGTACGCCCAGGCGTGCGGCGAGTTCTACTCCGGCATCGTCCCCCGCAAGGGCGAGACACCGCGCATCGTCCACATCGGCCAGACGCCGCTCACCAATGCGGTAGCCGGCGCCGACAAGCGCGACCTCGCCGATAAATGGGCCTGGGACAAGAAAAACTCCTCATCAGACATATCTCCGCTCGTCAGCGTCACTCTCGCGGCGTGGGGATACCGCAAGCTGCTCCACGAGCGTCCTGCGGCAGCCGCCCCATGGGTAGTTCGGAGGTAACGCGCTTTGACCAGGGCGGAAGCGCTCATCGCGCTCGTCATCGCATTTCTCCTCATGACCGCCGGAGTCATCTGGCTCTTCGGGCCATACGGGCTCGTCGGCAGCGGTCTCGCACTCGGCGGCATCGTCAGCGCCATAAACATCAGGGGTGAGCGAGATGGCTAAGATATGGTCCTCGCTTTTCCGGGGCGCCCCCGAAGCAGAGCAGCGGTTGACGATAGACGACTGGATGGAGAACGTCCTCCACTACCAGAACAACGCCTACGCCATCGGCGGCGGCCCGCCGGTCAACGGCACCTCCGAGGGGGTGCCCAGCGACTTCCTCGGCTACGTCCAGTCCGCCTACAAGAGCTCCGGCATCGTCTTCGCCTGCATGCTCGCGCGGATGCTGGTCTTCTCCGAGGCGCGCTTCCAGTTCCAGCAGATGCGCCAGGGCCGGCCGGCCGACCTCTTCGGCACCAAGGATCTCGCAGTCCTGGAGAAGCCGTGGCCGTCCGGTCAGACCGGCGACCTCCTGGCGCGGGCGATCCAGCACGCCGACCTGGCCGGCAACCACTACGCCGTCCGCAGCGGCAGCCGCATCCGCTGGCTCCGCCCCGACTGGACCGAGATCATCCTGACCAAGCCGCCCGAGGAGGCCGTCGAGTGCGACGTCGCCGGCTACCTCTACAAGCCTGGCGGTACGCAGGACAGGGACCGGTGGAAGCTCTACCCGGTGGACGGCTCTCAGGGCCGTATCGCCCACTGGGCGCCGATCCCGGACCCCGAGGCCATGTACCGCGGCATGTCGCCCCTCACCCCGATCATCCGTGAGATCGCCAGCGACAAGGCCGCCACCCGCCACAAGGGCAAGTTCTTCGAGAACGCGGCGACTCCGGCGATAGCGGTGTCCTTCAAGGAGACCGTCACCCAGGAGCAGTTCAACGAGTTCATGGCGGCCATGGACGCCTCACACGCCGGAGTCGAGAACGCGTACTCCACGCTCTACCTCGGCGGTGGGGCGGACGTGAAGCCGCTGACCTACGACCTGCGCCAGCTGGATTTCCGCAACACGCAGGGCGCCGGCGAGACCCGCATCGCCGCGGCCTTGCGCGTCCACCCGGTGGTCGTCGGCCTCTCTGAGGGCATGCAGGGCTCCTCCCTGAACGCCGGCAACTTCAAAGCGGCCAAGGACGGCTTCGCGGACGGCTGCATGCGCCCGCTGTGGCGGTCCCTGTGCGCGGCTTACGAGAACCTGGTCCGCGTCCCCGAGGACGCCCGGCTCTGGTACGACGACCGCGATATCGGCTTCCTCAAGGACGACGTCGCGCAGCTCGCTGAGATCCAGACCATGGAAGCGACGACGATCACGAAGTTGATCCAGGACGGCTACACGCCCGAGTCGATCATCGAGGCCGTCCGAAAGCAGGACTGGACGCTCCTCAAGCACACCGGCCTGTACTCCGTGCAGCTCCAGCCCCCACTGCCGAACGGCCCGGAGGGCGAAGGGCAAGTCGGCGGGCCCCGCCCGTACCGGCCCCAGTCGCAGCAGCCGAAGCCGGCCGCTCCGGCAGCGAAGAAGACCACCGCGCCCGCACCCAAGAAGCCTCCGGCGAAACCGTAAGGGAACAGGATCATGCGCTTTTTCAACAACGTGCTGCGGCGCGGCCAGCAGGTGACGCTGAAGGCCGGCGGCGCGCAGACGTCCAGCACCACCGGCGAGGCCGTGAACACCGGCGAGGGCGCGGTCGCTGTGGTCGACGTAGTCGTGACCGCCGCTTCCGGCACCACGCCGACGATGACGGTCGTCGTGGAGGGCTCGAACGACGGCACGGCCTGGGTCGAGCTGGGCACCATCGGCGCCGGCGGCTACCGAGCGGGCAGCTCCGGCTCTGCGCCGGCCAACTTCACCGCGGCGGCCACCAGCTCCGGCGCTTTCCCGGCACCCGAGTTCATCCGGACCCGCAGCGTCATCGGCGGTACGACCCCCTCCTTCACGTACTCCGTGAGCGCCGTCATCGGCGGCTGACCGACCACCCACTTCTGGGCCCTGCTCCTTCGGGAGCGGGGCCCTTTTGCATGCCCGCAAGGGAGTTGAAATGACCGACCCACCCGACCGGCTCTGCTTGCGGGCCGTGGACTTCACGCCTGTTGGCGAGTCCGAACGCTCCGGCGAAACAGGCGACGGCCGAACGCTCGAAGGCTACGCAGCGGTTTTCAACACGGACACCGAAATCAACTCGTGGGAAGGACAGTTCAGCGAGCGAATCGCTCCTGGCGCCTTCAAGAAGACCATCCGCGAGCGCACGCCGGTGCTCCAGTTCGACCACGGCCACGACGTACGCACGGGCTCTGTCCCCATCGGCAAGATCGAAACGCTTGCCGAGGACGGAGAGGGCCTGTTCGTCTCCGCCCGACTCTTCGACAACCCGGTGGTCGAGCCCATCCGGCAGGCGATCGAAGCCGGCGCCATCAGCGGCATGAGCTTCCGCTTCAAGGTAGTCCGCGACGAGTGGACCGACGGCGACGGAAAGCGTATCCGCGACCGCGGCGAGCTCCTGGAGCTGCTGTACGAAGCGGGCGACCGCGGCCCCCTCCAGCGAACCATCAAGGAAGTCAAGCTCTTCGAAGCCGGCCCGGTCGTATTCCCGGCCTATCCCGAGACTTCCGTCGGCGTCCGCTCCCTTTCCGAGGGCGAACGCGAGCAGTACGTGCAGACCCTCCTTGAGGCAGCGCCCGAGGACGAGGAACGCACCACCGAACCTCCCGCAGAAGAAGCCCCGGTGGTCCCGGAAGTGGAGACCGAGGAAACGCGGGTCGACCCCGTTAGCGCCGCTCCCCAGAGCACCCCGACGGGACACGCAGAAACACCTCCCACGCCGCAAAAGGCGGCCCCCGAAACACGAAAGGCAAGTGTCCCCATGGAGACCATGACCGTCGAGGAGCGCGCGTCGCGCCAGGGCGAGATCCGCTCTCGACTCACCGAGATCGACACCGAGTACAGCGGCGCCG
Organism: Streptomyces solincola; assembly: GCF_002982015.1. Lineage (GTDB taxonomy): Bacteria > Actinomycetota > Actinomycetes > Streptomycetales > Streptomycetaceae > Streptomyces > Streptomyces solincola. The sequence continues at coordinate 51,402 of NZ_PVLV01000121.1, forward strand.
AGCTGCCCTCCGACATCGCCCGCGAGTGGGACGACCTCAACGAGGAGATGAACACCCACCAGCGCGCCATCGAGGCGGCCAACGCCCGCGCCGAGCGCCTGCGCGAGCTGGCCGACGACAAGGCCCACCGCGAGCCCGGCGTCGACCAGGGCCGCCGCTCCCCCGCCTTCCACCGCCGCGCCGAGAACATCTACGACCTCAGCGCGATCCGCCACGAGGCCCGCAACGTGGACGAGATGGCCGGCCTCTACCGCGACAACGCCATGCGCGCCATCGAGCAGGGACGGTACGCCGGTGTCAACAAGGAGGCGGCCCAGGAGCGGATCTCCCACCTCCTGGACACCGTGGACGACAAGCACGGCACCCTCGCCAAGCGCGTCCTCCAGACCGGCTCCCCGCTCTACGAGCGCGCCTTCGGCAAGCTGGCCTCGTCCCTCTCCCCGGACGGCCTCACCACCGAAGAGCGTGCCGCGCTGGCGGTCGGCACCGGCCCGACCGGCGGCTACGCGGTTCCGTTCGCTCTGGACCCGACGCTGATCCTCACCAGCTCCGGCCGCATCAACCCGCTCCGGCGCTACGCCCGAGTCGAGTCGATCACCACGAAGGCGTGGCAGGGCGTGACCACGGCCGGCATCACCGTCTCCCGCTCCGCGGAGGCAGCTGAGGTCGCGTCGAACGAGCCGACCCTGGACCAGCCCGAGGTCACCCCGACCCGAGTGACGGGCTTCATCCCGTTCTCGATCGAGATCGACCAGGACTGGAACCAGATGCGCTCGGAGATGGCGCGGCTGCTCCAGGACGCCAAGGACGAGGAGGAGTCCGTCTCCTTCGTCACCGGCTCCGGCACCGGCACCAACCCCCAGGGCATCGTCACCGGCGCCACCACGCTGGTGGAGTCCGCCACCACGAACACCTTCGTGGCTGGCGACGTCTACAAGCTGGAGGAGGCCCTGCCCCCGCGCTGGCGCGAGGGCGCGCACTTCCTCGGCAACAAGATGATCTACAACAAGATCCGCCAGTTCGCCGCCACCGACGGCCACGCCCTGTGGACCCGGATCGGCGCCGGCCAGCCGGCCGAGCTGCTGGGCTACCCGGCGCACGAGGTCTCGGCCATGTCCGCCGACACCACCTCGGAGACCGTGCCCTACCTCGTCTTCGGTGACCTCAAGCAGTTCCTGATCCTGGACCGCGTCGGCATGAGCGTCGAGCTCGTCCCGCACCTGCTCGGCCCGAACCGCCGGCCCACCGGCCAGCGCGGCCTGCTCGCCATCTGGCGCAACACCTCCCGGGTGCTCGTCCCGGGTGCCTTCCGCGCCCTGGTCAGCGACACGCCGTAACCGGTAACCGGGAGGAGTGCAGAAACGATCCTGCACTCCTCCCGGGCACCGCCCCAGCAAGAGGAGCAACATCATGAGCGAAGGCAAGATCTACATCGCTCGGGAGACCTTCGCCATCGGCGCACGTCGCATGATCCAGAAGGGCACCACGGTCCGCGAGGGCCACGAGCTACTGAAGACGCACGGCGGCCTCTTCGACGTCCTCAAGATCGACTACGAGTACGAGGCGCCGAAGCAGGAGGTCCCGGCCCCCAGGCCCGAGCCCGCCCGCAAAACCGCCGCCCCGAAGCCGGTCGCGAAGGACACCCCAAAGGCCCTGCCCTCCAAGGAGTAAGGCATGGCCATAGGCGACCCGTACGTCACGCTGACCGAATTCAAGGAATACGCGAACATCAAGCCCGGCACGATCGGACTGGACCTCACCGCGGAGATGGCTATCGAAGCCGCGAGCAGCGAGGTCGAGCGGATCTGCAACCGGCAGTTCAACAAGGCGACTTCGGCCACCGCCCGGGTCTACCGGCCGGACCGGTCAGGCGTGGTCCACGTCGACGATTTCTACACCACCGACGGGCTGCTGGTGGAGGTCGCCACGGGGCCGACTACCTGGCAGGTCGTCCCCCTGGCCGACTACGAGGTAGGGCCCGCGAACGGCATTGTGGACGGGCAGCCCGGCTGGCCCTTCTACCGGCTCACCGGCCGCGCCCTGCTGCGCTACAGCCTCCGCCTGGCTTCCGTCCGCGTGACGGCCAAGTGGGGCTGGTCGGAGGTCCCCGGTCCCGTGAAGCAGGCGTGCCTGATCATCGCCTCTGAGGCGTTCAACATGAAGGACGCCCCCTTCGGGGTCGCCGGCATGGACATGTGGGGCCCGGTCCGTATCCGAGACAACCGCGTCGCGGCCAGCAAGCTCGCTCGCTACGCCCGACACAAGCTGCTGGTGGGCTGATTGATGGCCAGCCTTAGCGAGATACGCAAAGCCCTGGCGACCGTGATCCGGCAGAACGTAACCGTCGAGTTGCAGGACTACTCCGAAGTTCCGGACGTCCTGCGGCTCCCGGCCATCGTCGTGAAGCCGTCCACCGGAGACTTCACCGGCGCCTTCCAGCGCGGCCTGGACACGTGGGAGTTCGAGGTCTACGTCCTGGTCGCACGCCAGAACAGCCAGACACAGCAGGAGCTCCTGGACGAGTTCCTGACCGGCGCGGGGCCGAACAGCATTCGCCGCGTCGTCTACGAGAACCCCACGCTCGGACGTAGCGACGTCATCGACGCCATGGTCAAGCGAATGAGGGGCTACGGCGGGACGTTCCAGGCGGCGCAGGTGCAGCACACCGGCGCCATCCTCACCGTGACCGTTCATACGGACGGAAGCAACTAAGAAAGGTTGAGCCCCGATGGCGGCACTCAGCACACACAACATCGTCAACGCGGGAACGAAGCCGACCTTCGTTGCCGCCGCTGCATCCGACACCGCAGAGATCGGTAGCGGACACAACACGTTCGTCGTCTACCGGAACACCGACTCGAACGCGAAGACCGTCACCGTCACCGTGCCCGGCCAGACGGAGTACGGGCAGGCGTACACCTACGCCGGCCTCACTCTGGCCGCCACCACCGGGGAGCTCTGGATTCCCATGCGGAAGGCGTTCGACCCGGCAGACGGTTCGAGCCGCGCGACCCTGAACGTCGCCGGCACCGGCGGCGTCACCGGCGTCACCGTGGCTGTCGTGAGGATGAGCTGATGCACAAGCCTGCGATCCAGCCTCCGCGGCCCGAGAAGCCCGAGCCCGGTGTGCACGCATACAAGGTCGTCGGCCCGCACGCGGTCGACGGCGTCCAGCCCGGCGACACCGTCGAGCTGGAGCTGACCGAGGAGCAGGAGCAGATCATGGTCGACGCCGGCCACCTGGAGCCCGTTCTGCCGGACTACCCCGACGGGGAGCCCCAGCCCGAGGAGTCCGGCCCGGAGGCCGAGGCCGCCGAGGACCAGGCCGACCCCGACGCCGACGCCCCCGACCCCGACACCAGGGGCCCTGAGGCGCCCGAGCCCGACCCCCAGGACGAGCCGGCACCCGGCGACCCTGCGGCCGGCGACGGCGCGGCCGACGTGATCAACGGCGACGGAGCCGGCTCCGACAAGTAGTCCCCGCACCACCTGAAAGCCCTCACGGGAAACCCGTGGGGGCTTTTTTCATGCCCTTTTGCAGACACGTTTCTGCACCGTGCGGCCGTTCCTGGCCGTTGTTAAGGAGAAAGCACAATGGCCAAGCTCGTACTGCGAGACTGCTTCATCGAGGTGAACGGCGTCGACTTTTCGTCGCACGTTTCCTCGGTGACGGTGAACCTCGTCAAGGACGAAATCGACACCACAAACTTCGGCGGTGACGGCCGTGAGCGGGCCCACGGCCTGAAGGACGACAGCTTCGAGCTGAACTTCCAGCAGGACTTCGCGGCCGGCGAGGTCGACGCGACCCTGTACCCGCTGTGGAACCTGGAGACCGAGTTCCTGGTGAAGGTGCGCCCCCGCGCCAGCGCCAAGTCGGCCACCAACCCCGAGTACTCCGCGACCTGCATCCTGCTGGAGTACCAGCCCCTCGCAGGAGACGTCGGTGACCTCTCCGAGACCGAGGTGACCTTCCCGGCGCAGCGTCAGGGCATCGTCCGCGCCACGGCCTGATGCCTCAGTACGTCATCGTCACCGGTCCCGAATTCCGGCGGGTGGAAGCGGCGTTGGCCAAGGTCGACGCCGCCTTCCCCGAGCGGTTTCGGGACCGGATCGAGAACCTGGCAGAGCCTCTGGCCGCCAAGGCGCGTGCGCGCGTACTGGCGCTGCCGACCCCCGGCAACGCGGGGCACACCGGCCTGCGCGCCCGTGTAGCCGAAGGCGTCGCCGTAAGAGTCAGCGGCCGTGCCGGCGTCCGCATCACCACGTCCATGAGCGAGCCCGACGAGCGGATTATCCCGCGCGGTCTCGACCGGAGGAGCGGCTGGCGTCACCCCCTTTTCGGTGACCGAGACCGGTGGTTTTCCAACCCCGGCTACTCCTGGTTCATGGACACCATGGACGACTCTCAAAACGAATTCGAGAACGGCCTCACTGAATTGATCGAAGACTCCGCCAGGGAAATAGCCGACGCCGGCGGATTCAGGCCGTAACAGACCGGAGCAGGCAGAGGTTCGCGGGTGCCTCTGCCTGCTCCTTTTCTTACCCGCTGACCCGCAAAGAAAAGGAGTTACCCGCAATGGGCTTTCTGACGAAGGAACAGATCTTCGCCGCCGACGACCTCCCCGTTGAGATCGTCCACGTCCCCGAGTGGGGTGGTGACGTCCGCCTCAAGATGCTCACCGCCGCCGAGCGCGACGCTTTCGAGGCGTCCACCGTCCAGATGCGCGGCGGAAAGCAGAAGCAGAACCTCGCCAACCTGCGTGCCCGCCTGGTCGCCCTCTGCATCGTGGATGAGGAGGGCCGCCGGATATTCCAGTCCGGCGACGTCACCCGCCTCGGCAACAAGTCGGCCTCCGCGCTTCAGCGCCTCTTCGACAAGTGCAACGAGATGAACGCGCTGTCCGAGGACGACATCGAGGAGCTGACCGAGGGTTTCGAAGAGACCCCGGCCGAGGATTCAAGTTCCAGCTAGCCAAGGCCCTGGGCCAGCCCTGTGAGGAACTGCTCCGCCGCATGTCATCCCGCGAGTTCGCGGAATGGCAGGCGTGGCACAGAGCGACTGGGGCGCTCACCGATGAATGGCAAGCCGAACTGCTGGCCTCTCTTCATGAGTTGCTGCAATTCCAGGCTTACCTCACAGGGCAGGCCCACTTCACCGACAAGCATCACAAGAAGGGCCCAGCGCCGAAGCCGGAGCATTACAAGCGCCGGTACGAATTGCTCGGCCCGCTTTCTCCTCTTGAAGAGGAGGACGAAGACGACGACTGGGTGACGCCGCCGTTTGGCGAGACAACTGAAGACGGGGAATAGTAAATGGCCACGGTTACAAGCCTCGGCTTCAGCATCTTCAGCCGCTACGACGGTAACGGCGTCAGCCAGGCCCGACGAGACATCGCGGGATTCCGCAACGAGCTCGTCGCCGCCGACCGCTCCATAGTCAGCGCCACTCGCCGCTTCCAGGGCCTCCAGGTCGCGGCCGTCGCCATCGCCCCCGCGCTGCTCCCCGTCGCCACCGTGGCGGCGGCCAACGCGGGGGCCCTGGCCGCCATGGGAGTGTCGGCCGGCACCGCCCTCGGGGTGTTCGGCGCGGCCATGGGCGGCGCGATCAAGAACACCCTCAGCCTGCGGGACTCCGTCCAGCAGCTCAAGGCCAACCTCGACCAGCAGCGGGCGACCCTGGCCACCCTGGAGCCGGGCACCGAGGCGTACGCCAAGCAGCTCCTCAAGGTCTTGCAGGCCCAGCAGGAGTACGACGCCGCGCTGCGCAGGATGACTCCCGCACAGCGGGCCTTCCTCCAGTCGCTCGACGCACTCACGGCTTCCTGGCAGCGCTTCATCTCCCAAACTCAGAACCAGAGCTTGGGAGTTGCAACCACAGTCCTTGCGGCAATGGCGGTCGCGGTCGGCAAACTGAAGCCGCTCTTCGACGCCGTCGTGCCCAGCATGCAGGGCGTAGCCAACGCCATCGCCGCCTGGCTGAAGGGCGACGGCTTCGAGCGGTTCATCCAGGTCGTCATGACCCAGGGTGTCCCCTCACTGAATGCCCTGATCGCTGCCGGCCGCTCCATGGCCACGGTTCTCGGTGAGGCGTTCCGCGCCTTCGCCCCCCTGGGCACCGAGCTGGCCAACAGCCTGGCACGCGGGGCCGCGGAGCTGGCGAAGTGGTCCACCGAGGGTGGCTTCATCCGCTTCATCCGGGAGGCCCGCGCCCAGACGCCGGCCGTTCGCGAAATGCTCGACGCTCTGTGGGCCGCATTCAAGAACATCCTCGCGGCCATGCAGCAGCTCGCGCCCGTTTCCATGACCCTGATCACGGTACTGGCGCAGATTGTCGCGGCCATACCTCCCGGGGTAATCGCAGCCATCGCCCAGGCGTTCGTCGCTTGGCGCGTCGCCATTCTCGGCATGATGGTCATTCAGGGCGTGGCGGCTCTCTTTACCGCCTTCGTTCACGTCCTCAGTCTCCTGCGCGGCGCCGTCATGGTGGCCATCACCGTCTGGCGCGCATTCAACCTCGCTTTCATCGCAACGCCGATCGGCGCTGTCATTACGGCCATCGTCGCTCTGGTGGCCGCGTTCGTGATCCTCTGGAACAAGTGCGAGTGGTTTCGCGAGTTCTGGATCAACTGGTGGAACAACATCAAGCAGGAAGCCTCTACTGCTTGGCAGTGGATTCAGATGGCGTGGAACGCCGTCGGGTCCGCCATGGTCACCGCCTGGCAGGCCGTTTCCGGTGCCCTGGTCACCGCCTGGAACGCCACATGGTCCGGCATCTCCACCGCCGTACAGGCCATCTGGACCGGCCTGACGACCGCCTGGAACGCCGTGGTCAACGGCTTCCAGGTCGTGTGGTCGGCTGTCGGCGGTGCCCTTTCCGCTGCCTGGTCCGCAGTCTGGGGAGCTATCCAGGTAGCGGCCACCGCCGTTTGGAACGCCCTCCAGACCGGATGGCAGGTGTTCGTCGGCACCCTCCAGACCATCTGGAGCGCCGTCGGCGGTGCCCTGTCCGCCGCCTGGTCGGCCGTCTGGAACGCGATCAGCGTCGCGGCCACGGCCATCTGGTCCGCCCTCCAAGCTGCGTGGTCCGCGTTCATCACCGGACTCCAGACCATCTGGAGTACGGTCTCCGGTGCCCTCTCTGCCGCCTGGTCGGCCGTCTGGAACGCGATCAGCGCGGCAGCGATGGCGGTGTGGAACGCCCTCCAGACCGCGTGGTCGGCTTTCATCACCGGCCTCCAGACCATTTGGAGCACGGTCTCCGGCGCCCTCTCCGCGACCTGGTCTGCGGTGTGGAACGCGATCAGCGCGGCGGCCACGACCATCTGGTCAGCCCTCCAGGCTGCCTGGTCCGCCTTCGTCTCCGCGCTTCAGACCGTCTTCTCCGCGGTCTCCGGCGCCCTCTCCGCGGCCTGGTCCGCGTTCTGGTCCGGAGTCCAGTCAGCCGCGCAGACCGTATGGTCCGCCCTCCAGGCCGCCTGGCAGGCGTTCCTGTCGGCCCTTCAGTCGGCCTACCAGACGATCAGTTCGGCGCTTTCCGCCGCCTGGTCGGCCTTCTGGTCCGGGCTCCAGACGGCTGCACAAGCCGTATGGTCCGCAATCCAGACGGCTTGGTCTGCGGTGCTCACCGCGATGCAGACCGCATGGTCGGCCTTCAGCAGCGCGCTGACGGCCGCCTGGAACGCCTTCTGGACCGCCGTCCGGACGGCTGCGCAGGCAGTGTGGACTGCGCTTCAGACTGCCTGGAGCGCCTTCCTCACCGCGATACAGACGGCATATACGACGTTCAGCGCTGCGCTGACGGCGGCCTGGAACCTGTTCTGGAACGCCATTCGCACTGCTGCCCAGACCATATGGACAGCGCTGCAAACGGCGTGGACAGCCTTCCTCAACCTCCTCCGAACCGCGTACAACACCTGGTCTGCCGCCCTCACGGCAGCCTGGAACGCCTTCTGGACCGCTCTTCGCGCGGCAGCGCAGGCCATCTGGAATGCACTGTCCGCCTCGTGGCAGGCCCTTCTCAACCTGCTGCGGAACACGTATAACACGTGGTCGGCAGCCCTCAGAGCGGCCTGGCAGGCGTTCTGGACGGCGGTACGCACGGCGGCCCAGACCATCTGGAACGCCATGTCGGCGTCGTGGCAGGCACTCCTTACCGCGCTTCGCAACGCCTGGAACACCTTCAGCAGCGCTATCCGCACGGCGTGGAACGCCACGTGGAACGCCCTGCGAGACATCGCGCGAACGATCTGGAACCAGATCGGCGGAATTATCGAGCGTGCGATCAACGGTGTTATCGGGATCGTGAATGCCCTGATCAAGGGTTTCAACAACGTCACGTCGTTTCTCAGCATTGACGTCAAGATCGGGGAAATCGGCACAGTCAACTTCCCCACCCTGGCAACGGGCGGCATCGTCACGTTCGCGTACGGCGGCATGACCGGCAAGCCGTGCCCGGAGATGCAGGGTTACGCCGCAGGCGGACCCGTCAACCTCCGCAAGGGCGGCACGCTACGCGGCTACGCGCCCGGCAAGGACACCGTGCCGGCGATCCTGTCCAAGGGCGAAGGCGTCCTCACTCCCGAGGCCGTCCGCGGCCTAGGCGGTCCCGGCTTCGTCAACGGCGCCAACCGCAAGTTCGCAGGGCACCGAGGAGCAGGTCGAGGCGCACCCAGTCTCGACAAGTTCGGCGTCCCGCACTTCGCGGTCGGCGGCATGACGTCGGCGGCCCTGGCGCGCGCCGGCGTACCCATGGGTCTGATCTCGCAGGGCGAGTACAGTCACGGCTCGCTGAGCGCCGGAACCCACGCCGGCGGCGGCGCGGTGGACATCTCGTCCACCAGCCCGGCCATGCTGGCTCGGCTCCACGCGGCAGGCTTCGCGGCCTGGATTCGTGGACCCGAGCACGGGATGTCCCCGCACATCCACGCGGTGCTCATGAACCACCCGGAGCTGTCCGGGCCGGCCCGCGCGCAGGTGGCCAGCTTCCGGGCTGGCGGCTCCGGCCTCGGCTCCGGAGGCGGCGGCGCCGGTGGCGGCGGCGGGATACCCAGCTTCCTCCAGAGCATCCTGAGCAAGGCCGGCGAGATCCTGAGCCGCGTCGCTCAGGGCCTCCCGCTCGGCTCACTGCTGGACGGCCTCAGCGGCCTGTTCGGCGGAGGAGGCGGCGGCGGAGGCTCCGAGGAGAAGGAAGACGGCGGCGGCCTGTTCGGCTCCGGCATCGGCCCAGACTTCGGGCCGGACATCACGCCGGGCAAGGACCTGGCCGACGCTGCCAGCAAGGTCATCGGCGGTGCCGCCAAGGTCGCCGGTGGCGTGGCCGGCGCCCTGCTTCCGGACCTCGGAAGCATCGGCAAGATGCTGCTGGGCCTGATCCCGGACGACGCATTCGAGTTCGCCTTCAAGTGGGTGAAGGACCGCCTGTCCGGTTGGGGTAACCCTGCCGGCAACTTCGGCAAAATCCTGATCGCCATGGGCGAGAAAGTCATTAAGGGTGCTATCGATTTCCTGATCGGCAAGAACAAGGAAGCCGAAGCATCCGCTATGGCACAGTTCGCCTCCTTCTCCGTCGCAGGCGCCCAGTCGGTTCAATCCTGGGCTCCGTTGGCGAGGCAAGCGATGGTGATGGGTGGGCTGGACCCGAGCCAGCTCCCCGCGTTCCTCCAGCGCATGCAGATCGAGTCCACCGGTAACCCGAACGCCATCAACAACTGGGACATCAACGCCCGCAACGGCATTCCGTCTCAGGGCCTTATGCAGATCATTCCGCCCAATTTCCAGAAGTACCATGTCCCCGGCACGTCCAATAACATCTTGGACCCGCTGGCGAACATGGCAGCGGCGGCGGCCTACATCAAGGACAGGTACGGCGGGCGAGTCCCGACCGGCAAGGCATACGCCCTCGGAACCCCGGGCGCGCTGCCCGGCCCGGCACTCGTCGGTGAAAACGGACCCGAGATCGTCAACATGCGTGGCGGCGACACCGTCACCCCGGCCAAGGACACTGCGCAGATCCTCAGCAACGCGGCAGCTCCGGCACTCCCGCCGGTGCCCGCCACAGGTATGCCGCAGACCACACCGCTCCAGAGCCCGATCATCGACCAGCTCAAGGCCGCGCCCGAGGGCGAGGGCTGGTTCGGTGACATCATCGCCGCCGCTCAGCACATGCTGGCGACGGCTCAGACGGCCTGGAACGGAACCGTTCAGGCAGGCGTGACCGCTACCCCGGCCATCACGACCACCACAGACCTGGTGGGCAAGAAGGTCGGCGCGGACATACCCGCCAAGCTGGACCTGATGGCGGGCTCCTCGCAGGCCAACTGGTCAGCGATGAACGCCAGCGCCCTGACCAACTGGAACGCGATGCTGGCCACCGTGTTCACCCCTGCCGAGCAGCACCAGGGCACCACGATGCCGCTGACCGCAACGCAGATGAACACGGCGTCCAACCTCGCCTGGACCAACATGAACGCCCAGTCGGCGGCCCAGTGGGTCCTGATGCGGGACTCGACCTTCACCGAGGCCGAACTGCACCAGGGAACCACCATGCCGACCATGGCGACGACGATGCAGACCGCGTCCGACACCGCCTGGACGACGATGAACGCGACGTCTGCCGAGCAGTGGACTGGAATCCGAGACGGCCAGGTCGTCCCGTTCGAGACCCACATGCAGACGACGATGCCGGAAGCCGCCACGGCGATGAACGAGGCGGTTGGCGCGGCCTTCACCGCCATGGTGGAGACCATCGTCGCCCAGCTCGACACGGCGATAGCCAAGATCGAGGAGTTCATCGCAGCGACCGAAGCGGCTATCGCTGCTGCGGAAGCTCTCGCGGCGGCCCAGGCCGCTGCCGCCTCCAGTGGCGCCGGCGGCTCCCTGGGCGCGGCGAACGGGAGTGCAGCGGCAGCCCTGTCGGCGGCCGGCATCTCCTCCGGGATGATCGTCCAGGGTCCGTACAGCAACTCGGTGGCGGCTTCGGCCGGTACGCACTCCGGCGGCGGTGTCTATGACATCGCCGGCGGGCCCGAGCTGCTGCCTGCGCTGCACGCGGCCGGCTTCGCGGCCTGGTACCGCGACTGGCCGGGCAACCAGCACATCCACGCCGTCTACTCAGGCGCCAGCGACCTGTCTCCGCAGGCCCAGTGGCAGCTTGACGACTTCCGGCGTGGCGGTGACGGTCTCGGCATTCCCGGCGGTCTCGCCAGCGGGACGTCCGGTGCAAGCCGCGGCTGGAGCTGGATCGGTGAGCGCGGTCCCGAGCTGATGAAGCTCAGGGGCGGCGAGCGGATCAAGTCCAACAAGTGGGCCCGCCGGTACACCGCAGGCGCTCAGCGGGGGACGGCTCGCCTGCTGGATTCGTTCCGGCCGGCCGATTTCGCCTCCCGGTTCATGGACTCCGTCGATGTCTCTGTCTGCCGGACGGAGCGCAGCGACAGCCGGCCGATCCCGGTCGTGCGCAGCGACGGCGGAGAAACCACCATCACGATTCCGATCACGGTGCAAGGAAATCTCGACCACGAGGCAGTTCGTGAGATCGAGAACGAGGTCATTCCCAAGCTGCGCTCGCTCATGCAGCAGGGGGTGGGCAAGGGAAGGTAAAGGGCCATGACGCAATCGTTCCTCATTCTCCCCGACGGGGATGTTGAGAATGATGGCTGGAGCTTTTTCGGTGCCAGCGTCACTCAAATCTGGGAAGCCGTCGGCTACCTTGAGGATGACTGCGGAATCATCTGCCCGAGCTATCGGGGAGGCGCGCAGATCAAGTTCCCGCTTGACTGTGATGACCTCCCCGATGGGGCCATAATCGACTCGGTGACGGTCTTCATTCGCATGAAGACCCAAGCCGGGTCAGGCCCCCGCTGCGTCACCGTGAACGTGCTCTCGTCCGAGAATCCTTCGCGCTACACCACGAGGACTCTGTACGCCAAGAGCACCTACCAGACGTTCGAGGTCGGCACCTACACGACCGACCCCCTGGGCAAGTTCTGGGACATCCACCGGCTCAACAAGCTGCGCCTCCGGTGCTTCTCCTATAACAACCTCTTCGACTCGATTCGCATCACCCAGTTCTACTGCCGGGTGAACTTCCACACCCGCCCGACCGTCAGCGTCCAGGCCCCCGTCGGCACCGTCAACACCCCCTCGCCGGTGGTCAAATGGCGCTACCAGCAGGAGGAGGGCGAACCGCAGAAGAAGGCCGAGTACCGCATCTTCACGGCCGTCCAGGTGGCGAGCAGCACCTTCAGCCCCAGCACCGCCCCGCCCGTGTTCGCCAAGACGGTCCAGGGCGAGGCATCGACCTACACCTTGCCGACGTCGCTGAACCCTGACTCGTACTACGTGTACGTGCGGGTCTACTCGCAGCACAACGCGGTGAGCAACTGGGCCGGCAAGGCATTCACCATTCAGGGGCCGGCCCCGGGCGTCCCCGGCGACGACAACGCCGGTGTGGCCGGCGTCCCCGGCGTCGGTGTCCCCACCGTCGTCCCGGACGCTTTCACCAGCTCGGCGTTCCTTCAGATGCGGGACAGCAGCAACCTGCTGTCCGTCCAGCAAGCCGACTTCGAGATAGCCACTGACCCTCTCGGCTACGTGCCGACGAACGCGGTACTCACCCGGTCGACGGCCACCTACTTCGCCACCGGCGAGGCGTCCATGTCGGTCAAGGCGTCCTCGGCGGCCGACATGTTCGCGGCCACCACGAAGATCGAGGTCGTCGGCGGTGCGCCGGTCACCATCCGCGGCCAGGTGAAGGCCGCGACCTCCGGGCGCACGGCCAAGCTGCTGCTGCGGCAGTACGACACCGATCACGTACTCCTGGACGCCACCGCGGTCCAGGCGCAGGCCACCGACGAGACCGACACCTGGACCGAGATCGTCGCCACCGGCACCACTCTGGCGGCCACCAAGTACGCCGAGCTGGTTCTCCAGGTCGTCGCGCCGGCCATCAACGAGGTGCACTACCTGGACCATGCCGGCCTCATGTACGGCATCGGTACCGCCTGGTCGGACGGCGGGCACGTCTCACGGAACCTCCTCACCTCGTTCCTGGCCACCGGAGACGATCCGGCGCCCAGCTCGGACGCCTGGGTGCAGGCCAACAGCGCGACCACCTGCCAGCGGGTCACCGCGACCGGCCTCGGTTCGCACGGCCTCAAGACGCACCAGATGACGTACAACGCGGTGTCGAGCTCCATCGGCTACCGGGCGACCGGCGCGGTGTTCACCACGCCGACGACCGGCACCAACTACACGCTGAACAAGCCGGCCGGCCTGGCGGACAACGATCTGATGCTGGCCTTCGTCACCTCCACCAGCCACGGCACCATCGTGCCCCCGTTGGGCTGGACGGTGGCGAACACCTCCAGCGTGGATGACGGCTCGACGGACATCGCCCTGTGGGTGCTGAAGCGCACCGGGCTGGCCGCCGACCCCTCCACCTGGACGGGAGCGGTGTCGGCCTCCAGCAGCCGGCGTACGGCCGTCGTGGTGGCCTACAGCGGGGCCGCTCACGCCGATCAGCAGTTCGTCGTGGACAACGTCAAGACCGACACGTCCGGCGCCCTGGTCCACCAGACGCAGACGATCTACAACTCCGACCCGAACGCCTGGCGGGTCGCCGCCTTCGCCGCGAGCGACGACGTATCGGGCGGAACCTTCACCGCGAACAAGCAGCCGCCCGGCTCGTCGGACCCCGGGTCGATCATGTTCGTGGGGCGCTCGTCGGCCTGGAAGCAGCACAGCGACACCACCTCGTTCGTGATCAACAAGCCTGCCGGCGTCCAGTCGGGAGACCTGATGATCGCGGCCGTGGGCTACTCCGGCCAGGTCGATACCGCGACCGCACCCTCCGGCTGGACACAGGTCCGCCGGCTCCACCGCAGCAACGGTGGCAACGGCGACGCACACTCCGGCGATTTCACCATGTTCGTCTACAAGCGGACCGCCGGCGCGAGCGAACCCAACTCCTGGACGGGCACGCACCCTTCCAGCGAGTGGGGCCAGCCGAAAATGACGGTCGCGGTCGCCTACCGCAACGCGGAGACGGCCGCCAACCAGTTCATCGCGGAGAACGGCGGCACCGCGCGGGGAGCTCTGTCGGTGTCCACCGGCACGGTGACCAACACCAACAGCCGCGCATGGCGGATCAGCCTGTTCGGCGCCACCACCCCGTTCGGTGACCAGTGGGACAACGGCGACGTGAAGGAGCGCACCGACGACACCACGTCGCTCAGTGGCTTCCCCGACGTCCACATGGCGTTCTCCGACTCCAACGGGCAGATCTCCACCGGCACGCACTCACGCACCGGCTCCTTCAGCGGCGACGTCTTCACCTCCGCTGGCTGGATCGGGATCATCAAGCCGCTGCCGCTGTCGTCCAACCCTCCGCCCGGAGCCAACGAGACGGAGCGCGTCGACAACAACAACGGCAGCAGCAACCCGTGGATGAGCACCGCGGTCTACGACTCCAACGGCGTCGCCGCAGTCGGCCTCCAGTCCGTCTACGGCACCCTCGCCCCCGGGTCGGGAACATCGGCCAACGCCATGTCGTCCTGGGTCGGCCTCATCAAGCCGGCCGAGGCAGCACAGGCAGGTACGGCGGCGGCGTACACCAACACGACCGTCGACATATCCGACGTGGACGAGACCGTGATCACTTCCGCCAAGGGGAAGGTCACGATCACCGCGCAGTTCCTCGGCTCGACCGCCGGCACCCCGGCTCTCGGGGTCGAGTTCTTCCGGGCCAACCAGAAGATCTCCGAGGCCGCGGCCCTCGGCGCGCCGTTCAACGACACCGACTGGGTGAAGAGCTGGGCGTCGTTCGATGTGCCGGCCGGCACTACCCGGATGCGGCCCAAGCTGTCCGCCATCGGCCGCAGCGTCGGTGACACCGTGCAGTTCGACCGCGTCGGCCTCTCGCTGGGCTCGACCCCTGAGGGCGTCGAGCCGACGTGGAGGGATGGCACGGCCCGGCCGGAGCACCCGGTCTGGTCGAAGCCGATCATCGAGTACCAGGATGACGACGGGACCGGATACGGGGACGCCTGGCGGGTCCTGCCGGGGCAGAAGACGGTGGGCGCCGAGTTCGAGGACGCCAGCGGCAATCTGCTCTACACGGACCACACGATCGTCCCGCTGCACAACCGGCGCTACCGGGTGCAGACGATCTCCTACGGCCTGGCCGGCGACCGCTACGCCTCCGGCTGGGGGCCAGCCAGCAACGAGGCCACGTTCACGGCTCTCGACTGGTGGCTGAAGGACATCAGCGACCTGTCCAAGAACCTGCGCCTGTCGGTGCGGTGGGAAAACCTCGTGGTCGCCACCGCGAACACCGCGACGCAGTTCCAACCCCTGGGCGAGGACTACCCCTTGGTCATCACCGAGGGATACAAGTCGGACACCTTCACACTCAAGATCCACGTCACCCGAGAAGAGCACGCAGCTCTGAAACAGCTCCTCAACAGCGGTCGAACGCTCCTGCTCCAGTCGGACGTCGACCACTCCTGGTGGGTGCGGTCTATCGGGGACCTTTCCTCAGATCTGCTGCCCACCGGGCAGCGCCGTAAGAACCCTCGGCGCTACGTGACCGTCACGTTCGTGGAGGTCGCCCCCGAGGAGTAGAGGCATGGCGCGGCAGACGGACAAGTTCTACGCGACCCTCCGCAAGTCACACACGATCATCTCGTGGGTCGACGTCATCAGCGGAAACCTGGAAACCGTCCGTCTGCCGACCATCGAAGGAGACGTCGGAGTCGACCGCACCGCATCAATCCGGCGCAAGCTGAACCTCCGGTGCGTCGACCCCACCGGGCTGCTCACGCCACGGGCCTCCGGCGAGATCCTGACGCCCCACGGCACCGAGCTGCGCCCCTACCGAGGCATCGTCTACAGCGACGGGACACCCCCGGAGGTCTGCCCCCTGGGCGTGTTCCGGCTGTCCCGGTCCACCGTTGCCGACGAGACTTCGCGCGCCCCGACGATCCAGATCGAGGCGTACGACCGTTCCCGAACGATCGCGCGGGACAAGTTCCAGGTGCCGTACACCATCGCGGCCGGCACCAACGTGCTGCAAGCCATCAAGGACATCGTCCGGCGCACCTTTCCGGCTGTGCAGTACGACTCCATCACCACCCTGCTGACCACTACAGCGCCCCTGCTGTACGACGCCGGCGCGGACCCGTGGGACGCGGTGACGAGGCTCGCCAAGTCCATGGGCTGCGAGATCTACTTCGACGTCGAAGGGCGCCTGGTCGTCGCCCCACCCGACGACATCAACGCCCTGCCGGCCGCCGACTTCACGTACATCGAAGGCCAGGGCTGCATCATGACGGACCTGACCCGCGTGTACTCGGACGAGCCGGGCTACAACGGGGTCATCGTCACGGGCGAGTCGGCGGGGGACGAGAAGCCGCCGGTGCGCGGCGAGGCGTGGGACATGGAGCCGACCTCCCCGACCTACCGGTACGGCGGCTACGGCGAGGTGCCCACCTTCGTCACCGACTCCCTGGTCAAGACCACGGACGAGGCGACCGCGGCAGCCCGAGCCGTCCTTGCCCAGTACCTCGGCTACACCTCGCAGCTCAGCATCTCCGCCGCCGTCAACCCGTCCTTCGAGGCCGGGGACGTCGTGGAGGTCGTCAGGGCCCAGTCCGGCGTCTCCGGCCTGTACGCCCTGGACAGTTTCAACATTCCGCTGCGCAAGGACGGCAAGCAGCAACTCACGCTCAGGCAGAGGCGGGTGAGCAGCGGATGACGACCCCGACTCCACCTACGGCCGAGGAGCTGGCGGCGAAGGCGAAGGCCGAGCAGGACCAGGAGCTCCGGCTGCTCGCCACGGAGATCAACAAGCCGGCCCTGTCCTTCGAGCCGGCCACGATCCGCAAGGCGATCGTGACGGCGATCTCCGCGGCCAGCACCCCGCCGACCATCAGCGTGCAGATGAGCGGCGACACGTCGACCACGATCGACGGCGTCCGGATCGAGGAGACGTACAGCCCACGCATCGGCCACACCGTGCTGATCTTCAAGCAGGGCGCGGACATCATCGCCTTCGGCCACGTCGCAGACCTCACCGGCGTCGGCGCCGGCGGCTGGATCACCGCGGGCCTCACCTCCGGCTGGGCGCACAACGGCAACAACAACGGCACCCTCCAGTACCGCCGGGTCCTGGACAACGGCTCCTGGAAAATGCAGTGGCGCGGCGGCGTAACCGTCGGCTCCGGCGTCCAGGTGCTCGCCACCCCGCTGGACGCCGAGTACCGCCCGGCCAGCCGGCGCACGATGCTCGTACCCCGCGACGCAGCCGGCGGCTCGAACGAGGTGAAGGTCGACTTCAACGGCGACGGCAACGTGACCCTGGTCGGCACCACCACCGCGCCCTACGCCTCCGGTTCCACCAGCAGCGCCGGCAGCTACGGCGGCTACACCAACACCGGCGGCCCCGGCGGCACGGGCAGCACAGACCCTTTCGATGAGACGACCGTCCACCCGGACGGCCACTCGCACGGCGTCGTCGGCTCCCACTCCCACAGCGTCAGCAGCCACGACCACTACTTCAGCTTCGGCAGCCACAGCCACAGCGCCACCGTGAACGTGTCGGTAGACGCTCCCACGTGGGTTGCTTTCAACGTGGAGTACTTCCTATGAGGAGTAAAACCCGCATGACTCGGCGCGGCGCCTTTCTGCTCGCCGTTGGTCTCATACAAATCATCCTAGGTTGGTCGACCGTCGTAGCACCGCCGAACGCCCTTGCGGCGTACGCGGTTGCAGGCTTCATCGGTCCAACCTTCGTCGGAATCGCGCAGATCGCGCTTGGAACTATCGCCGTCGTGAACGCCTTTTGGCCTCCTGGTAAGGACCGAATCGGCTTCATGGCGGCCTTTCCTGCGCCTGCCTTCTGGGCTACGGACGCTGTGATCTCATCCTCCTTCGGATATGTCGCATGGGGGATCGGCATCCGAACCGCCTGTTTCTGGGCCGGCTATGCCGCCCTGATCCTTCTGGCCGCCGGGATGCAGGGAGTTGCGGACATCGCCCGCCTGTCGTCCAGGGAGTGACTGATGGCCGTATCGGAAACTCTCATCACCGCCCTCGGCGGCGGCACGATGACAGGCTTCCTCGCCTACCTCGGCATGCGCTACACCGCGCAGAAGTCAAGCGAGGTGCAGCGCGCATCCGTAGAAGTAGAACAGCGAAAAGTAGACCGCGAGCAGTTCGAAGCGTTCAAGACGGCATACCGCGAAGAACGCCAGCAGGACCAAGAGGAACTGGACCGGCTGGCAAACAAGATCGAGGCTCAAGCAGCCCTTCTTCGCATTGCCGTTCGGCACATTCGCGTACTCAGGTCCGAACTCGCGCAAAACCAGGTCCCCCCTCCGCCGCTGCCGGTGGAGCTGGAAATGGTGGACCTCTTCTGAAAGGCAGTGACATGAGTCGCGGAAAGCATCGTAAGGAAAACACTCCGACCAAGACGGTGCGTCGCGTGGGGACGGTTGTCGCCCTCGGCGGCGCAGCAGTGCTCCCTGGTAGTTTCGCCGCCAGCTCCGCCAGTGCGGCCACCGCCGCCGAGTGGGACAAGACGGCGATGTGCGAGTCCTCCGGCAACTGGGCGATCAACACCGGCAACGGCTACTACGGCGGCGTCCAGTTCGCTCAGTCGACGTGGGTCGCGTACGGCGGGACCGCCTTCGCGCCGCGCGCCGACCTGGCGACGAAGGAGCAGCAGATCCGCGTGGCCGAGCGGGTGCTTCACGAGGGCTGGCAGAACTTCAAGCCGCAGGGCAAGGGGCGCGTGGCCGGTCTGCGGCGTCGGCCTGTCGAACACGCCGTACGGCGGTGTCGCAACCCCGACGCCGGCCCCGAAGCCGACGCCTCCGCCGGCCACTGGCGGCGACACGTACACCGTCAAGGCCGGTGACTACCTGATCAAGATCGCCCGGGAGCTCAACGTGCCCGGCGGCTGGCAGGCCCTCTACGAGGCCAACAAGGCGGTCATCGGAGACAGCCCCGACCGGCTGAAGATCGGTATGGAGCTGAGGGTGCCCGGCGCGGCCTCCAGCGACTCGTACGCCGACGGACTGCCGAAGCCGAACCAGCAGCAGCCGTCCGCGGTGCAACTCCAGGAGGAGCTGAAGCGCGTCGGCTACATGGACAAGGCCGTTCAGACGCACCCCAACTACGGGCCGAAGACCCAGGCCGCCGTCGTGGCCTTCCACGACGAGCACCCCGAGTACGCCCAGGGCGACCGGGACCCGGCCATCGGCCCGAAGGGCTGGGCGCACCTGCGCGACATGTCGACGGGCGGCGCCAGCGAGCAGCAGCCGGCGGACCCGAAGCCGGCCCCGAAGCCGGACGACCCTGCGCCGGCGCCGAGCGCCCGGTTCGTGTCCCCGATCGACGCCAGCGTGAGCCAGCGGTTCGGCAACCCCAGGGCCAGCTACGCCCTCGGCTACCACACCGGCACCGACTTCACCGCGCCGACCGGCACCGTCGTGAAGGCCCCGACCGCCGGTGTCGTCGTCGCCTCGGACGGCTCCTCGTCGTACGGCATCAACGTGCAGCTCCGCCACGCGGACGGCAAGCACACCCTGTACGCCCACCTGTCCGGCAAGAACGTCAGCGTCGGCCAGACCGTCAAGGCCGGCGACGTCATCGGCTACGTCGGCTCCACCGGCAACAGCACCGGCCCGCACCTCCACATGGAGCTGCGCCTGGCGCCCCGTTTCGCGGCCGGCAACTTCCTGGACCCGGTCCAGTGGCTCCGCTCCAACGGAGTAAACATCTAAGGAGAGATCTCGATGTTGGAACCCGCAGATATCGAGCGCAAGCAGTTCACCGCCACCCGCATCCGGGAGGGCTACGACCAGGACGAGGTCGACGCCTTCCTGGACCAGGTGGCGGTCGACTTCGCCGAGAGGGACAAGCAGGTTGACTCCCTCCAGCAGCAGATCCGCCGCCTGAAGCGAGACCTGGACGCTGCCCGGCAGCCGGTCCCGCAGGACCCGGACCAGCCGAGCCTGGAGTCCGTCAAGGCGATCCTCGTCGCCGCGCAGAAGACCGCCGACCAGGCCGTGGCTGATGCACACGCGCAGGCCGGCCAGATCGTCATCGACGCGCGCACCGAGGCCCGGCAGATCGTCTCCGCTTCGCACACGGAGCGGCAGAAGCAGATCGACGCCCTGGAGCAGCGGCGGGTGGAGCTCGCCGCGCTGATCAACGACCTGGGCGACAAGCGCGAAGAGCTCACGAAGTGGCTGAAGGGCGCACTGGAAGCGGTGGAAGCACATGCCTGATCAGGAAGACCAGTACGAGCTGGTGAACGAGGAGCTGCCGGACGACGGTCCGGGGCCCTCGGTCGACAACGAGGAAGAGCTGCTGGCCGAGATGTTCGGTGAGCCGGACGACGGCGGCGTGTACGGAGGGGGTGATGACGATGGGGACTCGTGACGGCATGGTCGCTCAGGCCGAGAAGTCCCTCGGCATGCGCGGCCGGCCGAACGCCATCACCACGGCGTACGCCAACCGCAACGGTTCCGGCTTCGCCCGCGCCGCCTGGTGCAACATGGCGATAACCGAGTGGGCCCGCGGTTCGGACAACTTCCAGGCCGTGTGTTTCGGCGTGGACTACGCCTACACCGTGTGGCACGCGCAGAAGTTCCAGTCGCAGGGTCGCTGGCACCGCGACGTCGCCGGCATTCAGCGAGGGGACATCGTCTTCTTCGACTGGGGCCAGACCGACAACGTCGGCGCCATCGACCATGTCGGCCTGGTAACTGACGTGAAGGGCGGCAGCGTCTACACGATCGAAGGCAACACCTCCGACTCGTGCGCTCGGCGCGTGCGGACCGCTCGGGACATCGCCGGGTACGGCCGGCCGGCCTACGCCGAGCAGTCGGCGCCCCCGGCCCCGAAGCCCACGACCCCGGGCAGCGGCACCACCCACACGCCTCCGGCCTTCCCCGAGGGCCTTCGGCCCAACAGCACCAGCCCCTCGGCCCGCGGCCTCCAGAAGGCGCTGAAGGCCGCCGGCTACATGGACAAGGCCGTTCCGGAGGCCGACAACTACGGGCCGAAGACCCAGGACGGCGTCGCCGCCTTCTACCGGGCCAATGTGGAGCTCTCGTCCGGCGGGCGGGATGTCCAGATCGGCCCGAAGGGGTGGGCGGAGCTGCACCGCGAGGCGTACGGCTCCGGCTCGAAGCCGCCGGCCCCCGCCCCGCCCCCGCCGCCGGCCCCGGCCTCCGGGGAGCCGGCGCACGACTACCGGCGCACCACCTACGGAGGCCGGACCGTCAACCAACGGACCAAGGCGATGCTCGAAGCCGCTGCCAAGATCCACGGCAGCGGCTTCCGGCTTTCCCAGGGGTCCTACAACCGCGGTGTAGCGGCCAGCGCCGGCACCCACGACGGGGGCGGCGTCGTGGACATCGCCTCGTCCAGCCAGGCCCTCGTCAAGGCCCTGCGCCAGGTCGGCTTCGCCGCGTGGGTGCGGACCCCCGCGGAGGGCTTCTCGTACCACATACACGCCTGCGCCATCGGTGACCGCGAGATGGCCGCCGGCGCCCGCAACCAGGTCCGCGCCTACTTCCAGGGGCGCAACGGCCTGGCCAACAACCGTGCGGACAGCGCTCCCGCGTCCGTCGGCCGGCCCTACCCCACCTGGGCCGAGAAGTACCGGTAAGGAGACAGATCATGATCAAGGTCGGATACATGGCCAAGGCCGTCGTCGCAGCCTTCGCTGCCGCGGCCGGCACCCTGGTCGCCGTCACGCAGGACGGCATGGTCGACACAGGCGACGTCGTCACCGTCGTGCTGTCCGTGCTCGGAGCCCTGGGCGTCACGTACGCCGTCCCGAACAAGGGCTGACCTAGGGGGTGATCCCGGTCTCGCGCCGGGTAGCGCCCGGCAAACTGCGCCCCTCTCTGCCAACTCGGCGGAGAGGGGCGCTTTTTTGCATTTCAGGGGATGACGAAGCCTCGCGTGGGCCCCTGGGGAGGAATGGGGTCCCACCTTCGGGCGAGGGCGGCCAGGGTCTTCGCGGTGATGTCCTGGCGCGTGGCCGGATCAGCCCTGTCGTACACCCTCCAAGGGCCAGTCGGCTTCTCTGGGTCCTCCGGGGCGACCACTCCGGGAAGGCCCAGTTGTCGCATGACGGCGTCCACGTTCCTGGCCTCGTCCGCGTTCATGCGGACACCCTACTTCTTGCTGCCGCCACCCCCACCGCCGCCGCCACCGCCACCGTGCGTGGCGCAGTTTCCGGGCCGGATGGGACCGCACCCTCCGGGCATCGGGGTGTGCATGCTCGCGGTCCCCACGTCGACCAGGGATCGGTTCGGCTCCATCCACAGGTCGGCGTCCACGTTGAGCCCCGCCTGTTCGATCGTGGCCACCGTGCGGGTGAGGACGTGGGGGTCGTCCCGCCCGGTGTCGGGGCGCTCGGGGAAGTGGTGTACGAAATGCCCCAGGCCCTCGCACAGCTTCTCGTACAGCCGCGTGTGGAGCACCAGGGCGTGCCAGCCCTCGTCCACCGCGTTCGAGGGGGCGATGTCCACCGTGGGGAACTTCGCCGCGGTGACCACGAACTTGAGCGCTTCGGTCACGACTCGGTCGGCCGTGTCCCGGTCCATGCCAGGGTTGTTGTCCACAACCGTGGCGGCGACGCCCTCAAACCCTGCCGGGGTGAGCAAGGCGCGTACATCTTGCATGTGCGTTCCTCCCTGGCCATGCTTGGCCATTCGCGAGTAGGGCAGCCCGGAGGTATCCCCAGGCTGTCGTGCACTTGCGGGGGCGGGGAGCTGTGGACCCGTCCGGCCGGCGACCGTCCCCATGACGAAGGAACCGGCCGGACGGGTTGCATCGACAGGGGGTTGTCGATGCGGCCTCGCTGGGCCTCTACGGGGGAGCCTGTGGGCTCAGCGAGGAGTTGTGGGGTTGAGCGAGTAGGCGCGTACGCCGGCGGCCTTGCCTTCGTGGGTCACCGGCCGCCAGACGTAAATCGGGCAGTCGAAGGTGAAGGGCGGATGGGCGATGAAGCGCAGCGTCGTCATCCCGTTCCTGGCCTCCGTGGACTGGACCGGGTAGTACAGGCCGTCGAATTCGACGAGGTCCCCGATGCGAACCTCCCACGGTTGGGCCCTGAGGGTTGCGTGTCCCAGCGGTCCGTAGGTCACCCCGCGGCCCTCCGCTCCGCGTCCTTGGCGGAGAAGTGCTGCTGGTAGTCCCGGGCTCTGGCCCTGGAGCGAATCCAGGCGCTGAACTCGGTGGCGTCGGCCGTCCGCAGGATGACCTGGACGGTGCCGGACCCGTTGACGATCTCCCCCGGGAACACGGTCGCGGTGCGCAGGTTCATGACGCTGAGGGCGTGCCTTATGTCATCGCTGGCCGCCCTCGCGGCGGCTTGCACGTACTGTTTAGACTCCGCTTCCGTCACACCCTGCCTCCTCGCCTCCTTCGGGAGGGGGAGCCTCCCGGTGCCAGAAACCATGGGGCCTGACAGACGGTCTGGCATAGTGTCATTTCCAGTGCCAAGTTCCGCGGCGCGCCTGGCAAGTTGGACGGGCATCACCATCAGGGGCATCCTTGATACATGCCGGGTGAGTCCAGAATCGGAACCCTAATCAACGACCTGCGGAAGGCGCGCGGCTGGTCGCAGAGGCGTCTTGCCGACGAGATCAACAACGCCTTCGGGACGAACCTCACCTCGCAGTACGTCAATAAGTGGATCAACGGCAAGGTCAAGCCGAGGGGCGCGCACCTGCGCCACCTGTCGGCGGTTCTGGACGTGCCGCTAGCCGTACTTGAGGGTGAAGTGAGACGCCGCACCTTTCTGACCGACGTGGCAGGGGCAGCCATAGCGCCCGTGGTGGCCTCCGACCTGCTGTCCGCCGGCTTCACCGCGAGGCTGCAAGGTGGGCCGACCACCGAAGCTTGGGAAGCCAAGCTGGCCACATACGGGACCGACTACATGTCCCTGGGCGCGGCGGACATCCAGCGTCGGGTGGCGGGGGAACTGGTGGTTGTGCAGCAGCAGCTCGACTCGCCCCGCCTCTGGTCGGTCGCAAGCCGGCTGATGACCCTGTACGCCAAGACCTTCCCGGGAGCGGACGGCGCGAAGGCCGCCCACTGGTACAAGCTGGCGGCCCAGTCGGCAGACCAGTCAGCGGACGACGACGCGCGGGTGTGGGTCCGGGGCCGGGCCGCCATCGCTCTCGGCTACGAGGGCGCCTCCCTGGGGCTGGCGGACGTCCTCGCAGACCAGGCGATGGCGATCAGCAGCAAGCCCTCCCTGGGCCTGGTCAACGCCGTCATGGGCAAGGCTCACGCTGCCGCCCTGCGCGGCGATCATGACGCAGCCCTCACGCTGGCTGAGGAGGGGCGGCGGATCTTCGACAAGGCCGGCTCGTACGAGCAGACGTCCGACTACGCGGTTCCGTGGTGGCGCATGAACGTGTTCCTGTCCCTCCTCTACGCCCGTCTGGGCGATGAGAAGGCGGCCGTGGATGCTCAGGAGCAGGCGCAGCGAGAGCTTCCTGCGACGCTGCCCCGCTTCGCCACCCATCTGGAGCTGCACCGCGGGCTGATGCTGGCGCGCAGCGGCGACAAGCCGGCGGGGATGGCGTACGCCAAGGCCGCCATGGACGCGCTGCCGCCGGAGAAGCACAGCCTCACCCTGCGGATGCTGATGGCTGAGGTCGACGCCTCCTGATAGCGTCGCCACTGTCCCCGGACGGCCCGCAGTACACGGACGGGGACGCAGCAGGGCCCCTCTCCAGCTCCCTTGGAGAGGGGCCCTCTGCTGTGCCTCAGGCTGGCCGGCGGCGGGCCAGCCGGTAGACGCCGTAGGTGATCCCGAAGATGACGTCCACGAACGCCCAGAGGGCGATGATCAGGCCGGCGCCGATGGCCGTGCCCACGTCGTTGCCTTCCTCGCATGACCGGAGCAGGTCGCCGGTCAGGCCGCGGCAGTCATCGGCGCTCCCACTGCTGGCCGTGTTCACGCCGACGATCAGCCAGATGAGGAAGATCACCTGGACCAGGATGAACACCACCAGGAACACCGGTCGCTTCTTCTTTGTCATTACCAACCTCTCCTTTCTTTGCAGCCGAGGAGTGCATAGCCCTCCCGTATGGCCACGAACGTAGCTTTGCGTTCCCGCAGTTGCTCCGCGGTGAGACCGGCGGGAACATCATCCTCGGTCTTGAGGAGCTGCTTGTAGTAGGGGCAGATGACTTGGTCTCCGACTCTCTGCTGCATGTCCTCCAGACGGTCCGAGTTCTTGAGGACGCCCAGACCCGTCACGGCTATGACGATGGTCAAGACGGCGTTGAGCGCGAAGCTCACGATCAAGCCCGTAACCAGCATGCGCTGGCGTCGTTGCCTCTCTTGGATCTCGGAAACCTGGAGGCCGGACGACTTCGCCACGGCCCCCATGGCTGCTATCAGTTGGTCAGCTTTGGCGCTCAGCTCTGCGCAGTCACGGTCGTCGTTCATTGGTCGCTGTCTTTCACCTCAAGTAGGGCGAGTAGTTTCTGAGTTGCTTGATCAATTCTGTGCAGGGCTTCTTGCATCTGCCCGTCCGGGGCGTTCGCGTAGTTGTCGCGCTCGCTCAGCGCCTCCAGCGCTGCCAGCAATGCCTCCCGATCGCGTTTGCGGCTGATCTTCTTGGAAACCAAATCTGCAATGGACTCCCGCTCCACGGCGGCGAGTTCGGTGTCATCGGGTGGTGGGAGGGGCGGGACGCGAGCGATCTCCTCCGAGATCAGTCCTGCCGTCACCGCGAGCCGCAGCGGGTCCACGTCGAGAAATTTCGCCAATTTCTCACACGCCTCCTCTCCAGGGAGGAGCGTGCCGTTTCGCCACTTGCTCACTGCGGAGTTATCGACCCCTGTGGCTTCTGCGATCTCAACCCCGGTCAAGCCGCGGGTGAGCATGATCAATTTAAGCCACTGCCCGAAGCGCTTCTTATCTCTGCTCCGTCGAGTCATTCGTAGCCCTCTCCACGAGGGTTTGGGTTCGTCTGTCCAGTACGCACCAGATTGCCGCTTAGGTCAACCTTCATGCGCTTGTCAACCCCCCGCCGATCGGCAAGGAGCCCCCCGGCCTGGGCGGACGGGTCAAAAGAATCTTGAAATTTTTCGCAGGAAGGTATTGCCCAGTGGTCAATGTGGTGGCATGTTTGACCTAACGGACAGACCGGGTCAAACCGGACAAGTTCCCCAAGGCAACACTTGAGTCGAAGACAGTCACCCGGAGCCAGGTCCGGGAAGGTGTGGCAGGTAGCTAAGTCATCTGTGGGTAGCGTCGGCGTTCCCGACGTGAGAGGTGGATGAGCGAACCTAACCGATTCGTCCCTTAAGGCGTTCCGCCTAGCCGCACCGGCTCCGCAAACGTCACAGGGCGCGGGTAGTTACAGAACACAACCAAATACATGGGAAGCCCCCGGTCGCTGCATGCGTCCGGGGGCAAATCCCTGCTATCGAATCTTGCGACCTGGCAGCGACACGACGTTGCCGGCCGCCGCAGAGATGAACCTCCGGCCCCGGAGGGACGCATCCCTTGCCCGCCGCTCTGCATCCAGCCCCAGGTACGTTTCAGTCGTCTTGGAGTTCAGATGCCCCAGGAGTGCGGACACTTGGCGAAGCGCGTGGTCGTACGACACGTCGTTCCGCAGCATGTCGAAGTAGATCCGAGCTACTGAGCGCCGAATGACGTGCCACCGCTCGCGCGGTTGGACGCTGATCCCGCACTCGCTGTAGAGATCGCTTAGATGCCTGCTGGCCCAGGCGTAGTCGCAAGGCCGCGAGGTGTCCGGCACCCACCCCAGCACTCCCCCGTCGTTGGCATGTTGCCAGCCCGGGAAAAGGTAAGCGCTTCCGGACTGGAGCGTCGCCCCCGTTTCTGCTGTGTACCACCGAAGGTATCGGCGGAGCTCTTCTTCAAGATCAAGCGTGATGGGCATCGCATCGAATCGACCCGTCTTCTTGACCCACACGTAGAGGTCCCCCGCGTTCAGATTCACGTCCATGACTTGGATCTTGCATATATCCGAGACGCGCAACGCGGTACCTATGGCCACCGCCACCATTCCCCGCAAGACGGGGTGATCGGCTCGACCGAGCAGTTGGATCAGTTCGGCTTCGTTCAGCCGCGTGGGATTCCACTCCGGCTTCGGCCCGCTCGCCTTGAACGGCGGCTGCGGTACCACCGTGACCGTCTTCGTCCATCCCCGCCCCTGGCCGTACGCGAAGAACGAGCGCAGCGCCGCACGATACGAGACGCCGGTCTTGGCAGCTCGACCCAGCAAGATCCCATCCTCCCCGTACAGGAAGTCGTAGAGATCGCTGGTCTTGATGCCGGCGAAGTGCCGGTTCGGATACTGCCTCTCCAGGCGTTTGACGATCTGGCCGTACTGCTCCTGCGTACGGAACGGTACCTTCGCCGCCCGCATCGCTTCCTGGTACGACAGCCGAGCTTCCTGAAGCGTCAAACCCACGACGCCCACCTCCACCTACGTCAGCAGGCTACGCCCCCCGAAAGGGCATAACCAAGCCTTAGTGGATATGGGTCGCAAAATGGACATATCTCCACTAAGGGCATCAATTGAAGTTGATCGACATGGGCCGCTCGGGCAGGTAGCGGGCGTCATGCGTGCCGAAGAGCTGCCCGTCGACGTGGTAGGTGATGGCGCGGTCGTCGATGGTGACGACGAGGTCGTGCCAGCCGGCATAGCCGGCGCGTACCTCGCTGTGCTGGTTGACCGCCTCCCAGGGGTCGGGCCGGTAGGTCTCCCAGGAGGTGGTGTAGAGGATGTTGCCGGGCTCGCCCCAGCCGCCGTTGGGCAGGTACTCGAAGTCGTACTCGGCGTAGTCGTCGGCCATCGGGGCCTTGAGGTCGTTGATGGTGAAGAAGGTCTGCACGATCCGGTCGCCGTCCGGGCCGTACGCGGGGGCGTCGGAGAACCTCACCCGGGCCGCGTAGGTGCCGTTCTTGAACTTGCGGGCGCGGGTGAGGACTTCGGTGTGCTCGGTGGACTCGCCGGTGCCGGCGGTGGAGGTCTCCAGGTTCATCACGGTGTTGCCGCCGGCGGTGGCGAAGGTGACGTTCTCCGGGGCCCAGCGGGCGCCGGGCACGCCGGGGCCGCCGGAGTCGGAGCGCACCGACCAGCCGCGGGCGGCGATCCGCGGGTCGGTGTGGGCGGTGTAGGAGAAGTCGTCGAACAGGGCGGTGCCGGCGCCGGGCGGGGGTGTGGGGTCGGTGG
>NZ_PVLV01000122.1 GCF_002982015.1 Streptomyces solincola
CCCGCCGGGCCGCCCCCGGGCCGCGCCGGCCGCCCCCGGCCCGCCCCGCCCCCCCGCCGCCACGCCCCGCCCGAGCCGCCCGGGGACCCCGCCGGGCGCCGCCGGCGGCTCGCCCGGCGTCCGCACACCGGCCGCGTCGCCGACCCGCGAGACCACCGCACCCGGTCTCGGCGGGGGCGCGGCCCGGCCGAGCCCGACACTGGCCGGGCGGCACGCCGGGGAGGGCCGGCCGCGGCCCGGCCGGCCCGATCCGCCGCCCGCGGACGACGGGGAGACCGCCGTCGCGGAGCCCGTCCGCAGCGCGACGGCGACAGACCGACGGCCCGACCGGCGGCCCGACCGGCGCGGCGACGGCACCGGCGAAGTGGTACCCGGGACGGAGTCCGCCGCTGCCGCGGAACGGCGCAGCACACCGCCCGGCTCTGTCTACGAGTCGGCCGCGAGCCCCGCGGAAAGCGCCCCCCGACGGCAGATTCCGGTGCTCACCCTGGGCGTCGGGCTGGCGCTGATGGGCCTGGGCCTGGGCTTCCTGGGGCTGCGCATCCGCCGTCGCTGACTCCCTCCGCGGGCCGGCCGTCCTCCTTGAGGCGGACCCGCGAGGTCCGCCGGAGGATGGTTGGCCCGCTCCGGCATACCCGGTATACATACTGAGTATGTCGATCCGCCACGGGCTGCTCGCCCTGCTCGAACCGGGCCCCCGCTACGGCTCTCAGCTCCGCTCGGAGTTCGAGTCCCGCACCGGCTCCACCTGGCCGCTGAACGTCGGGCAGGTCTACACGACGCTCAGCCGGCTGGAGCGGGACGGACTGGTCGCCCAGGGCGGCGAGGACGAGGCAGGGCACGCCCTCTGGGCGATCACCGACTCCGGCCGCGCGGAGCTGCGGAGCTGGTACGCCCAGCCGGTCGACCGGTCCAGCCCGGCCCGCGACGAGCTGGCGATCAAGCTGGCCATGGCGGTCGGCGCACCGGGCGTGGACATCCGGGAGGTCATCCAGTCCCAGCGCCGGCACACCGTGCGGGCCATGCAGGACTACACCCGGCTGAAGGCCCGCGCGCTCACCGCCCTGGAGAGCGGCCGCTCGCAGGAGCGGGACGACATCGCCTGGCTGCTCGTCCTGGAGCAGTTGATCTTCCAGACCGAGGCGGAGGCCCGCTGGCTGGACCACTGCGAGGCCCGGCTCGTCCGGATCGCCGCCCTGGATCCCGGCACGGCAGCCCCCGCGGCGGAGCACGCGCCGCCACCGGACCCGGCGGCCGTCCACGCCCCGGGGACCTCCCACCGGGCCTGACCCGCCCGGGCCGCCCCGCGCAGGCGACACGGGGCGGCATCCCACCCGCGTACGCCGTCACCGGCGCACGCCACCCGACCATCGCGCCCCGCCCACTGGGCGCCACCGCACATCCACCGACCCGTACGCGCACGCCATCGCCTGCCGTACCCCCGAGGGGGACCGTTCCCATGCCTTCACCGCAGCCCGTGCTGCAACTCCAGCAGCTCACCCGCGTCCACGGCACCGGCGCCACTGAGGTGCACGCCCTGCGCGGCGTCGACCTCGACGTCCACCCCGGCGAACTGGTCGCCGTGATGGGCCCCTCCGGCTCCGGCAAGTCCACGCTGCTCACCATCGCGGGCGGACTGGACGCGCCCACCTCGGGCCGGGTGCTGGTGGAGGGCACCGACATCACCACCGCCGACCGCAGGACGCTCGCCGCGCTGCGCCGCCGCAGCATCGGCTACGTCTTCCAGGACTACAACCTCATCCCCGCGCTGACCGCCGCCGAGAACGTCGCGCTCCCCCGCGAGCTGGACGGCACCTCCGCCCGCAAGGCGCGCACCGAGGCGGTGGCCGCGCTGGAGGAGATGGGCCTGGGCCACCTCGCCGACCGCTTCCCCGACGAGATGTCCGGCGGCCAGCAGCAGCGGGTGGCCATCGCCCGCGCCCTGGTCGGCGACCGGCGCCTGGTGCTGGCCGACGAGCCGACCGGCGCCCTGGACTCCGAGACCGGCGAGTCCGTGCTCGGCCTGCTGCGCACCCGCTGCGACGCCGGCGCGGCCGGCGTGCTGGTGACGCACGAGCCGCGGTTCGCCGCCTGGGCGGACCGGGTGGTCTTCCTGCGGGACGGCGCGGTGGTCGACCAGACCGTGCGCTCCGCCGCGGACTCGCTGCTGACCGGCCAGGGCCTCGGCCCGGGCCGCGGTCGCGGTCAGGCGGTCGAGCGGTGAGGGGCTGGTACCACTCGTGGCGCGCGGCGCTGCGGATAGCCCGCCGGGACGCCTGGCGCTCCAAGGGGCGCTCGTTCCTCGTCCTGGCGATGATCGCGCTGCCGATCGTCGGCGTCAGCGCCGCCGATGTGACCGTGCGGACCTCGCAGCTGTCGGTATCCGACAAGCTGGACCGGTCGATCGGCGCGGCCGACGCCCGGCTGAAGGACGACGGCTACGGCGGGGCGGCGATCCTCCAGAACCCGGAGGGCGACAACAGCATCACCGCCGAGGACTTCGACGACCAGCCCTACCCGGACGGCAAGGCCGACCTGGACGCGGCGCTGCCGCCCGGCGCCCGGGTCCTGAAGGACGCCACCGGTTCGGCGAAGGTGCGCACCGCGCACGGGTCGCTGCACGTGGAGCTCCGTGAGCTGACGGCCACCGACCCGATGGCCGAGGGCATGCTGACCAAGCTGGACGGCCGCTTCCCGGACCGGGACGACGAGGTCGCGGTCACCTCGCACTTCCTGGCGGAGAGCGGGCTGTCCCTCGGCTCCAAGCTCACCTTCCGCGGCCTGGACCGCCCCTATCTGATCACCGGGGTCTACGAGCTGCCCGGCGCGCTGGACACCTCGCAGGTCAACGCCCTGCCCGGGGCGGTGTCCAAGCCGCTGGACACCGCGCTCGCCGCCGGTGGCCTGTCCGGCACCGGCACCAGCGCCACCTATCTGGTCACCGTCCCCGGTGGTTTCACGTGGAACATGGTCGAGCACGCCAACACCAAGGGCGTGGCGGTGCAGTCGCGGGCGGTGCTCCTGGACCCGCCGGCCCGCTCCGAGGTGAAGATGTTCCAGCACCCGGACTACGTCGACTACGGCAGCAGCTCCGAGGCCGGCACCGCGCTGCTCGCCTCGCTGGCCACCGTCGTCGGCCTGGCGATGCTGGAGATCTGCCTGCTGGCCGGCCCCGCGTTCGCGGTCGGCGCCCGGCGCTCGCGCCGCCAGCTCGGACTGGTCGGCGCCAACGGCGGCGACCGCCGCCACATCCGGTCCATCGTGCTGGCCGGTGGGCTGGTGATCGGCGCGGCCGCCGCGGTGGTCGGCACCGTGCTCGGCGTCGCCCTCACCTTCGCCCTGCGGCCGTGGCTGGAGGACTGGCTGGGCCAGCGCTTCGGCGGCTTCGACCTGCGCCCGCTGGAGCTGCTCGCCATCGCGCTGGTCGCGGTGGTCACCGGCCTGCTCGCGGCGATCGTCCCGGCCGTCACCGCCTCCCGGCAGACCGTGCTGGCCTCGCTGACCGGCCGCCGCGGGGTGCGCCGCGCCAGCCGGGTGCTGCCGGTCATCGGCCTGGTCGCGGTGGTGCTCGGCGCGGCGATCGCGCTGTACGGGTCGGTGGTCTCCGACCAGTTCGTCATCGTGGCCGGCGGCAGCGCCCTGGCCGAGCTGGGCGTGGTCGCGCTGACCCCGGCGCTGGTGGGGCTGTTCGGCCGGGCCGGCCGCTGGCTGCCGCTGTCACCGCGTCTGGCGCTGCGGGACGCGGTGCGCAACCGGGGCCGCACGGCGCCGGCGGTGGCCGCGGTGCTGGCCGCCGTCGCCGGCACGGTCGCCGTGGCGACCTACCAGGTCAGCGACGAGGCCCAGCAGCGCGCGGCGTACGACGCCCAGCTTCCGCACGGGGCCGTCTCGGCCCTGCTGGCGGAGGGCGACGGCCGGGAGGCCGGCGCGCTGCGCGACGCCGTCCGCAAGGACCTGCCGGTGGACGTGACGGCCGACGTCGGCCGGATCACCGTGGGCCGCGCGGGCTGCGGGATGTACTCGGACGCCGAGGGCTGCGGATACGCCGAGGTGGTGGTGCCGAAGGCCAACGAGTGCCCGCTGTGGAAGATCGGACCGGACGGCTCGACGGCTTCCGACGCCATGGCCCCGGCCGAGCGGCGCAGACTGGCCAGGGACTGGCGCTGCGCGTCCCGCTCGGGCGGGGTGACCGACACCGGCCTGGTGGTGGGCGACGCCGCACTGCTGAAGGTGCTGAAGATCGACGACCCGGCGGCCGAGCGGGCGCTGGCGGCCGGCAAGGCGGTGTCGTTCTACCGGCCCAACGTCGACGAGCGGGAGCAGATCTCCATCCGGCAGGTCACCGACCGCAAGGCGGCGGAGGAGGCGTCCCGCGCCGAGAAGCCCGCCCCCGGCACGGTGGTCGCGCTGCCCGCCTACCAGGCCCCCGCCGGCACCGAGTCCTACGGGCTGGACGGCATCGTGCCGCCGGCCGCCGCCAAGGCCGCCGGGCTGGCCACGGCCCCGATCGGCGCGTACTACTCCACCGACACGATGCCGAGCAGCCCGCAGCGGCAGAAGCTCGACCAGGACGTCGACCAGATCGGCGCCGAGGTCATGCTGCACGTGGAGGAGGGCTTCACCGGCGAGAAGAGCATCGTGCTGCTGGCGCTGACCGTCTTCGCCGGGCTGATCACCATCGGTGCGGCCGGCATCGCCACCGGTCTGGCGCAGGCCGACGCGGAGGGCGACCTGAAGACGCTGGCCGCGGTCGGCGCCCCGCCCCGGGTGCGCCGCACCCTGAGCGGCTTCCAGTGCGGAGTGGTCGCCCTGATGGGCGTGGTGCTGGGCTCCGCGGCGGGCCTGCTGCCCGGGGTGGGCCTGCGGTTCACCGAGCGGCGCTCGGAGGAGCAGTGGTACCAGCAGTTGCTGGACCAGGGCGGCACCGCCGACGCCCCGTTCGTGCCGGTGGTCATCCCCTGGCAGACGCTCGCCGCGCTGCTGGTGCTGGTCCCGCTGGGCGCGGCCCTGCTGGCCGCGCTGGTCACCCGGTCCCGCGGCGCGCTGGCCCGCCGCGAGGCCGACTGACACCGACCGGCGTCGACCGGCGCCGGAGCACGGCCGCGCTGTGCCCCCGTACGAGGGTGGATCACCCTCGTACGGGGGCACACCCAGTGATGACGCACCTGTGCGAGAGAATGGCGGCATGGAGATGCCGAGGAATGAACGGCCGCAGGAGAGCAACCCCCAGGTCCTCGTCGTGGGACAGGACCTGATGGCGCTCGGCGGCGGTGACGGTGACGACGAGTCGCGCGAGGTCCCGGTGACGGAGATGGTGGAACAGCCCGCCAAGGTCATGCGTATCGGCAGCATGATCAAGCAGCTTCTGGAAGAGGTCCGCGCCGCCCCGCTGGACGAGGCCAGCAGGGTGCGGCTCAAGGAGATCCACGCCAGCTCGGTGAAGGAGCTGGAATCCGGCCTGGCGCCGGAGCTGGTGGAGGAGCTGGAGCGCCTCTCCCTGCCGTTCACCGACGAGGCCATCCCCTCGGAGTCCGAGCTGCGCATCGCGCAGGCCCAGCTCGTGGGCTGGCTGGAGGGGCTGTTCCACGGCATCCAGACGGCGCTGTTCGCCCAGCAGATGGCGGCCCGCGCCCAGTTGGAGCAGATGCGGCGGGCGCTCCCGCCGGGCTCCGGGCACGACGAGGACGACGAGGACCACCGCCCCGGCGCGGTCCGCTCCGGCCCGTACCTGTAAGCCCGCGCCGGTACCTGTAGGCCCGCGCCGGTGCCTGTAGGCCCGCGCCGGTGCCTGCAAGCCCAGGCCGGTACCTGTCAGCCCGCACCGGTACCTGTAGCCCGTCCGACGCCGAGGCCCGGCGCTCCCTTCGTCACGTGAAGGAGCACCGGGCCTCGGCGCGTTCCCGGCCCCGGGTGCGGACCGGCCGTCAGTTGCCGGCCGGACCGTCCGGGTTGACCAGCGCGATCTTGCCGATGTGCGTACTGGACTCCATGGTCCGGTGCGCCTCGGGGGCCTCCGGCATCGGCAGTACGCGGTCCACCACCGGGCGTACCTTGCCGGCCTCGATCAGCGGCCACACATGCTCGCGCACGGCGGCGATGATGGTCGCCTTCTCCTCCGTGGGGCGGGACCGCAGCGAGGTCGCGGCGACGGCGGCCCGCTTGGTGAGCAGCGCCGCGAGGTCCAGCTCCGCCTTGGCGCCGCCCATCAGACCGATGATCGCCAGACGCCCGTTCATCGCGAGCGCCTCGACGTTCCGGGCCAGGTACTTCGCGCCGATGATGTCCAGGATGACGTCGGCTCCGGCGCCGTCGGTCGCCTTGCGCACCTCCTCGACGAAGTCCTGCTCGCGGTAGTCGATCAGGATGTCCGCGCCCAGCTCCTTGCAGCGCGCCAGCTTCTCCTGGCCGCCGGCGGTCACCGCGACCCGCGCGCCGACGGCCTTGGCGAGCTGGATCGCCATGGTGCCGATGCCGCTGGAGCCGCCGTGCACCAGCAGCGTCTCGCCCGGGCGGAGCCCGGCCACGAGGAACACGTTGGACCAGACCGTCGCGGCCACCTCGGGCAGCGTGGCGGCGGTGACCAGGTCCACACCCTGCGGGACGGGCAGAAGCTGGCCCGCCGGGACGGCGACCTTCTGGGCGTAGCCGCCGCCGGTGAGCAGCGCGCACACCTCGTCGCCGACGGACCAACCGGACACCCCGGGGCCCAGCGCGGCGATCCGGCCGGAGCACTCCAGGCCCGGGTAGGGGGAGGAACCGGGCGGCGGGTCGTAGAAGCCCTGGCGCTGGAGGACGTCGGCCCGGTTGACCGCGCCGGCCGCCACCTCGACCAGGACCTCGCCCTCGCCGGGGACGGGGTCCGGCACCTCGGCCCAGACCAGCGCGTCAGGACCGCCGGGCTCGGGAACAGTGATCGCATACATGGCGCGAGGCTACTCCTGGGGCGTGGACAGGGTCGGCGGCACCGACGTGGGCCGGACGATGGTGATCACCCGGTCGGTGAGCTGGAGCGGACTGGCCGCGGGGTCGTCGTAGCTGAGCAGTCGGTGCCCGCGCAGCACGCTGATCACCAGGTCGTCGGTCTCCCGGACGTTCTTGCCGACCTCGGACTTTATGACCGGCCGTTCGACCAGGTCGAGGCCGCTGCCCTGGGTGATCAGGTCCTCCATCACATGGCCCGCGCTCGGGCTGAGCACGGACATGCCGAGCAGCCGGCCGGCGGCGCTGGCGCTGGTGATGACGGCGTCCGCGCCGGACTGGCGCAGCAGCGGTGCGTTCTCCTCCTCGCGCACCGCGGCGACGATCTTCGCTCCCCGGTTGAGCTGGCGGGCCGTCAGGGTGACCAGCACGGCGGTGTCGTCGCGCTGGGTGGCGATGACGATCTGCCTGGCGCGCTGGAGTTCGGCGCGGATGAGCACGTCACTGCGGGTGGCGTCGCCGATCACTCCGGTGAAGCCGTCCGCGTTCGCCGCCTCGATCACCTTGTTGCTGGGATCGACGATGACGATCTGCTCCTTCTTCAGGCCGGTGGCGCAGAGCGTCTGGATCGCCGACCTGCCCTTCGTACCGAAGCCGATGACGACGGTGTGGTCACGCAAGGTGGACCTCCAGCGGTTCAGTCGCCACTCCTCCCGGGTCCGCTGGGTGAGGACTTCGAGAGTGGTGCCGACCAGGATGATGAGGAAGAGCACGCGCAGCGGCGTGACCAGCAGGATGTTGACGAGCCGTGCGCTGTCGCTGCGCGGGACGATGTCGCCGTAGCCGGTGGTCGACAGGGTGACGGTCGCGTAGTACGAGGCGTCGAGCAGATCGACCCGCTCGTCGGCGTTGTCGAAGTAGCCGTCCCGGTCGATCCACACGATCAGGATCGTCAGCACCAGCACGGCCAGTGCCATCAGCAGCCGCCGGGCGACCTGGAGCAGAGGGCGGGCGACCACCTGGTTGGGCAGGGCGATCCGGCCGCCGACAAGGTGTTCGTCGGCGCGGCGGGCCATCGCGTCCTGGCCGGGAAGTTTCACGTGAAACATCCTTCTTGGTCATGGCGAGGGTGTTTCACGTGAAACATCCCTCGGGGGTCGGCGCCCAGGGCAGCGTGAGGATCTCCAGCAGGTCGCCGGCACGGGCCCCGGCGGGCGGCACGACCGCGAGTCCGTCCGCGGCGGCGATGCCGCGCAGCATCGCGGGGCCGTGGAACCGCACCGGCGCCACCGCCCCGTCCCGTGCCTGGTGGACGACCGGAACCAGCCGGGTGTCGAACGGGTGCCCCGGCACGGCCTCCCGCACGGCGGCGGTACGCGAGGCGGCGGCGGTACGCCCGGACAGCCCGCGCAGCAGGGGCTCGGCGAGGGTCAGCAGCCCGGCGACCGCGGCCAGCGGGTTGCCGGGCAGCCCCACCAGATAGCGGTGCGGTGCGGACCGGGCGAGCAGCATGGGGTGCCCGGGACGGACCTTCACCCCGTCGACCAGCAGCTCCGCGCCCACGGTCTCGATCACCGCGTGCAGATGGTCCACCGGTCCGGCGGCGGTGCCTCCGGTGGTGAGCACCAGGTCCGCGGTGGACCCGGCCACGGCCCGGGCCAGCGTGTCCGCGTCGTCACCGACCCGCCGGACCTCTCCGGTCTCCGCGCCCAGGGCGGCGAGCCAGGGCGTCAGCATGGGGCCGAGGGCGTCACGGATCAGTCCGTCGTGCGGCAGCCCGGCGGTGAGGAGTTCGTCGCCGAGCACCAGGATGTCGACACGCGGACGCTCCACGGTGGGCAGCCGGTCGTATCCGGCGGCGGCGGCCAGCCCCAGCACGGCCGGGGTGACGGTCGCGCCGGCGGGCAGCAACTGGTCGCCCGTGCGGCACTCCTGGCCGCGCGGGCGGATGTCCTGGCCGTGGCTGACCGGGCGCAGCGCGTGGAGCTGGTCGGCGGTGTCGGTGCGGGCGTGCTCGGAGCGGATCACCGCGGTGGCGCCGGAGGGCAACCGGGCCCCGGTGGCGATGGGCGCGGCCTCGCCGTCGGGCAGCGGGGCGGCGGGCGCCCGGCCGGCCAGGACGGGTCCCTGGCCGCCGATGGTCCAGGGCCCCGGTCCGGCGACGGCCCAGCCGTCCATGGCGGAGGTGTCAAAGGACGGCAGGTCGGTCAGCGCGGTCAGCGGGTCGGCCAGCACCCGGCCCAGGGCCTGGTCCAGCGCGGTGGGCGCGGAACGGACAGGGTGCCCGGCGCCGAGCCGCACGGCCAGCGCCCGCGCCTCCCCCCACGGGGTCGCCCGATGACTCTCGGCGGCCTGCGTCTCGGCGCTGCCCCCGGCGGACGCGGCCCGGCCCGCCGGTGCGGCGGACGCGCGTCCCTCGCCAGGCAGGGGCGCCAGCAGCGCGAGCGCCTCCTCTACTCCGTCCACATCGGCTCCGGTCATGCCGGCCCGGCCTCCGGTGTCGGGTGGTCCTCCTCGGCCCAGCGCCGGGCGAGGGCCGCCGCGGTGCGGGCCGCCTCCGCCACGGCCGCCTCGCCCCGGGGCCCGGCGGCGGCCTGGGCGGCGGCGTAACCCACGAGGAAGGTGGTCAGCGGGGCGGCCGGGCGGGCCACCCCGTGCGCGGCGTCCCGGGCCAGGTCGAGCAGCAGGCCGGTGTCCACGTCCAGTTCGATGCCGAGTTCAGCCTTGACCGCGGCGATCCATTCGTCCAACACCCGCCCATGGTCCCTGATGCGCGACCGGGCGGCGGCGATG
Organism: Streptomyces solincola; assembly: GCF_002982015.1. GTDB lineage: Bacteria > Actinomycetota > Actinomycetes > Streptomycetales > Streptomycetaceae > Streptomyces > Streptomyces solincola. The sequence goes on from NZ_PVLV01000122.1 coordinate 9,712, forward strand.
TCCTCCCAGGTGTCGCAGTCGAACGCGGCCAGCGGGCCGGCCTCGATCCGCCGCAGCGCCAACTCGTCGGTGAGCAGCCGCAGCGGCAGCCCCGGCAGGCTGCCGTGCTCGGCGGCCAGCAGCGCGATCTCCCGGCGCAGCGGCTCGGTGCGGTACACGGCCGTCAGCGGCTGGTCCCGCCCGTCCCCGTCCACCATCAGCACACCCTCGGCGGCGGCGGGAGCGCCGGCGCCGGCGGAGGCGGCGGCGTCAGCCGGAGCGCCGGTGCCGGCGTGGGCAGGGGCGTCGGTGCGGGCGTTGACCAGAGCGCCAGTGCCGGCGTCGGCCGGAGCGCCGGTGTCGGCGTGGGCAGGGGCGTCGGCTTGGGCGTCAGCGCGGGCTTCGGCCTGGCCGTCGGCCCGGGCCTCGGCGGGGGATGCGCCGTCCGCCGTCAGCGCCGCGAGCAGCGCGGGCACGGTCGAGTCGCCGAGGAACGGCAGATCGCCGCCCAGCACCACCACGGTGTCCGCCTCGACCAGCCTGAGTCCCGCGGCCAGCGCGGCGACCGGCCCGCCGCCGGGGGGCTGCTCCCGCGCCCAGTGCACCGGCCGCCCGGTGGGCCGGCGTCCGCCGACCACGACCGTCCGCCCCGCGCCCCGGCAGGCGTCCAGCACCCGGTCCAGCAGGGCCCGCCCGCCCACCGTCACGGCGGGCTTGTCCGCGCCCCCCAGCCGCCGAGCGGCGCCCCCGGCGAGCACCACGGCATCGAATCCGCTCACGCCCCCAGTATCCCCAGCCCGGCCGGGGCGGCGGCCGGAGGGTCGGCTCAGCGGGATCCGGCGCCGCTGCGGCCCACCGCGTGCTGTGCCGCGGCGACGGCGACCACCTCCCCGGCGAGCGCATCGGCCTCGCGGCCGTCGCTCGTGTCGAGGCGGTCCAGCCCCAGCCGTCCCACCGTGCCGAGCAACAGCGACTGGAAGCGCAGCATGCGGGCGAGGAATCCGTCGACCGGAGCTCGCTCCTGAGCCTCCATCCGGTCGTAGCCGGCCGCCGCGCGCACCCGTGCGGCGAGTACCTCCTCGTCGGCGGTGAGCCATACCGCCGCCGTGTGCGGCACGGTCAGCCCGGCGACCCGCCCCGGCCACAGCGCCGAGCCCTCCAGGACCAGGCCGCCGCCCCCGTCCGGGCCCGCGAGGGCGTGGCCGGTGACCAGTTCCTCGATCCGCGGCCACAGCCGCGCGTAGTGGTCGAGCACGGAGGCGATCAGCTCGTCGACCGTGAGCGAGCGGTAGTGGGCGGCGACGTGCGGCGGCACCCGCCACTCCGGGGTCGGCCACGGCCTTCCCGGGTGCCGGGCCAGCCCGTCCGTGGAGCGGTACGCGAAACCGAGCCGGTCCGCCACGGCACGGGCCACCGTCGACTTGCCGGTGTGCGAGGTCCCGCCGATCAGCACCACCCGTACGCCGTCCACCCCGCCGACGGTAGCGGGCGCCGCACCGGGGCGGGTCAGACGTCCGGGGACGCGGCCCGGTTGGCACAGTGGGGCCATGACCACACGGCCGGCGACACGGCTCCGCGAGCACCACCACGCGCACCGGGAGGGCACCCCGTCATGAGGAAGTGGCTCATGCTGGCAGCGGCGATCGCCTGCGAGGTCACCGCGACCCTCGCCCTGCGGGCGGCGCTCGACCAGCCCGCCTGGTACGCGCTGGTCGCCGCCGGGTACGCGGGGGCGTTCGCCCTGCTCGGCGCGGTGCTGCGGGCCGGACTCGGACTCGGAGTGGCGTACGGGATCTGGGGCGCCAGCGGGGTGGCGCTCACCGCGCTGCTGGCGACCGCGATCTACGGCGACCCGCTGACCGGCACCATGGGCCTGGGCATCGCCCTGGTCATCGGCGGGGTGCTGTGCGTGGAGCTCGGCGCGCAGGCCGCCCACCGCCGCGAGGCGGGGGCGCGCCGATGACCTGGGTCTTCCTCGCCGGCGCGATCCTCTCCGAGGTGATCGCCACCCTGTCGCTGCGGATGGCCTCCCAGCCCGGCGGCGCCCGGAGCTGGTACCTGGTCGTCGGCGCCGGCTACCTGGCCGCCTTCGCCCTGCTCTCGCTCGCCCTGGCCGAGGGGCTCGCCATCGGGGTGGCCTACGGCATCTGGGCCGCCGTCGGCGTCGCGCTGACCGCGCTGGCCTCCCGGCTGCTGTTCGGCGAACCGCTGACCCGGGTCATGGGCCTGGGCATCGTCCTGATCGCCGCCGGCGTCCTGCTCATCGAACTGGGCGCGGCGCACTGACGGACCTGCGGGCCCCCGGGGCGGTGGCCGGGCTGCGCCGACGCCGGGCCGCCCCGGGGGCCCGCCCGCCTACAGTGTGCGGAGCAGCACCGCCGGCTGTTCGACGCAGTCGGCCACGTACCGCAGGAAGCCGCCCGCCGTGCCGCCGTCGCACACCCGGTGGTCGAAGGTCAGCGAGAGCTGGACCACCTGGCGGACCGCCAGCTCGCCCTGGTGCACCCAGGGCTTGGGGATGATCCGGCCCACGCCCAGCATGGCCGCCTCCGGGTGGTTGATGATCGGCGTGGAGCCGTCCACCCCGAAGACCCCGTAGTTGTTCAGGGTGAAGGTGCCGCCGGTGAGGTCCGCCGGGGTCAGGGTGCCGGTCCTGGCCGCCTCGGTGAGCCGGGCGAACTCCGCCGTCAGCGACTCCGCCGTACGCCCGTGGGCGTCCCGGACCACCGGCACCACCAGACCGCGCTCGGTCTGCGCGGCGAAGCCGATGTGCACCCCGGGCAGCCGGACGATCTCCCTGGCCTCGGTGTCCACGGTGGCGTTCAGCTCGGGGAACCGGGCCAGCGCGGCCGTGCAGATCCGCGCCAGCAGGGCGAGCAGCGACACCTTCGGTCCGCCCGCCGCGTTCATCGCGGTCCGCGCGGCCAGCAGCTCGGTCGCGTCGGCGTCCACCCAGCAGGTGGCGTCGGGGATCTCCTGGCGGCTGCGGGACAGCTTGGCCGCCACCGCCCCGCGCACCCCGCGCAGCGGCACCCGCTCTCCCGCACGCCCGGCAGCCGTCGGGGCCACCACCGGCGGGGCGGCGACCGGCGGGGCCGCCGGCTCGGCGACCGCCGTGGCCACGACCGGGGCACGCGCCGCCGCCACCGCGCGCTCCACGTCGGCGCGCAGGATCAGCCCGTCCCGCCCGGAGCCGGCCACCCGCCGGAGGTCGACCCCCTGGTCCCGGGCGAGCTTCCGTACCAGCGGCGAGATCACCGCGACGGGTCCCTCCGCGACGACCGGAACCGAGCCGTCCGCGCCGCGCGCGGCAGCACCGGAGACGGCCGCCCCCGGCACCGGCCCCGTACCCGGCGCAACCGCCGAGCCGAGACCCGCGGCCGGAACGGCACCCGGCGCGACCACCGCGCCGGAGGCCGCTGCCGGAGCGGACGCCCTGGCCGCTCCCGGACCAACACCCGGCTCAGCCGCAGCGCCCGAGGCCGCGGCCTTGGCGGACGTCCCGGTCGGCATGCGGCCCGCGGCCGGGGCCGCGGGGGCCGATGCGGGACCCGCGCTCGGCGGCGCGGAAGCGGCCGCCGACGCGTCCGCCCGGGGCGCCACGTGGCCGTTCACCGGCGCGGGCACGGCGGTCGCGTCGGCATCCCGGCGGACCCGGCGCCGGCGGGCGGCCGGGCCCGAGGTGCCGTAGCCGACCAGCACGTTCCCGGACCCCTCGTCCGCCGCACCGCCCGCGCCACCGCCACCGCCCGCGTCGACGCCGCCACCGGCACCCGGCGCCCGGGCCGAAACGGCCGCCGGGGCCGAGGGGGCGCCGCCTTCGTCGCCGGCGGGCGGCTCCGTCGCGCCGACCGCGACCGTGATCAGCGGCGCGCCGACGGGCAGTTCCTCGCCTTCCGCGCCGTACCGCGCGGTGACCACGCCGCCGTAGGGGCAGGGCACCTCCACCATCGCCTTGGCGGTCTCGACCTCCACCACGGGCTGGTCGATGGCGACCACGTCGCCGACCTCGACCAGCCAGCGGACGATCTCCGCCTCGGTCAGACCCTCGCCGAGGTCCGGCAGCTTGAACTCCAGCACCTGGGCCATCAGCTTCCCGCCTCCCACTGAAGCCGGGCGACCGCGTCCAGCACCCGGTCCACGCCGGGCAGGTGGTGCCGCTCCAGCATCGGCGGCGGGTAGGGGAGGTCGAAGCCGGCGACCCGCAGCACCGGGGCCTCCAGGTGGTGGAAGCAGCGCTCGGTGATCCGCGCGGCGATCTCCCCACCGGGCCCGCCGAAGCCGGTCGACTCGTGCACCACGACGGCCCGGCCGGTGCGGCGGACCGAGGCGCAGACCGTCTCGTCGTCGAAGGGCACCAGCGAGCGCAGGTCCACCACTTCCAGGTCCCAGCCCTCCGCCTGGGCGGCCTCGGCGGCCTCCAGGCAGACCGGCAGCGACGGCCCGTACGTGATCAGGGTGGCGCCGCGGCCGGTGCGCCGTACCGCGGCCCGGCCGATCGGCGCGACGGCCGCCGGGGCCTCCGGCGACCAGTCGGCCTTGGACCAGTAGAGCCGCTTGGGCTCCAGGAAGACCACCGGGTCGTCGGAGGCGATGGCCGCGCGCAGCAGCCCGTAGGCGTCCTCGACCGTCGCGGGCGTGACCACCTGGAGCCCCGGAGTCGCCATGTAGTACGCCTCGGACGAGTCGCTGTGGTGCTCCACGCCGCCGATCCCGCCGCCGTACGGCACCCGGATCACGATCGGCAGCGGCAGCGCGCCCCGGGTGCGGTTGCGCATTTTGGCGACATGGCTCAGGAGCTGCTCGAACGCCGGGTAGGCGAAGGCGTCGAACTGCATCTCCACCACCGGCCGCAGCCCGTACATGGCCATGCCGACGGCGGCGCCCAGGATGCCGGCCTCGGCCAGCGGGGTGTCGGTGCACCGGTCCTCGCCGAACTCCTTGGCCAGCCCGTCGGTCACCCGGAACACGCCTCCCAGCGTGCCGACGTCCTCGCCGAGGACGTGGACGGACGGGTCCTCGGCCATCGCGTCGCGCATCGCCCGCTGGAGCGCCTGCGCCATGGTGGCCGGCTTCGCGGCGCGCCGGGCGGCGCCGGACGCGGGCGAAGCGCCGGGCGCGGTCGCGGCGCCGGGCGCGGAGGCCCCGGACGCGGCGGCGGAAGCCTCGGACGTCGTGGACGCCGTACTCATCGGGACTCCTCCTCGGCGTCCAGCTCGGCGCGGAGCTGCGCCGCCTGCTCCAGTAGCTGCGGGGTGGGCTCGGCGTACACGTGCCGGAACAGCTCCATCGGGTCCAGCACCGGGTCGGCGTTCATCCGCTCCCGCAGTCGGGCCGCCATCGCCTCGGCGTCCTCGGCGGTGCGGCGCACGCCGTCCTCGTCCAGCAGTCCGCGGGCGGTCAGCTCGCGCTCCAGCAGCTTCACCGGGTCGTGCTCCCGCCAGGCCGCCACCTCGCCGTCGCCCCGGTAACGGGTGGCGTCGTCGGCGTTGGTGTGCGCGTCGATGCGGTAGGTCACGGCCTCCACCAGCGTCGGGCCGCCGCCGCGCCGGGCGCGGGCGACCGCCTCGGAGAGCACCTGGTGCACCGCGGGCGCGTCGTTGCCGTCGACCAGCCTGCCCGGCATGCCGTACCCGACGGCCTTGTGGGCCAGCGAGGGGGCGGCGGTCTGCTTGGCGAGCGGGACGGAGATCGCGAAGCCGTTGTTCTGCACCAGGAAGACGACGGGGGCCTGCCAGACGGCGGCGAAGTTCAGGGCCTCGTGGAAGTCGCCCTCGCTGGTGCCGCCGTCGCCGACCAGCGCGAGCGCCACCACGTCGTCGCCCTTGAGCCGGGCCGCGTGGGCCAGGCCCACCGCGTGCGGGAGCTGGGTGGCCAGCGGCGTGGACAGCGGCGCGATGCGGTGCTCACGCGGGTCGTAGCCGGTGTGCCAGTCGCCGCGCAGCAGGGTCAGCGCCTCGGCCGGGTCGAGCCCGCGGGCCACGCAGGCCAGGGTGTCGCGGTACGAGGGGAACAGCCAGTCGCGCTCCTCCAGCACCAGCGCGGCGGCGACCTCGCAGGCCTCCTGGCCGGTGCTGGACGGATACACCGCGAGGCGGCCCTGCTTGGTCAGGGCGGTGGCCTGCGCGTTGTACCGGCGGCCGCGGACCAGCTCGTCGTACAGCCGGCGCAGCAGCTCGGGGGAGAGACCGGCGGCCGTGTCCGTGCCGAGCACCCGGTACGGCTCGGCGTCCGGGAGCAGCGGTGCGGGGTCGGTGCGCGGCTTCCACGCCGGCGGCGGGGCGGGCCGGTACGCGGCGGCGCCGGGCAGCTCCTGGACCGTCATGACTGCACCTCCTCGTGGGAGCGGGCACGGGGCCCGGGGTGGGCATAAGACCCGTGGGGCACGACTGTGACGCGCCTCACCTACCGATTGTTCGGTCGTGGCGGCATTTTGGCTACAGACGCCGCCACCCTGTGGACAAAC
>NZ_PVLV01000123.1 GCF_002982015.1 Streptomyces solincola
ACAGTGGACGCGAGCAACTGAGGACAAGCCCTCGGCCTATTAGTACCGGTCAACTCCACCCATTACTGGGCTTCCATATCCGGCCTATCAACCCAGTCGTCTACTGGGAGCCTTACCCCATCAAGTGGGTGGGAACACTCATCTCGAAGCAGGCTTCCCGCTTAGATGCTTTCAGCGGTTATCCCTCCCGAACGTAGCCAACCAGCCATGCCCTTGGCAGAACAACTGGCACACCAGAGGTTCGTCCGTCCCGGTCCTCTCGTACTAGGGACAGCCCTTCTCAATATTCCTACGCGCACAGCGGATAGGGACCGAACTGTCTCACGACGTTCTAAACCCAGCTCGCGTACCGCTTTAATGGGCGAACAGCCCAACCCTTGGGACCGACTCCAGCCCCAGGATGCGACGAGCCGACATCGAGGTGCCAAACCATCCCGTCGATATGGACTCTTGGGGAAGATCAGCCTGTTATCCCCGGGGTACCTTTTATCCGTTGAGCGACGGCGCTTCCACAAGCCACCGCCGGATCACTAGTCCCGACTTTCGTCCCTGCTCGACCCGTCGGTCTCACAGTCAAGCTCCCTTGTGCACTTACACTCAACACCTGATTGCCAACCAGGCTGAGGGAACCTTTGGGCGCCTCCGTTACCCTTTAGGAGGCAACCGCCCCAGTTAAACTACCCATCAGACACTGTCCCTGATCCGGATCACGGACCCAGGTTAGACATCCAGCACGACCAGAGTGGTATTTCAACGACGACTCCACCATGACTGGCGTCACGGATTCACAGTCTCCCACCTATCCTACACAAGCCGAACCGAACACCAATATCAAACTGTAGTAAAGGTCCCGGGGTCTTTCCGTCCTGCTGCGCGAAACGAGCATCTTTACTCGTAGTGCAATTTCACCGGGCCTATGGTTGAGACAGTCGAGAAGTCGTTACGCCATTCGTGCAGGTCGGAACTTACCCGACAAGGAATTTCGCTACCTTAGGATGGTTATAGTTACCACCGCCGTTTACTGGCGCTTAAGTTCTCAGCTTCGCCTGGACGAATCCAAGCTAACCGGTCCCCTTAACGTTCCAGCACCGGGCAGGCGTCAGTCCGTATACATCGCCTTACGGCTTCGCACGGACCTGTGTTTTTAGTAAACAGTCGCTTCTCGCTGGTCTCTGCGGCCACACCCAGCTCACACTGCAAGAGTGATCACCGGACATGGCCCCCCTTCTCCCGAAGTTACGGGGGCATTTTGCCGAGTTCCTTAACCATAGTTCACCCGAACGCCTCGGTATTCTCTACCTGACCACCTGAGTCGGTTTAGGGTACGGGCCGCCATGAAACTCGCTAGAGGCTTTTCTCGACAGCATAGGATCATCCACTTCACCACAATCGGCTCGGCATCAGGTCTCAGACTATATGTCGCGCGGATTTGCCTACACGACGTCCTACACCCTTACCCCGGGACAACCACCGCCCGGGCTGGACTACCTTCCTGCGTCACCCCATCACTTACCTACTACCACCTTGGGCCGGCGGCTCCACCACTCCTCATCACCCCGAAGGGATCAAAGGCGGCTTCACGGCCTTAGCATCAGAGGATTCGATATTGGGCGCTTCAAAGCGGGTACCGGAATATCAACCGGTTGTCCATCGACTACGCCTGTCGGCCTCGCCTTAGGTCCCGACTTACCCTGGGCAGATCAGCTTGACCCAGGAACCCTTAGTCAATCGGCGCACACGTTTCTCACGTGTGTATCGCTACTCATGCCTGCATTCTCACTCGTGAACCGTCCACAACTCGCTTCCGCGGCTGCTTCACCCGGCACACGACGCTCCCCTACCCATCACGATCCCCGTTAGAGGTATATATCGCAATGACACGACTTCGGCGGTACGCTTGAGCCCCGCTACATTGTCGGCGCGGAATCACTTGACCAGTGAGCTATTACGCACTCTTTCAAGGGTGGCTGCTTCTAAGCCAACCTCCTGGTTGTCTCTGCGACTCCACATCCTTTCCCACTTAGCGTACGCTTAGGGGCCTTAGTCGATGCTCTGGGCTGTTTCCCTCTCGACCATGGAGCTTATCCCCCACAGTCTCACTGCCGCGCTCTCACTTACCGGCATTCGGAGTTTGGCTAAGGTCAGTAACCCGGTAGGGCCCATCGCCTATCCAGTGCTCTACCTCCGGCAAGAAACACACGACGCTGCACCTAAATGCATTTCGGGGAGAACCAGCTATCACGGAGTTTGATTGGCCTTTCACCCCTAACCACAGGTCATCCCCCAGGTTTTCAACCCTGGTGGGTTCGGTCCTCCACGAAGTCTTACCTCCGCTTCAACCTGCCCATGGCTAGATCACTCCGCTTCGGGTCTTGAGCGCGCTACTAAACCGCCCTATTCGGACTCGCTTTCGCTACGGCTTCCCCACACGGGTTAACCTCGCAACACACCGCAAACTCGCAGGCTCATTCTTCAAAAGGCACGCAGTCACGACATGCAAGCAAGCTTGCATGCGACGCTCCCACGGCTTGTAGGCACACGGTTTCAGGTACTATTTCACTCCGCTCCCGCGGTACTTTTCACCATTCCCTCACGGTACTATCCGCTATCGGTCACCAGGGAATATTTAGGCTTAGCGGGTGGTCCCGCCAGATTCACACGGGATTTCTCGGGCCCCGTGCTACTTGGGAAATGAGCAAGCAAGCCGTCAATGTTTCAGCTACGGGGGTCTTACCCTCTACGCCGGGCCTTTCGCATGCCCTTCGCCTACATCAACGGTTTCTGACTCGCCGACCGGCCGGC
>NZ_PVLV01000124.1 GCF_002982015.1 Streptomyces solincola
CCGCGCCCCGGCACTCCCCGCACCGCTCCTCCCCGCCGGGGCGCGGGGCTCGGCGCGGCGGCCTGAAGGTGGTCGATTAGGGTCGGAGCTCCACTGACGCCCTACGCCCGAGGGAGCCCGATGTCCGCGCCGGTCCCGGACCCTACCGTCGATCATTTCGGTCCCGGGGGCATGCGCCGGTTCGAGGTCACGTCTCCACTCGGCATAACGCTGCCGTCGCCCTCCCGGCTTTACCTGGAGGAGGTCGGCGTCCCGCTTCACGTGGGCCCGTACTTCACCTCCGCGAAGCAGTCCGACAGCCTCCCACTCGGAGTGTTCGCCGAGCACAGCGGCATGCCCCGACCGGCGAGCGGCGCCGAGACCTGGTTGCGCATCGGCACGGACGGCCTCGCCCAGGTGTGCGTACGGCCGGATGGTGCGGTGCAGGTGGTGCTGCCGGGCTTCGAGGAACCGGACATGTTCGCCAGTTCCGATGTCCGGCTCTTCGGCTCGGCCCTCGCCGTCCTGGACCGGCGCATGTCGGTGATCGCGGCATCGACCAGCCTCCCCGTAGCCGCCGCAGGCTTTCGCGAGCTGAATGCCGAGCTGCGTCAGATGGACCCCGAGGCGTTCGTGGAGCGCGAGAGCTGGTGGCCCCGGGTCCTGGACGACGTACGCCACACCCTCAACTTCCCCTTCTCCGCCGCGTTCGAGTACCTCGATGCCTCGGGTCGCAAGCAGGTCGCCACGGAGGCGACCGGCCCGGGGCGCGCGCATCCGGAGGAGCTGCTGTGGCAGCGCCTGGCCGCCGAGGGCGTCCGACCGCAGCAGGTACGCAAGGTGTACTGCGAGCTGGAGCCTTGCATGATGCCCGGCCACTACTGCGCGGTCTGGCTTCAGTCCACCTTTCCTCAGGCCGAGTTCACCCACAGCTTCGACTACGGCTCGGATGCGCAGTCTCGCGAGGACGGCTTGAAGGGGCTGATCACCTCCGCCGCGCAGCAGGCGCGGAACCAGTGAGGGATTCGTCATGGCAGCGGCCGGAGGCGGGCCGCGAGCCTGCGGCGACGGCCTTGCTCGGCTGGCTGGCTGATGCCTCCGCGCCCCGCCTCTGCCTGGTCACGGGTGGCGCAGCCTGCGGGAAGTCGGCGTTGCTCGCCTGGTTGGTAGGTCATGGAACCCGCCCGGGCACCCGAAGCGAACGACGCGTGCATGCCTTCGCTCCGCTGACCGGGATGACGATACTGAGTACCGCTTGGGCACTGGCCGAGCAGTTGTCGGTCGCGGCCCGCACACCCGGAGAGCTGCTGGCCGCGCTGGCCGGAGACGGACGCCGAACCGTGGTGGTGCTACCGGACGTGCACCGCGCCGCCGACACTCCTGAGGCGGTCTCCGAGTTCCTCGTCTCGCCCCTACAGCTCGAACACGTCAAGCTGATAGTGGAGTTGCGGTCCGGCAGCCCTTACTCACCGGGCCTCCTCGCCGTCGAGCCCGCGGTGATGGACCTCGACGAGCCGCGCTGGACCGACCCGGGACGGCATGCGGCGTGGCGGTCGGAGCAGCCCTCCGGTCCCCGCGGCGGACGCCACGGACGAGGTGCCGACAGACCCGGGCATGGACCTGGACGACGTCGCCATGGTCTGCGCCGGCGATCCCCGGGTCATATCCAGGCTCTACGAGCAATCCGCCGGCAGTCATGGTGGGTTGCGGAGGGCGTGGACGCGAGGAGGTCCTTCGCTCATCCGGACTCAGCGCAGCGCTGACAGAGCACTCGTGCTGCACGCAGCTCTAGGGGATGACGCGGATCCGCGTCTGGGCCAGGAACTCGCCAGCCTGGCCGGTGCCACACCCTGGCGCTTGGTCTGGCACCGGGTCTCCGGCGACATCACCCCTCCTTGGCCCGGGCCCGCCCGGGGACTGGCGGCGGGACTGGACAGTCCCACAGCCAGTCTCCTCGTCGCTGACCACCAGGGCACCATCCGCATCATCAGCAGCGAGACCGGCTCCCCCATCGGGCGCATCACCCCGCGCGTTCCACCACCCCGCGCGCTCACGGCATGGTCTGACGGCAGCGTCCTCACTCTCGGTTCGGAGGGAGGGCTCGCCCATGTCCGGGAGAGTGCGGCCCCGGCGAACCAGTCGGGACTCTCCGCGCTGCTGGATGACGGACCTACCCGCTTCGACCGCATCCTGGAGTCCGTGACGGCGCACCTGAGGCACACGCCTGCCACGGCGCTCTGCGCGAGCGGCTCGCTACTCGCCACTGCGGATGCCTCGGGTCACGTCCACGCCTTCTTCTGGGAAGAGGGAGCGGGGGGCAGTCGCTCGATGCGGCTGCACGAAGGGTCTGTGACCGCGCTCGCCGCCGTGGAACTCGCGCAGTCCAAGGGGGGCGCCGCCGTCCCCCTGCTCTACAGCGGCGGTTCGGACGGGTGCGTCCGCGCCTGGCGCGTCGATGCGGAGCCTCTTGGCTCGCCTGTCCTCTCCCGCCCGTGTCCCCCGGTGACCCTGGCTGTCGGTGATTCACGCGAGGGCTTGGTGCTGGCCGTCGGCTGGGCGGACGGACTCGTGGAGCATCACTCCCTGGACTCGGGTGAGGTCCGCGCCTTCCGTCCAGGGCCCCCCGTCACCGCCATCACTCTGGCTCCCTGGGGAGATCTCGTCGTCGGAACCGATGAGTCCCTGGTCTGTCTGCGTCCTTCGTGAACGCGAGCTCCCGGCTGTCCTGATCCGAGACCCGTGAGGTTGACGACCCATCCGTACCTCGAAAGGGTGTTCTGTGAACACTTCTGACGGGGTATTGACAGATGGGAAAGCAGCTTCCCGACGAGCTGGTCGAGGTCCTCGACCTCGTCGGTGTCCAGTGGCCCAACATCGACGAGGATGAGATACGCGGTAGCGCAAAGGACTACCGCAACCTCGCGGAAGGCATACGAGACGCGGTCAGAGACGGCAACAAGGCGTGCTCCCACATCGTCGCGGGACGGAGCAAGGGGCACACCGTCAACGCCATCGACCGGCGTTGGGGCAAACTGACCACCAAAGACCTCGCCACCTTCGCCAAGGCTCTCGACGAGCTGGGCGACGCCCTCGACGACTGCGCCGGCTTCATCGAGGGGTGCAAGATCGCCTGTATAGCCGAGCTGTCAGCCACCGCCGCCGCGGCCACAGCCGGTGTGATCGGCATGTTCTTCACCGCCGGCCTCAGCGGCCTGCTCAGCGCCGCGGCCATCGCAGCGTGCCGCATCGCCCTGCACGAGGCCATCGACTACGCGATAAGCGAGATCACCGCCGTCGTCACGGACAAGATCGAGGCGAAGATACTCGGCCAGATCGAACGCGTCTTCACCGACCAACTCGACGCGGACGGCGAGGACCTTTCCGGTTACGCCGGCGGCAGCGCGGACACCGCCCAGGACCTGGTCATCGAGTTCGACGAGTTCGACCGGGCCACCAGCGACTACGGCACCACCCGCGACAACTTCAACAAGAAGAAGGGCGAGCACCAGGCCGGCGGTTCCAAGCGCCGCAGCTCGGTGAAGAAGGACAGCCGCTTCCACAAGCTCGCCACCGTCATGGACAAGGCGGACGACGCCGTCGACAAGAAGGCCGACGAAACGGTCGACGTGCTGGAGAAGCACGGCGGGAAGATCGACAAGAGCAAGAAGGACCACAAGGAGGAAGACAAGCGGCGCAAGGGGGACATCGACAGTTGCGAGGTGCCGATGTACCTGCTCAACGCCGACGGGACAGTCGAGCAACTACACACAGACGGCCGCACTCCCACAAGGATCAACGGCAGCGAAGCCGGAGTCCGCGACATCCTCGAGCCCGACGGAACCGTATGGCGCCATCGCAGCACGGACACCAAGGAAAAGAACCCCTTCGGACTGTCACCTTCACCCGCAAATCCAAGAGTCGCATCGAGGCGCCTTGGCCGGTCGGAGACCAGCGACCTGGCCTACGCGACTCAGTTGGCCAGATACTCGAAGAAGGATTACAAGGGAGGTAACTACGCGGCAGCAAACTACATCGACAGTAGCGGCAACGAAGTCATCCTTGTAGGGCACAGTAAGGGCGTCCACTCCGAGCGAACGATCGGCTACCCGGTCCTCAGACACGGGAAGCAGGGCGGCGTTCAGTCCCTCTACACAGAGAGAGAACCGTGCCAGCAGTCGGGGTCGTGGTGCGATCAGTGGCTGGGCAAGCACTTTGGGAAGGACCTCGAAGTCACCCACTCACACAGCTACGACCAGTCACCTGTCGACGACAAACGACCATCTCCCTATAAGATCGACGGTGAGCACCGTGCGTACAGGCGCAACTTGGAAGACTGGCACAGGCAGCACGGTCTCGGATCCGGAATGATGACCGAATCGGATGGTGCCACGATGGAAGCGGCAAGGAAGGGCAAGCGGGGCTGACACATGCTTTTTGACGTCGATCACGACACCTTGGTGCGAGTCATGGGCGCCGAGAACGTCCACCGTATCTCGTTGGACGCAGCCCGGGAGTACGGATTCGCCGGTGAGACGCTGCGCTTCGTCATGGATGTCGGCATCCCCGGCTCCGAAGAGTGGGAACTGTCCTTCGGGCTTCCGCCGGAGTTCGATGCCGGCTTCGTCTGGGACAGCGCCCCTTACGTCGAGAAGGGCTGGGCGTACCCGGAGGAAGTAGGGAGCGTCGTCAGGCTCGGGACTTTTCCGATCAACGAACTCGTCATTCACCCGGGCACCGGCGTGGTGTACCAGCACACGGACGCAATCCGGAAAATCATCCCGGTTCACGCTGACTTGTCATCGTTCGCTAAGACGATCTCATCGTTCCTGGAGTACGTCGAGAATTACGCACGCGGCGAAGACGAGGATGACGAAGACATCGAGTACGCGCGCCGGAAGCGGGAAGTTGACGCCTTGACTGCGGAGATCCGCCTGACCGATCCCCTGCCCTTTCGGCATGAACTGAGCGAGTGGATCGAAATCTTCGAAAATCTCGAAGGCGGGATCTACACATAGCCCGGCGAAAAGGTGCGTTGTCACGTAAACGCCGAAGACAGAAGCCGTCACGGCTGCGTCCGCTGCTCAGGCTTGGCCACCCCGAGGAAAGGCGCACGTAGGGATCGAGACGTCCTGGAAAAGGGGGCCGCCCGGCGGTCCCAACCCCTTTCCCGCCCCGTTGAGTCGCTCTTCGCCATGGGCGTCACCGACAATCGACACTCGCGTCGTCCGGGAGTGGGCAAGGGCTCACGGCCACGACCTGGTGCGGAGGGACCAGCGGCAGGGGGATGCACACGTCGTGCGGCGTGCCCTCGATCGCCGGGCCGCAGCCGTCGGGAAGATCGGCCGCGATCGGCGCGTACGCCTCCTCGACGGTGGCGACTTCGCCGAGCAGGGTGTTGTCGGAGCAGCGACGCACTCGGTAGCCGCCCCTGCCCAGGGGGTAGGCCGTCCCGACATCATCCGTCCACGGAAACCTCGTGCATCGGCTCAGGTACAGGACGCCGTGACTGACCATGGGCCAGAGTTGGCGCAGCGATTGGTGGGCGTAGGCGGCCCGCGGTACGGCCGGAGCGATCCGGTCGAAGTCGTAGGTCAGGACGGTGGCCCGTGCCTCAGCGACGATTTCCGCAGCGCTTCGGGGCGCATCGATCCCCATAGGGGTCGTGTCACCTCGGTTTCTCTAGACCTTCGGCGATCCTGGACGCGAACGAACGTGTTTTAGGCGTTGCTTGACGATGCGTTAGCTGCCTGCCAGCACGGTCTAGTCGAGATTGGGGGTCGCGGTCGGCGAGGACGCCGGGCGCACCATCAAGGAGGTTTCGCATGCGAAAGATCCCTCGGCTCGCCGGAAGCGCAGCGCTCGGCCTGGCGCTTCTCACTGCGGGGGCGCCGCTGGCGACAGCGGCCAGTCCCGTGGCCGTGGTGGCGGACCACTCGCCGCAGGACCAGCAGCTCTCCCTGCACCATCTCCAGTGGATCCAGGTCGGGCAGCTCGGAGCGCCCGCGGGGACCCCCCGGGTGTGGCGTCTGGCTCTGGCGAAGGACCCGCACGTGGACGGGACGGGCGTCTTCTTCCTCTGGGACCTGGACGAGGGCCGGACCACCGGCGGGTTCATCGCCGATGACACCGTCGCTCCCACCGTCGCTGACTGGCGGCAGGTGCGGCTGGCGTCCTCCTACGCCTCGTCGCGGTTCGAGGTGCGCTACGGCGACCCCGAGGCTCCGGCGGAGGCGGCGGTCGTCGCCGGCGTCTACTGAGCCGATCCACTGAGGCCGGTTCACTGAGGCCGACCGAGGAAGCCCCGGCTCCTGGGGTGCTGGGGCCGGGGCTTCCTCTCGTCTGGCGGCGGGCGGGGGTTACGGCAGGTTGCGGGCCATGACGATGCGCTGGACCTGGTTGGTGCCCTCGTAGATCTGGGTGATCTTGGCGTCGCGCATCATGCGCTCGACCGGGTAGTCGCGGGTGTAGCCGTAGCCGCCGAGGAGCTGGACGGCGTCGGTGGTGACCTCCATGGCGACGTCGGAGGCGAAGCACTTGGCGGCGGCGCCCTGGAAGGTCAGGTCGGCGTCCCCGCGCTCGGACTTGGCGGCGGCGGCGTAGGTGAGCTGGCGGGCGGCCTCGATCTTCATGGCCATGTCGGCCAGCATGAACTGCACGCCCTGGAAGTCGGCGATCGGCTTGCCGAACTGCTTGCGCTCCTGGACGTAGCCCTTGGCGTAGTCCAGCGCGCCCTGGGCGATGCCGAGGGCCTGGGCGGCGATGGTGATCCGGGTGTGGTCCAGGGTCTTCATCGCGGTGGCGAAGCCGGTGCCCTCCGCGCCGATCATGCGGTCGGCCGGGATGCGGACGTTGTCGAGGTAGACCTCGCGGGTGGGCGAGCCCTTGATGCCGAGCTTCTTCTCCGGGGCGCCGAAGGAGACGCCGGGGTCGGACTTCTCGACCACGAAGGCGGAGATGCCCTTGGAGCGCTTGTCGGGGTCGGTGACGGCCATGACCGTGTAGAACTCGGAGACGCCGGCGTTGGTGATCCAGCGCTTGACGCCGTTGAGGACGTAGGAGTCGCCGTCGCGCACGGCCTTGGTCTTCATGCCGGCCGCGTCCGAGCCGGCGTCCGGCTCGGAGAGGCAGTAGGAGAACATCGCGTCGCCCTTGGCCAGCGGGCCCAGGTACTTCTTCTTCAGCTCCTCGGAGCCGGAGAGGATCACCGGGAGCGAGCCGAGCTTGTTCACGGCCGGGATGAGGGAGGAGGACGCGCAGGCGCGGGCCACCTCCTCGATCACGATGACCGTGGCGAGGGCGTCGGCGCCGGCGCCGCCGTAGGACTCGGGGACGTGCACGGCGTGCAGGTCGGAGGCGACCAGCGCGTCCAGCGCCTCCTGCGGGAAGCGCGCCTCCTCGTCCACCGCGGCGGCGAAGGGCGTGATCTTCGCCTCGGCGAGCGAGCGGACGGTGTCCCGGAGCATGTCGTGCTCCTCGGACGGGCGGTACAGATCGAAGTCAGGCGTTCCCGCCACTGTGCACTCACTCCCCTGGGCTGCGGACCGCGGATGCGGATGCGTTGCCGATCACGGATACGTTGCTAACTACCGTTAAGTAACCTGAATTTTAGTGGCCCCGACCGCAATCGGCATATGTGGGGTGCGCGTGAGCTTGCCGACAGCCCGGCCGGGGGCCGCGCCCGGCGGACGGTGGCCGGCACGGGGCGCGGTTATGCTCGGGCCGCAGTCCCTCCCGTACGCGCACGTCGATGGAGCTTTCCCCATGGCCCTCAGGATCACCGTGATCGGCACCGGCTACCTTGGCGCCACCCATGCGGCGGCCATGGCGGAACTGGGCTTCGAGGTGCTGGGCCTGGACGTGGTGCAGGAGAAGATCGACACCCTCCAGGCCGGGCGGGTGCCGATGTACGAGCCGGGCCTCGAGGAGCTGCTGCGGCGGCACGTGGCGGGCATCGAGGGATCGAGCGGGCGGCTGCGGTTCACCACCTCCTACGAGGAGGTGGCCGACTTCGGCGACGTGCACTTCGTCTGCGTGAACACTCCGCAGAAGCACGGCGAGTACGGCTGCGACATGAGGTTCGTGGACGCGGCCTTCGGGGCGCTCGCGCCGCACCTGAAGCGGCCGGCGCTGGTGGTCGGCAAGTCGACGGTGCCGGTGGGCAGCGCGGAGCGGCTGGCGAAGCTGCTGGCGGACCGGGCCCCGGTGGGCGCGGACGCGGAGCTGGCCTGGAACCCGGAGTTCCTGCGCGAGGGCTTCGCCGTGCAGGACACCCTGCACCCGGACCGGATCGTGGTCGGCGTGGAGAGCGCGGCCGCCGAGAAGACGCTGCGCGAGGTGTACGCGACGCCGATGGCGGAGGGCTCGCCGTTCGTGGTGACGGACTTCCCGACCGCCGAGCTGGTGAAGACCTCGGCGAACTCCTTCCTGGCCACCAAGATCTCGTTCATCAACGCGATGGCCGAGGTGTGCGAGGCGGCCGGCGGCGACGTCGCCAAGCTGGCCGAGGCGATCGGCCACGACGACCGGATCGGCCACAAGTTCCTGCGCGCCGGCATCGGCTTCGGCGGCGGCTGCCTGCCCAAGGACATCCGCGCCTTCATGGCCCGCGCGGGCGAGCTGGGCGCCGACCAGGCGCTCACCTTCCTCCGCGAGATCGACTCCATCAACATGCGCCGCCGCGGCCAGATGGTCGGCATGGCGCGGGAGGCGCTGGGCGACGGCAGCTTCCTGGGCAAGCGGGTCGCGGTGCTGGGCGCGGCCTTCAAGCCCGACTCCGACGACGTACGGGACTCGCCGGCGCTGAACGTCGCCGGGCAGATCCACCTCCAGGGCGGGCAGGTCACCGTCTACGACCCGAAGGGGATGGAGAACGCCCGCCGGCTGTTCCCCACGCTCGGCTACGCCGACAGCGCGCTGGAGGCGGTGCGGGGCGCGGACGTCGTCCTTCACCTGACCGAGTGGCGCGAGTTCCGCGAGCTGGACCCGGCGGAGCTGGGCGAGGCGGTCACCGACCGGATCATCCTGGACGGGCGCAACGCGCTGGACCCGGTGCCGTGGCGCGAGGCCGGCTGGACGTTCCGGGCGATGGGCCGGCCCCGGGCGTAGCCCGCGTGGGCCGCGTACCCCTCGCGGGTGGCGGTGGGTTTGATCACCGGCGGCGCGAGGCACCCGCCCCTCACGCCACCGAGGAGGGTCCATGGGTTTCGCCACGCTCCAGCTCACCGCGTTCGACTGTCCGCGACCGCTGCGGCTCGCCGAGTTCTACGCCGAGGTGCTCGGCGGCCGCATCGACGGCGGCGAGGACGACGACTGGGTGGAGCTGCACCTGGACGACGGCCAGCGGCTCGCCTTCCAGCGGGCCGATGACCTCACTCCCCCGGAGTGGCCGCGCGCCGACCGCAACTCCCAGCAGCTCCACCTGGACCTCACGGTCCAGGACATGGACGCGGCCCATGCCAAGGTGCTGGAGCTGGGCGCGCGCGAGCTGGACGTGGACGACGACGCGCACGCCGACTTCCGGGCCTTCGCCGATCCGGCGGGACATCCCTTCTGCCTCTGCCGGGCCTGATCAGCGCGACTGCCGCCGCGCCTGCTTCAGCTCCCGGTCGACGGCCCAGGCGTCGGCCACCGGACCCAGGTGGCCGAGCTTGTCGGGGTTGACGACGGAGTGCACCGCCTGCACCTGCCCGTCGAGCACGTCGAGCGTCATGGTCGCGATCGTCCGGCCGTCGCGGTCGCGGATCACCGCACCCGACTGGCCGTTGATCTGCCGCACCTCGAGCACGGCCTCGACCAGCGCCATGCTCGCGAAATAGGCGTCCAGCAGCCGGGCGACCTTGTCCGCGCCGACGATCGCCCGGGCGAGGGCCGGGGCCTTGCCGCCGCTGTCCCCGGTCATCTGCACGTCGGCGGCCAGCAGGCTCCGCAGGCCGTCCACGTCGCCGTCCTTCAGCGCGTCGAAGAACCGGGTCGCCAGCTCCTGCCGGTCCGCCCGGTCCGCCGCGAAGCGGGGCCGCCCGTCCCGCATGTGCCGCCGGGCCCGTACGAGCAGCTGCCGGCAGGCGGACTCCGAGCGGCCGGTGGCCTCGGCGATCTCGTCGTATCCGAAGGCGAAGACCTCGCGCAGGACGAACACGGCCCGCTCCAGCGGAGTGAGCCGCTCCAGCAGGAGCAGGGCGCTCGTCGACACCGAGTCGGCCAGCTCCGCGGCCCGCGCCGGGTCCTCGTACGGGTCGCTCAGCAGCGGCTCGGGGAACCACGGCCCGACGTACTCCTCGCGCCGGACCCGGGCCGAGCGCAGCACGTCGATCGCGAGCCGGGTGACGGTGGTGGAGAGGTACGCCCGGACCGACGCGGGCCGGGTCGCCGAGGCGTCGTAGCGCAGCCACGTCTCCTGCACCGCGTCCTCGGCCTCGGCGACGCTGCCCAGGACGCGGTACGCGATCGAGAACAGCAGCGGTCGCAGCTCCTCGAACTCCTCGACCTTGCCCACGTCGGTCCCCCCTCAGGCCCGGGCCGCGAACTGGCCGGGCCGGTAGTCGCCGGCCGGGTTGCGGGCGATGACGTTCAGCCGGTTCACCAGACCCATGAAGGACACCAGGAGGGTGAGGGCGGTGAGCTGCTCGGTGTCATAGTGCCGGGCGGCCCGCTCCCACACCTCGTCGCTGACGCCCGCGCCGGCGTCCGCGACCCTGGTCCCCTGCTCGGCGAACTCCAACGCGGCCCGCTCGGCCTCGGTGAAGACGGTGGCCTCCCGCCAGGCCGCGACCAGATGCAGCCGCACCGCGCTCTCCCCGGCCGCGGCGGCCTCCTTGGTGTGCATGTCGACGCAGACCGCGCAGCCGTTGATCTGGCTCACCCGCAGCGCCACCAGCTCCTGCGTGGCAGCCGGCAGCGGCGAGTCATGGATGATCTTCCCGGCGGTCATCACGTGCTTGAAGACCCGGCCCGCGGTCGGGCTGGCGAAGTAGTCGAGTCGCGCGTCCATCGTCGTCTCCTCGGTCCCAGGTGAATGGCTACACCCTGGAGACGAGACGGGGGCCGCGGTTGTGACACGCGGGCGCGGGAAGGTCAGCCGGCGGTCGGCGGCGACTGGGCCTCGCGCATGACGCGGGCCGCGTTGCCCCAGGTGAGGGCGGCGATGTCGGCCTCCGACCAGTCGCGGTGGAGGAGTTCGGCGATGAGGTTGGGGTAGCAGGAGGCGTCTTCGAGGCCGATGGTGTGCGGGGCGTCGCTGGCGGTGCCGTAGGAGCCGGCGAGGCCGACGGACTCGGGGCCGGCCAGGGCGCGGACGTGCTCGACGTGGTCGGCGACGTCCCACAGGGAGGCCGGCTGGTCGGCGTGGCGCACCTGGTCGGGGGCGAAACTCACCATGCAGACGCCCCGGTTGGCGCGCAGGCGGCGCAGGACCGCGTCGGTGACGTTGTCCGGGTGGTCGGTCAGGGCGCGCGCGGCGGAGCGGGAGAGGATGACCGGGGCGGCGGCGATGGACAGGGCGCGGTCCATGGTCTCCTCGGTGGCGCCGGAGAGGTCGACCAGGACGCCGAGGCGGTTCATCTCGCGGAGGGCGGACTCGCCGAACGCGGTCAGTCCGGTGGCGGTCCAGTGCGCGCCGGCGACGGTGACGCTGCGGACGCCGAGGGCGTGGTAGGCGCGCAGGGTGCCGAGCGAGTCGGCGAGCGCGGCGCCGGCGACCGGGCCGAGGATCGAGGCGATGCGGCCGCAGTCGCGGGCCTCGGCCATCTGGTCGGCGTCGGTGACCAGGCGGAGCACCTCGGGGACGGAGGCGATCAGCGTGGTGACGGCGTCTATTCGGTCCAGGGTGGCGCTGACCACGTCGGGGGCGGTGTCGGCGGCCGTGTGCAGGGACCAGAACTGGGCGCCGACGCCGCCGGCCTGGATACGGGGGAGGTCGGTGTCCAGGGTGGCGGAGCCGTAGAGCAGGTCCTGCCAGTGGGTGTGGTCCAGTTGCTGGCCCAGGGTGTTGTGCCCGTCGACGACCAGTTGGGCGGCCAGCAGGACGCGGGCGCGTTCGAGGTCGAACGCCGCCGGAGTGGGGGCCTCGGCGGGAGGCGGTTCGTCGGGCTCACCGAAGGCGGCCGTGTCCGCGTACGGAAGGTGCTGAAGGTCTGCCATGGCGCTCCGCTCCGGGGACGCGAGCCGGTGCGGGCGGGCCGCCCGGCTCGTGCGGGGGCAGCGCGCTCCGGACGGCACGCCCTGCGGACCACGGTGGCACGGGGAGCGACGTACGGCGCGGCGGTGTCCGCCGGATGGGGGACACCGCCGCGGTGGCCTGTGGTCGTCGAGGCTAGTCGTCGAGGGAGGCGAGGGTGGCCAGCGACGGGGGGCGGTTGGCGGCGCGGGCCACCGACTCGGCGTCGCGCAGCACGCGGACCGCGTTCTGCCAGGTGAGCCGGGCGATGTCGGCGCGGGACCAGCGGCGGGTGAGGAGTTCGGCGATCAGGTTCGGATAGCCGGCCACGTCGGCGAGGTCGGACGGGGTGAACGCGGTGCCGTCGAAGTCGCCGCCGATGCCGACGTGGGCGATGCCGGCGACCTCGCGCATGTGGTCGAGGTGGTCGGCGACGGTGGCCGCGGTGGCGGTGGGACGTGGATGGGATTCCTCGAACGCCGCGTGGACGGCCATCGCCTGGGCGCTGGTGTCCAGGTGGTGCAGGCCGTGGGCGCGCATGTTCTCGTCCGCACGGTGGGTCCACTCGACGGCCGCGGGCAGCACGAACTTCGGTACGAAGGTGGCCATGGCGACGCCGCCGTTGGCCGGCAGCCTCTCCAGCACGTCGTCCGGAATGTTGCGCGGGTGGTCGCAGACGGCCCGGGCGGAGGAGTGCGAGAAGATCACCGGCGCCTCGGAGGTGTCCAGGGCGTCCCGCATGGTGGTGGCCGCCACATGGGAGAGGTCCACCAGCATGCCGAGCCGGTTCATCTCCCGTACGACCTCACGGCCGAAGGCGGAGAGCCCGCCGACGCCCGGCTCGTCGGTGGCCGAGTCGGCCCAGGCGATGTTGTCGTTGTGCGTGAGCGTCATGTAGCGGACGCCGAGGGTGTACAGGGCGCGCAGGGTGGCGAGGGAGTTGTTGATGGAGTGGCCGCCCTCGGCGCCCTTGAGGGAGGCGATCCGGCCGGCCGCGCGGGCCGCCTCCATGTCGTCGGCGGTGAGCGCGGGCGCGAGGTCGGCCGGGTGGCGGGCCAGCAGCCGGTCCACGCAGTCGATCTGCTCCAGGGTGGCGCTGACCGCGTCGTCCCCGGCCATGTCGCTGCGCACGTACACCGACCAGAACTGGGCGCCGACCCCGCCGGAGCGGAGCCGGGGCAGGTCGGTGTGGAGCCGGCCGGTCTGGTCGGCTGCCACGTCGAGCCGGTCCAGGTCGTAGCCGGCGTGCTGGCGCAGCGCCCAGGGCAGGTCGTTGTGGCCGTCGACGACGGGGAAGTCGGCGAGGAGAGCGCGGGCCTCGGCAAGCGCCTCCCGCGCCTCGGCCGGCGCACCGGACGCGGGGACTTCGGGGGACGGACCAGACGCGGGGCTCACCGGGCGAAGCCGAACGACGAGGAGCCCTCGACCTTGGCCCGCAGCCGCTTGCCCTTCTCCGTCGCCTGCTCGTTCAGCTCGCGCTGGAAGTCCTCCATGCGGGAGCGCAGCTCGGGATCGGCGGTGGCGAGGATGCGCGCGGCCAGCAGCCCGGCGTTGCGCGCGCCGCCGACGGAGACGGTGGCCACCGGGACTCCGGCCGGCATCTGCACGATGGACAGCAGGGAGTCCATGCCGTCGAGGTACTTCAGGGGCACCGGGACGCCGATGACCGGCAGCGGGGTGACGGAGGCGAGCATGCCGGGCAGGTGCGCGGCCCCGCCGGCGCCCGCGATGACCGCCTTCAGCCCGCGGCCCGCGGCGTGCTCCCCGTACGAGACCATCTCGCGCGGCATCCGGTGCGCGGAGACCACGTCCACCTCGTAGGGGACCTCGAACTCGTCCAGAGCCTGCGCGGCGGCTTCCATCACCGGCCAGTCGGAGTCGGAGCCCATCACGATGCCGACCAGGGGGTTGCTACTCAACGATCGTTCCTCGCAGATAGCCGGCGGCGTGGCGGGCGCGCTCCAGCACCTCGTCCAGATCGTCGCCGTAGGTGTTCACGTGACCGACCTTGCGGCCGGGCTTCACGTCCTTGCCGTACATGTGGATCTTGAGCTGCGGGTCGCGGGCCATGCAGTGCAGGTAGCCCTGGTACATGTCCGGGTAGTCGCCGCCCAGGACGTTGACCATGACCGTCCAGGGGGCGCGCGGGCGCGGGTCGCCCAGCGGAAGGTCCAGCACGGCCCGCACGTGGTTGGCGAACTGCGAGGTGACCGCGCCGTCCTGGGTCCAGTGGCCCGAGTTGTGCGGCCGCATCGCCAGCTCGTTGACGAGGATGCGCCCGTCGCGGGTCTCGAACAGCTCGACCGCCAGGTGCCCGGTCACGTCCAGCTCGCGGGCGATCCGCAGGGCCAGCTCCTGGGCCCGGCCGGACAGCTCGTCGGACAGCTCGGGCGCCGGTGCGATCACCGTGTCGCAGACGCCGTCCACCTGCCGGGACTCCACCACGGGGTACGCCACGGCCTGCCCGTGCGGGGAGCGGACGATGTTGGCCGCCAGCTCTCGCACGAAGTCCACCTTCTCCTCGGCGAGCACCGGGACGCCGGCCAGGAACGGGTCGCGGGCCTCCGCCTCGGAGCGGACGAACCACACGCCCTTGCCGTCGTACCCGCCGCGCACCGTCTTGAGGATCACGGGGAAGCCGTCGCCCCCGTCCGCACCGGCGCCTTCGGCCGCGAAGGCGGCCACGTCGGCGGGGTCGGTCACGATGCGGTGCCGCGGACAGGGCACGCCGATCTCGCTGAGCCGGGCCCGCATCACGCCCTTGTCCTGGGCGTGCACCAACGCGTCGGGCCCCGGACGGACGGGTACGCCGTCCGCTTCCAGGGCCCGCAGGTGCTCGGTGGGCACGTGCTCGTGGTCGAAGGTGATCACGTCGCAGCCGCGAGCAAACTCACGGAGCGTGTCCAGGTCGCGGTAGTCGCCGATGACGACCTCACCGGCGACCTGGGCCGCGGAGTCCTGCGGAGTGTCACTGAGGATCTTGAATCTGATGCCGAGGGGGATGCCCGCCTCGTGGGTCATGCGCGCGAGCTGGCCGCCGCCGACCATGCCGACTACCGGAAACGTCACTCTCCCAGGGTATCCGGCCGCCCGCGGGGCACCCGGACCCGGCCGGTCCGGAGCCCGGAAACGGCGGGCTTCTCCCGGTCCCGGTCCGCCTTGCCGGGGCGCGGCATTCGGCCGATGGTTAGCATGGCCGACGGTAGGCACGCGGGGGCCGGGCATACCCGGAGCCGCCCGACCGCCTGACCACACCGGATGACAGGACCGAGAGATCACCATGAGTGAACGGGGCGCCCTCCGGGCGAAGCTGGACAAGCTGGTCCGCGAGATCGCGAAGTTCGGCCTCGTCGGCGGCGTCGGCCTGCTGGTCAACATGGCGGTCTTCAACCTCGTCCGGCACACCACCGAGGTGCCGGTGGTCCGGGCCAGCATCCTGGCCACGGTCGTCGCCATCGCCTGCAACTACGCGGGCTTCCGCTACTTCGCCTACCGGGACCGCGACAAGTCCGGCCGCACCCGGGAGCTCACGCTGTTCCTGCTGTTCAGCCTGGCCGGGCTGGTGATCGAGAACGGCGTGCTGTACGCGGCGACGTACGGCTTCGGCTGGGACACCCCGTTGCAGTCCAACGTCTTCAAGTTCTCCGGGATCGCGGTGGCGACGCTGTTCCGCTTCTGGTCCTACCGGACCTGGGTCTTCCGCGCACTGCCGGCGGACGCGGGCACGGGCACGGACGCCGGCACGGACACGGACGCCGGCACGGACGCGGACGCCGGCACGGACGCGGACGCCGGCGCGGGCGTGAGCGCGCGGGCGGGCGACGAGGCGGTGCAGACGGCCGAGGCGATCCTTGAGCGCGCCGAACGGAAGGCGCAGGGCGGCGACCCGGTGCCGGCCGCCGTGCCGCGCCGCCGCTGACGGCGTACGTACACGCCGAGCGGTCAGCGGACGGTCGGCGCGGGCTCCCGCGGCGCCGGGGCGGCGGTGTCCCGGCCCTGGCCTGCCTCGCGGCTGAGGAAGAGCGCGAAGACCGCGGGCTGCTGCTGGAGCAGCTCCAGCCGGCCGCCGTCCGCCTCCGCCAGGTCGCGGGCGACGGCCAACCCGATGCCGGTGGAGTTGCGGCCGCTGATGGTCCGCTCGAAGATCCGCGCGCCCAGGTCCGGCGGCACGCCCTGGCCCTCGTCGGCGACCTCCACCACCACCTGGTTGCCGGTGACCCGGGTGCGCAGGGCGACCGTGCCGCCGCCGTGCATCAGGGAGTTCTCGATCAGCGCGGCGAGCACCTGGGCGACCGCCCCGGGGGTGCCGACCGCGCGGATGCCGGTCTTGCCGGAGGCCACCAGGGCGCGGCCGGCGCTGCGGTAGGCGGGCCGCCACTCCTCGATCTGCTGCTTGACGACCTCGTCCAGGTCGAAGGCGATCGCGGAGCCGGTCCGCGGGTCGCGGGAGTTGGTGAGCAGCCGCTCGACGACGTCGGTGAGCCGCTCCACCTGGGTGAGCGCGGCGTGCGCCTCCTCGCGGACGGTGTCCAGGTCGCCGGTGTCGGAGATCTCCTCCAGCCGCATGGACAGCGCGGTCAGCGGGGTGCGCAGCTGGTGGGAGGCGTCCGCGGCGAGCCGGCGCTCGGCGGTGAGCATCCGGGCGATCCGCTCGGCGGAGGCGTCCAGCACGTCGGCGACCCGGTCCAGCTCGGGCACCCCGTACCGCCGGTGGCGCGGGCGGGGGTCGCCGGAACCGAGCCGTTCGGCGGTCTCGGCGAGATCGGTGAGCGGGGAGCCGAGCCGGTTGGCCTGGCGCACCGCCAGCAGGATCGCGGCGACCACGGCCAGCAGCGCCACCCCGCCGATGATCAGCAGGGTGCGGCCGACCTCGCGGGTGACGGTGGAGCGGGACTCCTCGACGGTGACGGTGACCCGGCGCTGGCCGCGCCCGCCGCGCGCCTCGCCGCGGATGACGCTGCCTTCGGGGCGGCTGCCGATCTCGATGGGCGGCCGGCCGGAGATGTCGATGACGGCGTACCGGCGGGCGCCGCTCTGCCGGGCGAGGATGTCGGGGTTGACCGGCTCGCCGCCGACCAGCCGGCTGTCCACGATGCTGACCAGCCGCACCGCCTCGGTGTCCACGCTCTCCTGGGCACTGGCGCCGATGGTGCGGGTCTCCACGATGACCAGGGAGACGCCGAAGACCGCGATGACGACGAGGACGACGGCGAGGGTGGAGGTGATCAGTCGGCGGCGCACGGCCCGTGCCTTACTTCCTTCGACGGTCTTCCGCCGTGGTCAGTTCCGTACTTCCTTCGGCGGTCTGCCGCCGTGGTCTGTTCCGGGTCGGGTCTTCTCGGTTCGGGTCGGGTCTTCTCGTTCCGGGTCAGTTCTTCTCGAAGCGGAAGCCGACACCGCGGACGGTGGCGATGTAGCGCGGGTTGGCGGCGTCGTCGCCGAGCTTCTTGCGCAGCCAGGAGATGTGCATGTCGAGGGTCTTGGTGGAGGACCACCAGGTGGTGTCCCACACCTCGCGCATCAGCTGGTCGCGGGTGACCACCCGGCCGGCGTCCCGGACCAGGACCCGCAGCAGGTCGAACTCCTTGGCGGTGAGCTGGAGCTCCTCCTCGCCCATCCAGGCCCGGTGCGACTCCACGTCGATCCGCACGCCGTGCGGGGCGGGCGCGGGGACCGGGTCGCCGGCGCCGCGCCGCAGCAGGGCCCGAACCCGGGCGAGCAGCTCGGCGAGCCGGAACGGCTTGGTGACGTAGTCGTCGGCGCCGGCGTCGAGGCCGACCACGGTGTCGACCTCGTCGGCGCGGGCGGTGAGCACCAGCACCGGGACGGTCAGCCCGTCGGAGCGCAGCCGGCGGGCGACCTCCAGGCCGTCCATGCCGGGCAGCCCCAGGTCCAGCACGACCAGGTCCACTCCGCCCTGGAGTCCGGTCTCCAGCGCGCTCGGCCCGTCCTCGCGCACCTCGACCTCGTATCCCTCCCGCCGCAGGGCGCGGGCCAGCGGTTCCGAGATGGATGCGTCGTCCTCGGCGAGCAGTACACGGGTCATGGGAGTGATGGTAGTCGGGTGGGTGAGGCGGCCGCCGGGAGATCGCGCCCTGATCCACAGGTGCGGCCGGTACCCTGCGAGTCTGGGCGACCATTCTGCGTAACACCTTCGGATGTACGCCTGCGGTTCCCCGTTAACCTGTGATCCATCTCTCAAGTCCTTCCATATGCCGCAGTGTCGTGTCGTATGGTGTCGAGACGTCTGATGTACCACTCAGGGACTTTTGGCCCGCTTGAACCGCCAACGGCCCCTTCCTCACCTCCGGCCGGCCGTGCCAGCCTGAGGTGAACGACCTACCGGCCGGGCCCGGCGCGAGGAAGCGCCCGGGTGTGGATCCCGGTACGGACGTGTCCTCCCCGCCCCCGCCCCGATGTGCGGGGGCGCGCCCCTGCCGGGTGACGGTGGCGGGCCTCGGACACGGCCGGACCGGTGCCGGCCACCCCCCACCGGGCGCGCAACGGCTCACGAAGCACGACGCGTCCCGAGCGAGCAAGGATCGACATGGCGTCCAGCCTGACGAAGGACTCGACCGGTACCGCCGGCACCGAGAGGACCTTCCTCGGCCAGCCCCGGGGTCTGGCCAATCTCTTCATGACCGAGATGTGGGAGCGCTACAGCTTCTACGGCATGCGCGCGCTGCTCGTGCTGTACCTCGCCGCCGGGGTGAAGGACGGCGGTCTCGGCTTCGACACGGCGACGGCCGTGGCGATCTACTCCGTCTACAACGCGATGGTCTACCTGCTCGCGCTGCCGGGCGGCTGGTTCGGCGACCGTGTCTGGGGCGCCCGCAAGACGGTGGCGGTCTCCGGCACGATCATCATGGTCGGCCACTTCCTGCTGGCGGTGCCCGCCACGGCCTCCTTCTTCATCGGACTGGCGTTCATCGCGGCCGGCTCCGGCCTGCTGAAGGCCAACATCTCCACGATGGTCGGCCACCTGTACCCGGACAAGAACGACCCTCGCCGCGACGGCGGCTTCACGGTCTTCTACATGGGCATCAACCTCGGCGCCTTCCTCGCCCCGCTGACCATCGGCCTGGTGGGCCAGAAGGTCAACTGGCACCTCGGCTTCGCGATGGCAGGCGTCGGCATGGCCCTGGGCCTGGTCTTCTACTTCATGGGCTTCCGCCACCTGGCGCCGGAGTCCAACATGGTCCCGGCCCCGCTGAGCCCCGCCGAGCGCACCGCGGTGATCCGCAAGGCGGCGATCTGGGCGGTCGTGGCCGCGGTCGCCTACGCGGTGGTCGGCATGACCGGCTCGCTCAGCATCGACTGGGTGCTGTGGCCGCTGACGATCCTCGGCCTGGCGCTGCCCGCCTGGTACCTGGTCCGCGTCAAGCGCGACCCGGAGCTGAGCCAGGTCGAGCGGTCCCGGATGTCGGCGTACGTCTGGTTCTTCGTGGCCGCCGCGGTGTTCTGGGGCATCTACGACCAGACCGGCTCCACGCTGAGCCTGTTCGCCGACAAGAACACCGACCTGTCGATCTTCGGCTGGGAGTTCCCGGCGAGCTACTTCCAGTCGCTGAACCCGCTGTACGTCATGGCGCTGGCCCCGGTCTTCGCCTGGCTGTGGGTGGCGCTGTCGCGCCGCGGCAAGGAGCCGAGCACGCTGGCGAAGTTCTCCAACGGCCTGGTGCTGGTCGGCCTGTCCTTCTTTGTGATGATGCTGGCCCAGGCGGCGGCCGCGGGCGGCGTGAAGGTCACCCCGCTGTGGCTGGCCGCCGTCTACCTGCTCCAGACCGTCGGCGAGCTGACGCTCTCCCCGGTGGGCCTGTCGCTGACCACGAAGCTGGCGCCGGAGAAGTACGCGTCCCAGATGATGGGCGTGTGGTTCCTGGCCGTCACCGCCGGCGACTCGGTCATCGCGCTGCTCCAGCTCATGGGCGCGCCGACCGACACCGAGTGGTGGTTCGCCAGCCAGGGCGCGCTCGCCGTGCTCGCGGGTGTCGCGATCTACATGTTCCGCAAGAAGGTCCAGCCCCACATGGGCGGCGTCCACTGACCCCGTCCTCCGGCAGGCCCGCGGGCCCCTCGTCACCGCCTCCCCGGCGGTACGAGGGGCCCGCGGCGTTCCGGGGCGGCGGCGAAGCGGCGAAGCGGCGAAGCGGCGAGATGAGCGGCACCATGCGGCGGCGTACGCGGTGCGGTGCGGCGTACGGGGACGGGCAGCGGGGGGCATGGGACGGGGCGCGGTCGTGCGCGGCGGTGTACGGAGCCGTACGGCATATGCGGTGCGATTCGGCGTACGGGATGGTGCGGCGTACGCGGCGGGTTACGCGGGGGCGGCGAGCTCGGCCCAGACGGTCTTGCCGTCGGCGCTGGGGGCGCGAAGCACGCCCCAGTCCAGGCAGAGGCGCTGGACGATGAACATGCCGTGTCCGCCGGGGCGGCCCGCGCGGTGCGGGGTGCGGGGCTCGGGCTGGCCGGAACCGCGGTCCTCGACCTCCAGGCGGAGCACCTTCGCGTCCAGCGAGACGCGCAGCTCCTCGGGCCCCTCGGCGTGCAGACAGGCGTTGGTGACCAGCTCCGAGACGACGAGCAGGACGTCCTCGGCGGCGGCCCGGCGGTCGGCGCCCTCGGCGGGCAGCCAGCCCCAGTCGTACAGCGCCTGGCGGGTGAAGTCACGGGCGAGCGGCACGATGCCGCTGGCGCTGCCCAGAGAGAGCTTCCTGAGCCGGCGTTCCCCGGCGGGCGGCTCGGCCACCTCGGCGCCTGACATGTGGGACGTCCCCTCCGGCGCCGCGGGGCCGGCGGAGGCAGCGGGAGCCGCGACGCCGCGGAGGGCGGAGCCCTCCGACCCGGCGTCGATCCCGCTCGGCGGATGCTGCTGGGTGGTGCCCATCAGCGCTTCACCTCACCGATTCACCAAGTCGCCATTACTTCGTCACAGAACGTACGGATCCTCCGCGTGGTCTCCGCAGGAGTTCCTGTTGGGGTCTTCTGCCCGGACGCGTCCGGACGACACCCCTTTTCGCCCTCGGTGGGCCGCCGTCTCAGCTCTCGAGCGCCGATGCCAGCGAGTCGTGCACGGTGAACACCGCGTCCGCGCCGGTGATCTCGAACACCCGGGCCACGACGGGCTGCATGCCCGCCAGGTGCACCCCGCCGCCGGCGGCCTCCGCCTTGAGGCGGGCCGCGAGCAGCACGTTCAGCCCGGTGGAGTCGCAGAACACGAGCTGCGAGCAGTCGATCACCAGGCGGGCGCGCCCGCGCTCGACCGCGGCGTCCAGAGGCTCACGCAGCAGCTCTGCGGTGTGGTGGTCGAGCTCACCTGCCGGGGTGACCACCTCGCTGCGGCCCTCCGTCCGGACCCCGACCTTGAGCCGGCCCTGATTAGCGCTGCCGACCGTCCCGCGGTCCATGCCGTCCCTCTTCGCCGATGCCGATAGGTCGGTAGAACACTACGCCCTCGGAACGGCAGTCGGTAGCCAGGGGGTAAGCAACATAACGGACATACAGGACATTTCATACTTGCAACGATCCACGCTGACCGGTAGGCCTAGTAAGGACACAACCCACACGGCCGGCTTCGGAGGCGCCGCTCACCGCAGCACGTTTTCAGGCAACGGCGGCCTACGCCGAGAACGATGGAGGAGACCATGTCACCCCGGCTCGACGAAACGCGTACCCCGGACGCGCCGTCGACACCCATTTCCCCCCACCCGATCGACTCCGCGTTTGACTCCGTCGCGGTCGACCCGGCGGTCGTGGAGGTGCCCGGCCCGGCCGAGGCACTCGACGACGCCTACGGCACGGATCTCCCCGAGATCCCCCCGTACGACGAGGTCGACCCGCTCGACGCCCGCGCGCTCTCCAAGACCCTCTTCGCGCGGCTGAACGCGCTGGAGGAGGGCACCCACGAGTACGCGTACGTGCGCAGCACCCTGGTCGAGCTGAACCTCGCGCTCGTCAAGTTCGCCGCCTCCCGCTTCCGCTCCCGCAGCGAGCCGATGGAGGACATCGTCCAGGTCGGCACCATCGGGTTGATCAAGGCCATCGACCGCTTCGAACTGAGCCGTGGGGTCGAGTTCCCCACCTTCGCGATGCCAACCATCGTCGGCGAGATCAAGCGCTTCTTCCGCGACACCTCCTGGTCCGTGCGGGTGCCCCGGCGCCTCCAGGAGCTTCGGCTGGAGCTGGCCAAGGCCGGCGACGAGCTGGCGCAGCAGCTCGACCGCGCGCCGACGGTGGCCGAGCTGGCCGTGAAGCTGGGCATCACCCGTGACGAGGTCGTAGAGGGCATGGCCGCCAGCAACGCGTACACCGCGAGCTCGCTGGACGCGCAGCCGGACGAGGACGACTCCGAGGGCGCGCTGGCCGACCGGCTCGGCTACGAGGACCACGGCCTGGAGGGCATCGAGTACATCGAGTCCCTCAAGCCGCTGATCGCCGCGCTGCCGGCCCGGGACCGCAAGATCCTCTCGCTCCGCTTCGTCGCCGGGCTGACCCAGTCCGAGATCGGCGAGGAGCTGAACATCTCGCAGATGCACGTCTCCCGGCTGCTCTCGCGCACCCTGGGCAAGCTCCGCAAGGGGCTGACCGTGGAGGAGTAGACCTCCGACGCGCCCCTGAACCGCTGTGACAGGCGTCTTCCGCCGCATCGGCCCGCTCCCCGGACTGGGGGCGGGCCGATCGGCGCTTACCGGGCTCCTGGCGGCGTCCGGGCGGCGCGCGGCCCCCGCCCACCGGTTCGCCGCCCGGACGCCGCCAGGAGCCCGG
>NZ_PVLV01000125.1 GCF_002982015.1 Streptomyces solincola
CCGGGGGACCGTGGACACCGTCCGGATCGGCCCCGGGCAGGCCGCCGCCGGCCGGGGCGACCTGCCCGGGGCCGATCCGGACGGTGTCCACGGTCCCCCGGTCGTGGGTGTGCACGGTGTTGTCGGCGAAGCCGAGCAGTTCGTCGGCGCCCTGGTCGTTGGCGGTGAGCCACAGCCGGCGGCCGGTCTCGGTGGCGGCCAGCTCGCGCAGCGCGTCCAGCGGCATGGTGTGCGAGACGCCGGTGACCTGGGCGGTGACCGGCAGGGCCGCCAGGAAGGGGCCGAGCGCGTTGAGGAAGCGGCCGAACGGCTTCATGGGGAGCGGCAGCACCGTGCGGGCCAGCCTGCCCAGTTCGGCCGGGTAGACGAAGGGGCCGGCGAAGGCGATGCCGTACCGGTCCAGGGTGTCCTCGGTCTGGGCGTACGAGGAGGTGGGGCGGACCCCGAGGCGTTCGAGCAGGTCGATGGAGCCGAGGCTGGAGGTGTAGGCGCGCGACCCGGTCTTGACGACCGGTACGCCGGTGGCGGCGGCGACGAACGCGGCCGCCGTGGAGACGTTGAAGGTGGCGGGCCCGCCGCCGGTGCCGACGGTGTTGACGGTGCCGGGCCAGGGGCCGGCGGGCACGGCGGTGCGCCGTTCGTCGAGGGTGTCCAGCAGGGCGCGCAGCGTTTCGGGGCCGGGGAGCCTGGTGGTCAGCGACGCCAGCAGGGCGACGGCCTGCTCCTTTCCGAGCGTGCCGTCGCCGAGCCGGTGCCACAGGGACCGCCAGGTCTCGCGCTCGGCCACCGGGCGCTGGGCCAGCAGTCCGGTGAGCGCGTCGTGCATGGCTAGCCCCTCACTCCCTGCGGCGCGCCGGCGATGAAGGCGTCGATGGCGGCGACGCTGCGGAAGTTGTCGGGGTCCAGGTCGGCGTCGCCGACGTCGAGGGAGAAGTGGTCCTCCACCCAGGCGATGAGCTTGAGCACGCCGAGGCTGTCGATGATGCCGTCGGAGAGCAGGTCGTGGTCGTCGCGCAGGTCCTGCGGGGTGAGGTCCGGCAGGAACTCCTCGATGACGAACTTCTTGATGGTGTCGATGTTGCTCATGGCGTCCTTCCTTCGGCGGTGGCGAGTCCGGCCTTCGCGGGAGTGCCGGCGCGGTCGAGCGCGGCGCGGTCGACCTTTCCCGTAGGGGTCTTGGGCAGCGGGTCGTCGGTGATCCGCAGCTCGGAGGGGACGGCGGCCTTGGGCAGGTTGCGCGCGCAGTGCTCCTTGAGCTGGAGGCTGTTGAGCGGCTTGCCGGGGGCGCGGCGCACCGAGGCGACGAGCCTGCGTCCGGTGAGCGGGTCGGGCCGGGCGGTGACGCCGGCCTCCAGCACGGCCGGGTGGGTCTGGAGCACCCGCTCGACCTCGGCGGTGTTGACGGCGGTGCCGCGCACCTTGACCTGGAAGTCGACCCGGCCGGTCAGGTGCAGCATCCCGTCGGCGTCCCGGCGGACCAGGTCGCCGGTGCGGAACCAGGCCCGGTCGTCCAGCCCGAGGGGGTGGCCGGTGAACGTGCCGCGGTGCCGGGCGGCGTCGAGGTAGCCGGGGGCCTGGAACGGCGTGGAGACGTACAGCTCGCCGCCGCCGGGCCCCTCCAGAAGGTCGCCGTGGGCGTCCAGGACGAGTGCCTGGACGCCGGGCAGCGGCCGGCCGATCGGCGCGGGCGGGAAGACGACCGCGCCGGGCGCGAGTTCGTGCAGGAAGCTGTCGTTGGTCTCGGTGCAGCCGTAGACGTTGTACAGCCGGGCCCGGGGGAAGAGCCGGGGCAGCGCGGCCAGGGTGCGGTCGGGCATGGCGTCGCCGGTGAACAGCGCGTGCCGTACGGAGGTGAGTTCCGCGCCGGCCCGGCGCGCGGCGTCCTCCAGGAGTCCGTACGCCATCGGCACCGCCTGCACCACGTGCACCTGGTGGCGTTGCAGCAGCCCGAGCAGGTGCCGGCCGTTGACGGCGTGGTCGGGGTCGACCAGGACGACCCGGCCGCCGTGGGCGAGGGTGGTCCACACGTCGAGCAGGCACAGGTCGAAGTTGAGCGGGGCGTGGTTGAGCACGGTGGCGCCGGGGCCGATGCCGAAGGCGGGGCCGGCCCAGGCGGTGAACCGGTCGACGGCCGCCGAGGTCAGCGGCACGATCTTGGGCAGCCCGGTGGAGCCGGAGGTGGTGAGCAGCAGGACGGCGCCGGCGGGCACGGGCAGCGCGGCCGTGTCCGGGTCGGCCGGTGGCAGCAGGCGTGCCGGCTCGCCCTCGGGGGCGAGGACGTGGCGGCAGCCGGCCTGGGCGAACAGCTCGGTGAGGGTGGTGTCGGCGAGCGCCGGGGAGGGCAGCAGCAGCGGGCGGCCGGAGGTCAGGCAGGCCAGCACCAGGGCGACGGCGGCCGGGGACTTGGCGGCCAGCACGCCGACCGGCTCGCCGGGGCCGGCGCCGAGCAGCGCCAGGCGCTCGCGCTCCCGGCCGACGGCCGCCGACAGCTCGGCGTACGTGGTGACCTGGTCGTGCCAGACGAGCGCCGGGGCGTCGGGCTGTTCGCGCACCTGGGTGAGGAAGCCGCCGACCAGGCCGAGGTGGTCAGTCATCGCCGCCTCCGCCGTGGGCGGCGCTCTCGGGCGCGATCTCGACCCAGCCGCTCTTGACGGCGGGGCCGGCGGGGG
>NZ_PVLV01000126.1 GCF_002982015.1 Streptomyces solincola
TCCACGATTCTGGCCTCACCGCCCGCCGCCCGCACCCTCTTCGCCGCGGCCTCGTCCACCACGTTCACCACGAGCTTGCGCGCCGACGCGTCATAGAACGCACCCGCCGCCCCACCACCCAGATCCCGCTGCAACGAGGCCGACAACGACCCCGCCGCCGACACCGACAACACCCGCGCCCCGGTGTCCTCACTCGCACTCGCACTCTGCACCGTCACACCCGCACCGACCAGAGCCACCACGGCTCCGCCCGCCACGAATATCCGCTTCTTCGAACCACGCCTGTGGGTCATGTCCGTCTTTCGCCTTCCTGTGGGGGCCATGCCAAACCGGTGCGTGGGGCGCCGGGTGGCACGGAGGATGGGCCGCTCACTATTCCGATACCGCCGAGTAGCAGACAAGGACGGGCACCGGACGGGCACTCGACCTTCACGGCCTGGCCCCGAGGCGGTCACCGGTCGGGCCCTTACCGGAAGTTACGGTTCGCAATCTTCACGGGATGCGGGAACACCGCTCCGGGAAAGGTACGGACCGCACGGTCCGGCGGCCGCCCCCGCCGCGCACCCCTCCGCCCCGACGCGCCCTCCCGGCGGCCCGGCTGATGGGCCATCATCGGATCAGCTCGACTGAAGGAGGCGGGGGCGTGCGAGGTCGGGTGCGCGCGGCGGACGGCCGGCATCTGATGGTGGAGCGCTTGGGGGACCCGCAGGGACGACCGGTCTTCCTGCTGCACGGGACACCGGGCAGCAGGCTCGGGCCTGCCCCGCGCGGCATGGTCCTCTACCAGCGCGGTATGCAGCTCATCGCCTACGACCGGCCCGGGTACGGGGGTTCGGACCGGCTCGCGGGCCGGTCGGTGGCCTCGGTGGCCGAGGACGTGGCGGTGATCGCGGACGCCCTGGGGCTGAAACGGTTCGCCGTGGTGGGCCGCTCCGGCGGCGCCCCGCACGCGCTGGCCTGCGCGGCGCTGCTGCCGGACCGGGTGACCCGTACGGCCGCACTGGTGACGCTGGCGCCGCCGGACGCCGACGGGCTCGACTGGTTCGCGGGCATGACGGCCTTCAACGTCAGCGAGTACACGGCCGCCACCCTCGACCCGGGCGGGGTGGCCGACCGGCTGACCCCGCGCGCGGACGCGATCCGGCAGGACCCGGTGCGGCTCCTGGACGACCTGCGCCGGGAGCTGACCGCCTCGGACCGGATGGTGGTCGCGGACGCCGGGGTGCGCTCCATGCTGCTGCGCAACTACCAGGAGGCGCTGCGCACTTCGGCGTGGGGCTGGATCGACGACGCGCTGGCGTTCTGCATGTCCTGGGGGTTCGACCCGGCGGACATCCCCGGCGAGGTGCTGCTCTGGCACGGTGAGCAGGACGTGTTCTCGCCGGTCGGGCACGCCCGCTGGCTGGCCGAGCGCATCCCGGGGGCGACGGCCGTGCTGGAGCCGTCCGCCGCCCACTTCGACGCCCTGCACGCGCTGCCCCGGGTGCTGACCTGGCTGCTGGAGACCGAGGACGCCTGACGAGCGGCTGAGGGGCTACACCGCCAGCGGCTCCAGGTCCCGGTGCACCCGGCGCTCGTCGCGGGCCATCCGGGTCAGCGCGTGGTCCTCGCCGACCAGTCGGGCCAGCTCCTCGGCGGTCTCCGTGCGCAGCAGCGCCGCCTCGTCCTTACGGCCCAGCGCGCCCAGGGTGACGGCCATGTTGGAGGCGACGCCCAGCACCTCGGGGTGGTGGGCGCCCATCACCTCGCGCAGCGCGGCCACCGCGCGGCGTTCGATGGCCAGCGCCTCCTCCAGTTCGCCCAGGTCGGCCTTGGCGTTGGCGAGGTTGACGGTGCAGAACAGCACATGGGGGTGGCGCTCGCCGAGGACCTCGGTGGTCACCCGCAGGGTGACGGACAGCAGCCGTTCGGCGTCCTCGGGCGATCCGCAGCCCCACTGGTAGATGCCGAGGTTGTTGAGCGCGGCCAGGGTGTAGGGGTGCCGTTCGCCCGGCACCTTCGTGTACTGGTCGACGACCTCCTGGGCGGTGTCCCGGGCGGCGACCGGGTCCCCGGCGGCGTACAGGTCGGCGGCGAGGTTGAGGTCGCAGGCCAGCGAGTCGGGGTTGGCGGAGGTGTACTTGGCCTGGTAGCGGTTGCGGGTGGCGGTGGTGAGCCGCCGGGCGTCCTCCAGCAGGCCGGCCTTCCTCAGTGAGACGGCGAGGGACTTGGCGGCGGCCAGGGTGCCGGGGAAGGTGCGGCCCAGGGTGCGCTTGTAGCTGTCGTAGGTGCGGGCGAGGAGCGCGACGGAGTCCTCGTAGCGGCCGACCTCGCGCAGGTCGCGGGCGAGCGAGGCGGCGGAGGACAGGGTGTACGGGTGGTCCGGGCCGAGCACCTCGGTGCGCCGGTCGTAGACGTCCTGGTCGATCTCCCGGGCGCGGGCGTAGTGGCCGACCATCCGCAGGTTGAGCGCCAGGTTGTTGGCGGCGGCCAGGGTGCGCGGGTGGGACTCGTGGAAGATCTGGTTGAAGCCCTCGTGCGCCTCGGTGGCCAGCTCCATCGCCTGGCCGTACTGGCCGAGGGTGCCCAGGTCCATGGCGAGGCCGCTGGTGGTCATGTAGGTGTGCGGATGGGAGGGGCCGAGCACCCGGCGCTGGCGTTCCAGGGTCTCCTCGTCCAGTTCCTTGGCCTCCACATAGCGGCCCTGGGTGCGCAGGATGTTGGAGAGGTGGAAGCGCAGGTAGAGGTACTGGAGGTCGTCGTTGCCGAGCAGTTCGCGCCAGGCGTCGCGCAGTTCGGAGCCGAGGGCCCAGGCGCTCTGGATGTCGCCGCGCTTCCACAGGTAGCGGACGCGGTCGATGAGCAGCCGGCGGGTCTCCGGCTCCCGGCAGTAGCGGGCCTCGGAGGTGGTCAGGTGCGGCCAGATCGTGGCGAAGCGGGGCCAGGTCTCCGGGTTGTCGATCGGCTCGTCGTCGTCCGGGCGGGCGCCGGCCAGGATGCGGTGCACGGCGTGCCGGGCCTCGCGCTGCTGGTCCTCGGAGAGCTGGGAGCGGATGACCGCCTGGACGAGGCGGTGGAGCTGTATCGAGTTGGAGACCTGGTCGACCTTGGCCAGCGCGAACCGGCCGATCTCCCGGATCACCCGGCCGAGCACCAGCTTCTCCTGGAGGGAGGCGTCGTAGGGCTTCAGCTCCTCGATCATCTCCTTGCTGTAGAGGAGGTTGGCGTGGATGGGCTCGGGCGCGAAGAAGGCGCAGAGCTGGAGCAGGCGCACGGCGGCCGGTGAGCGCTCCTGGAGGCGCTCTATGGAGACGTTCCAGGTGGCGGCGACCGGTTCGGGGTAGCCGGCCGGCTGGTTGAGGGCGAGGGTGCGGGCGGCGGCGCCCTCCAGCTGCTCCAGGTAGGTGGAGACGGGGGTGGCGGTCTCGGCGATCCAGGCGGCGGCCTGCTCGACGGCCAGCGGCAGGTCGCCGACGGCCTCGGCGACCCGGTCGGCGTCCCGCGGACCCAGCCCCTTGGCCCGGCGCTGGAGGTGCTCGACGGACTCCTCGCGCAGGAAGACGTCGACGGGCAGCGCGTCGCCGTACTGCGACCAGGTCTGGTTGCGGGAGGTGACCAGGATGTGGCCGCCGCTGGGGAAGAAGCGGCCGAGCCGGTCGGGGTCGTCGGCGTTGTCGAAGACCAGCAGCCAGCGGTGCGAGGGCACCCCGCGGCGCAGCAGGTCCACCGCCTCCTGGGAGGCGGAGGCCATGTCCTCGCCGCCCTGGGCGCCGAGCCGGACGGCGAGCTCGGCGAGCGAGGCGATGACGTCGTCGGTCTGCTCGGCGGAGATCCACCACACCAGGTCGTAGTCGGCCATGAAGCGGTGCACGTACTCCAGGGCGACCTGGGTCTTGCCGACGCCGCCGAGGCCGTAGAGGGTCTGCGGCTGCGGCAGCACCACGGCCATGCCGCCGCCCAGTTGGTCGCGCATCCGCTCCAGCACCACCGAGCGGCCGGTGAAGCCGGCGTTGCGCGGCGGGGCGTTCCAGATCTTGGGCACGGTGCCGGGGAAGCGCGGGCCGGGCGGCACGCCCTCGCCCAGCGGGGCGGCGGGCCGGTCCAGGGCGCGCAGCAGGGCCGCGGTGGCGTGCACCTCGTCCAAGCGGAAGAGGTCCACCGGGTTGCGGTCGATGTACGGGGTGGTCAGGCGCACGTCGCCGACCCGGACCGGCAGCAGGTGGCGGCGGCCGGCGGCGGAGTCCTCGGCGGCGGCCCGCTCCCACACCTGCACGGCGCGGGCGGACTTCAGGTAGGCGGCGGAGAGCAGCACCACCGTCCGGGCGGCGTTCTCGGCGGCCTCGCGCGGGTCGGAGCCGGTGACCGCCGGGTCGGCGGAGACGTCCCGGGGCACCACCCGGAAGCCGGCCCGGGTGAGCACCGACTCGACCCAGTCGGCCCACATGCGGTTCTCCGCCACGTAGGACAGGAACAGGTCGGCGGGCAGCGCGGGGCGGCGGCGGGTGAAGGCGTCGCGGACCCGCAGCCGCACCTCCTCGGGGATGGCGGGCATGGCGGTGACCCGGCCCTCGGTGACCACGGCGGTGAGCCGTTCGAAGGCGGAGAGCAGCGAGTTGGCGATGCCGGCGTCGTCGCCGAAGGTGGCCAGCGTCTCCTCGTAGGCGTAGTAGGGGCGGTAGGGGATCTCCACCGCGCCCCAGTAGGCGGCCAGCTCGTCGCCGGCCATGCCGGTGGGGAAGCCGTCGAACTTCAGCCGGGCCAGCGCCCGGCCGGCGTCGGCCTTCTCCTTCTCGCCCTCGTCGATGCGCATCGGCACCGGGTAGATCCGGATGCCCCGGCCGCCGTAGCGCTCGGCGATCTGCCGGGCGACGGCGGCGGCGCCGTCCATGGACTGGTCGCTGAGGGTGAAGCAGTCCACCAGGGCGTCGGGCAGGTGCACGGTGCAGATGTCGGCGATGTCGCTGAGGCCGGTGCGGCTGTCGATGAGGACGTAGTCGTAGCCGGCCTTCATGTCCTCGCGCAGGGCGTCGAAGAAGTGGCCGCCGCCGAGCCGGTCGTAGAAGTTGTCCCAGTCGAAGGTGGAGACGGTGGCGCTGTACTCGCGGTTCTGCCGGCCGGCTGAGACGAAGTCCAGGGTGCCGCCGTCGGGGAAGCTCCAGCCCAGCGCCTCGGGGGCGAGGGAGACGGCGTGCGGCTGGACGCGGGCGTAGTCGCGGTGCCAGTCGTCGGGGCGCTGGACGGGGCTGGTGGCGGCCCAGGCGTACTCGGTGATCAGGTCGATCACGCCGGTGGTGGCGCCCAGCGTGGAGGGGTCGAGGAAGGGGTGGAAGAACCGGTGCAGGCCCGGCGCCTCCAGGTCCCAGTCGACGGCCAGCACCCGTTTGCCGTTCGCGGCGAGTATCCAGGCGGTGTTGGCCAGCGCCATGGTCCGCCCGGTGCCCCCCTTGTACGAGTAGAAGGTGATGATCCGTCCGTCACGACCGGCTGTCATCCGAGGTCCTCCGCGTCGGGTGCGCTTGCGTGCGTCTCCGGCAGTGCGTGCTGGGTGGTGCCGTGCTCGTGGGCCATCGGGCCGCGCAGCCGCGGCCGCTCGGTGTGGCGTCCGCCGGCCGGCGGGTAGACGGCGGCGTGCCGCAGGTACTGCTGGGCGGCGGCCTCCACGACCTGCGGCAGGATCTGGCCGAACGCCTCCATGCTCGGTACGCCGCGGGCGGCCGCCCGGCCGGCCGGGCGGCCCTGGCCGGTCTGCACCGGCAGGGTCTGCTCCAGCGCGCGGTGCAGTTCGGCGTCGTGGGCGCGGTCCTGGTGGTCGGCCGGGTTGCGCGGGACGACGACGCTGACCCAGGGCCGGTGCTCGGCGTCCATGGCGGCGAGCCGGGCGCGGCGCTCGTCGTCCTTGAGCGCCCAGCGGTCCAGCAGCAGGATCTCCGGCTGCGCGGGCGGCGCCTTGGCGTCGCCCGGCCCGGAGTCGTGGTCGAAGGAGGCCACGGTGGCCTGGTAGTTCAGCGAGCGCACCAGGTCCTCGGCGACGTAGGCGAGCGGCCGGGCGGCCTCGGGGTGGTAGGGGTTCCAGTCCTGCGCGGACTCGCCGTAGTAGTCGGACTCGCGCCCCTCGGGCAGGTCGTGCCGGGTGGGCGCGGCGACGGTGACCTTCAGCGGGCGGGGCCCGCGCCCGGAGGTCCCGAAGGCGCTGGGCGCGGCCCGGTAGTCGACGGGGCGGCCGGGGCTGATGCCGACGGTGTCGGCGACCGCCACGATGCGCTTGGCCAGCTCGTAGACGGCCCGCTCGTACTCCTCGGCGAATATCCGCAGCTTGATCAGCCCGTACAGTCCGTCGGTGACGTACCGGTCGCCGAAGTCGCGGTGGTTGAACTGCAACCGCTCGGCCGGGCCGGGCAGTTGCTCGGGCGGGACGGGCACCCACAGGGCGGGGACGATGGCCTCGGCGGGGCGGTTGTGCCGGGCGTGGTGGTAGATCGCCCGGGTGGCGAAGGCGTACCACTCCTTGCCGCACATCTCGCTGGCGAAGTAGCGGGGTGAGAACAGCGGCACGAACACCCGGCAGGTGGCCAGCACCTCCCCGAGCCGTTCGGACCAGCCCTCGCCGGAGCGTATCTCCCGGTCCATGAAGCCGGCCGAGGCGCCGGCCGGGAGGTCGGTCATCGCCATCACATGGCCGCACAGGTCGCGGTAGAGGCGTTCCACCCACATGTCGGGGTCGGGGCCGCCGGCCGCGTAGCGGGGGGTGTGGGCGTAGCTGAGGAAGAAGTACGGCCGATGGTCAGCCGCTCGGCGCTGCGGTGACGTCACCCACGACCCCCGTCCCTCCGTGACCGCCCGGTCCCCCGGGCACGAGGGTGCGAGCTGATCCATCATTCCGGAGCGGCCGTCGACCGCTCCCCCCTTGTTCGGTCATTCCCCGCCGCTTTTCGGTCAACCGGACAGCGTACGAGGGCTGTTCGAGACCTCCCGGATGTCGTGCAGCTCCTTGCGCACCCCGGCGGCGAACAGCTTGCCGCCGGTGGTCAGTTCGGCCGCCCCCTCCAGCAGGTCCAGCGCCCGCTCGGCCTGCTCGCGGTGGCCGCGCCCGCCGTGGCCGCGCCCGGCGTCGTAGGCGGCCAGCGCCGCCCGCTCGTACGCCCCGGCCAGCAGCTCCGAGACCGGCGCCGCTCCCCCGCCCCAGGGCGCGGCCAC
>NZ_PVLV01000127.1 GCF_002982015.1 Streptomyces solincola
GTCCCGGGGCGGGCGCGGGGGCTCGGTCACGCGGTCACCGTAGAGGGATACAGGGCGATTCGCCCCCTATGCGGACCGTGTGGGTGAGGTGCTGCGCCGGACGCGCGCAGCGGGGGCGGGAAGCGGGGTGCGCTGTTGTCCTGGCCTCATGACTTCCCCTCCCTCCGATCCGCCGCCGCACCCCGTGCGGCCGCTGGTGGCGCGCGCCCGGGACGAGGCGCACCGGGCCGCCACCCCGCTGGAGCTGTTCTTCGACCTCTGCTTCGTGGTGGCGGTCGCGCAGGCGGGGGCGCGATTGGTGCACGCGGTCGCCGAGGGGCACGCGGGCGAGGGCGTGGCGGACTACGCCATGGTCTTCTTCGCCATCTGGTGGGCGTGGATGAACTTCACCTGGTTCGCCTCGGCGTACGACAACGACGACGCGCTCTACCGGGTGGTCACCCTGGTGCAGATCGCCGGTGTGCTGGTGCTGGCGGCCGGGGTGAACCGGGCCTTCGAGGACCACGACTTCCTGGTGGTGTGGCTCGGTTACCTGATCATGCGGCTGGCGATGGCCGCGCACTGGCTGCGGGCGGCGCGCGGCGCCTCGGGCCCGGAGCGGACCATGGCGCTGCGGTACGCGACCGGGGTGCTGCTGTGCCAGGTGGGCTGGCTGGCTCTGGTGCTGGCCCCGAAGGCGGCCCTGCCATGGGTGTTCGTGGTGATGGCGCTGGCCGAGCTGGCGGTGCCGGCGATCGCCGAGCGGCGGCACGACTCCGGATGGCACCCGCACCACATCGCCGAGCGGTACGGGCTGTTCACCATCATCGTGCTGGGCGAGACCATCGCCGCGGCGACCGTCGCGGTGCGCACCGGGGTGGCGGAGAGCGACGAACTGGGCGAGCTGCTGCCGATCGCGGTCGGCGGGCTGCTGCTGGTCTTCGCCGCCTGGTGGGTGTACTTCGTGGTCCCGGCACACCGCCGGCTGCTCTCCAACCGGCAGGCGTTCCTCTGGGGATACGGCCACTACGGCATCCTCGGCGCGGCCGCCGCCATCGGCGCCGGCATCGAGATCACCGTCGAGCAGGCGACCGGCA
This sequence comes from Streptomyces solincola, assembly GCF_002982015.1. GTDB lineage: Bacteria > Actinomycetota > Actinomycetes > Streptomycetales > Streptomycetaceae > Streptomyces > Streptomyces solincola. The sequence continues at coordinate 1,077 of NZ_PVLV01000127.1, forward strand.
AGGCGCACCTGTCGGCGACGGCCGCCGCCGCGGCGGTCACCCTGCCGGCCGCGCTGTACCTGCTGCTGGTGTGGGGGCTGCACGCCCGCTACTTCAAGACCGGCGCCGCCCAGCAACTGGTCCTGCCCTGCGCGGCGCTCGGCATCCTGCTGTGCACCTTCGCCGGACGGTGGGGCGTGCTCGCGGCCGGGCTGGTGGCGGCGGCCGCGGTGGCCACCGGCGTCACCCTCACGGCGCGTACGGCCCGTGCCGGAGCGCGGGAAACTCCCGGCGCGCCCCCGGACGCCCGTGGTACGCAGGGAGGGTGACAACCCATGGCGACCAGCACCGAAGCGGCAGTGCCGACGGCTTGACGGACGTGCCCGGCCTGCGGGTGGGGCACGCCCGGGTGCCGGGCGAGCGGGCCTTGAGCGGGACGACGGTGGTGCTGGCCCCCGAGGGCGGCGCGGTCGCGGCGGTGGACGTGCGCGGCGGCGGCCCCGGCACCCGGGAGACCGACGCGCTCGACCCGCGCAACGTCGTCCAGCGCATCGACGCCGTGGTGCTGACCGGCGGCAGCGCCTACGGCCTGGAGTCGGCGGCGGGCGTGATGGCCTGGCTGGAGGAGCGGGGGCGGGGGGTCAGGGTCGGACCGGACCCGTCCCAGGTGGTGCCGGTGGTGCCGGCTGCCTGCGTGTTCGACCTGGGCCGCGGCGGCGACTGGCGGGCCCGCCCCGACGCGGCGACCGGCCGGGCCGCGGTGGAGGCGGCCGCCGCCGGCCCGCCCGGGGCGCCGGTGGCGACCGGCAGCGTGGGCGCGGGCGCCGGTGCGGTGGTCGGCGGGCTCAAGGGCGGGGTCGGCACCGCGTCCGTGGTGCTGTCCTCCGGCATCACGGTCGGGGCCCTGGTGGTGGCCAACGCGGTCGGCTCGGCGGTGGACCCGTCGACCGGGGTGCTCTGGGGTGCGTACGGGGACGGGCCGGTGACCGTGCCGGATCCGGCCGTTCACGCCGTCGCCGCACGCCGGCTCGCCGACGCCCTGGAGCGGGGCGGGCCACCACCGCTCAACACCACGCTGGCCGTGGTCGGCACCGACGCGGCGCTGACCCGCGCGCAGGCGCACAAGCTCGCGGGTACGGCGCACGACGGCATCGCGCGCGCCGTACGGCCGGTGCACCTGCTCAACGACGGGGACACCGTCTTCACCCTGGCGACCGGCGCCCGCCCGCTGCCGAAGGCGAGCGGTCCGCTCGCGCTCAACGCCGTGCTGGCGGCCGCCGCCGAGACCGTGGCCCGGGCGATCACCCGGGCGGTACGTGACGCGGAGCCGGTCTCCGGTCCGGGCGGCGACTTCCCCGCCTACCGGGAGCTGTGGCGCCTGCCCCGGACACGGACGCGTGAGACGTGAGACGTGGGACGTGAGACACGTGAGACACGTGAGGCAAGAGGCGCAAGACGCGGGCGCGCGAACCGGACCGGCGGGGGGCGCGGGAACTCGCCATGCGCGCCCTTCGTTTCGTGGAAGCCGGACACGTTGTCAGACCCAGCAACTACCTTGAGCAAGCATCGTGTGACACGCGGCAATGCCTGGAGACCGCTCTTGAACGTTCCGGATGAGCTGTACGAGACGACCGAGACGCACATCGAGCGCCTGCTGGGGCGGGCGCTCAACTCCTTCGACCTGCCGGACCAGTTGGTCGAGCGGCTGGACTCGGCGCTGGCCCACGCCAGTTCGCTGCACTCGTGCGTCCACAGCGGTCCGCAGCACCGGCTGACCTACCGGCACACCTACCTGCTGGCGGACGGCTCCTCGCTGGCCCTGTGGGAGCTGGTGCACAACACCGGCCGGGACGGCCGGGACCAGCACGAACTGTACGAGGAGGAGACGGAGTTGCGGCTGGCGGCGGCCCGGCTGCCGGACGGCTTCAGCGGCTGGCCCAACCCGCTGGGCGCGTCCTTCACCGTGGAGGACGCCCCGGGGCGCGGGCTCGCCCGGGGGCCGGAGCCGGCCCTGGGGTACGGGCCTTCGGCGCCGGCGCCGTGGACGTACGAGCCGGACGGCGCAGCCGACCACGCCCGCCGGGTGCTGCGCCGCGCGGAGAACGCCGACCGGCCGGGCGAGCGGGCGGCCGTACGGCTGCGGGCGGCCTTCGCGTACCACATCAGGCAGGTCTTCGGCCGGCAGTGCGGCCCGGCCGACCGGTACACCGGCTTCACCCTCTACGAGCACGCCTTCCTGCTGCTGGACGGCTCGGAGACCAGCCTGTGGGAGGTGGAGCACACGGCCACGCCCGACGGCCGCCACATGTGCGAGGTGTACGAGGAGGAGCGCGCCGCCCGCGAGGCGATGGAGCTGCGCGCCCGGGTGCGGTAGCCGACGACACCCGGCGGCCCGGGTCCACCCCACGTGGACCCGGGCCCGGGAGAGCGGTTCAGCCGACGCGCTCGGGCGTCCGGTCGGCCGCCGACCCGGCCGCCTCGCCCTTCGCGACCGCCGCCTCCGACACCCCCGACGCTTCCGCCGTCGCGGCCTCGGTGTCGGTCTCGGTCGCGACCGCCTCCGCCTCGGCGTGCTGCCGGGGCCGGCGCGGCAGGGCGAACATCACCAGGAAGATGACGCCGAGCACCGCCGCGACCCACCACATCGCGCCCTGGAAGGCGTCCGCGAACGCGGGGCCGACCTCGGCGGGCGACCTCGGCGCGGCCTCGTCGATCGCGTCGAAGAAGACCACCGACACCAGACCGAGCCCGAGCGCGGTGCCCATCTGCTGGGTGGTGTTGACCAGGCCGGACGCCGAACCGGCGTGCTCGCGCGGCACGTCGGACAGCACCGCGTCCGTCAGCGGGGCGACGATCAGGCCCATGCCCAGGCCCATGACCACCAGCGGCAGGGCCATCTGCCAGGACTCGATGCCCCTGCCGTATCGGTCGGCCTCCCAGATGTAGAGCAGCACTCCGGCGGCCATGGTCAGCGCCCCGGTCTGGAGGACCTTGCGGCCGAAGCGCGGCACCAGCTTCTGCACCGATATGCCCGCCGCGACCGAGACCGCGATCGAGAACGGCACGCCGGTCAGGCCGGCCCGCAGCGGCGTCCAGCCCAGCCCGGTCTGCATGTACAGCGTCCAGACCAGGAAGAACACGCCCATGACGACGCCGAAGGTGAGCTGGACGGTGACACCGGCGGCGAAGCTCTTGACCTTGAACAGCGACAGCTCGATCAGCGGGGAGCCGTCCCTGCGGGTCTTGTGCCGCTCGTAGACGACCAGGGCCGCGAAGACCAGCGGGCTGGCCAGCATGCACAGGTGGCCCCAGAGCGGCCAGCCCAGCTCGCGGCCGCGGGTCAGCGGGTAGATCAGCATCAGCAGTCCGAGCGTCACCAGCCCGACGCCGACCAGGTCGAGGCGGAGGGCCTTTCCGGCCCTCGACTCGGTGATGAACTTCCGGCCGAGGATGAGGCCGGCGATGCCGACGGGCAGGTTGATCAGGAATATCGGCCGCCACTCCAGACCGAAGAGGTTCCACTGGGTGAGCAGCGCGCCCAGCAGCGGGCCGGAGACCGCGCCGAGTCCGACGATCGCGCCGAACAGCCCGAAGACCTTTCCGCGTTCGTGCGCCGGGAAGGTCACATGGACGATGGCCAGCACCTGCGGCACCATCAGCGAGGCCATCGCACCCTGGAGCAGCCGGGAGGCGACCAGCATCTCCGGGCTGGCGGCGAAGCCGCACAGCGCGGAGGCGAGGGTGAAGCCGGCGATGCCGACCAGGAACAGCCGCTTGCGGCCGTAGATGTCGCCGAGCCGCCCGCCGGTGATCAGGCCCGCGGCGAAGGCCAGCGCGTAGCCGGCGGTCACCCACTGGATCGCGCCGAAGGACGCGGAGAGGTCCCGTTCGATGCTGGGGATGGCGATGTTGACGATGGTGACGTCGACGAGGTCCATGAACGCCGCCGTCATGACGATGGCGAGCGCGAGCCAGCGGCGCCGGTCACCCGGAACGGCGGCGGCGGGGCCGGAGGCCGCGGGAGACGGCTGGGCGGTGTCGCCCGTGGGACTGAGGGGCTGAGCGGGGTGGTCGGTCATGGGTCCACCGTAGGACCTCTTTAGGACCGTACATGTCCTATTAGCAGGTCCATGATGGCGGCATGACGGATACCCCGGCACGGCTGCTCACCCTGCTGTCCCTGCTCCAGACCCCCCGCGAATGGCCCGGCAGCGAACTGGCCGAACGCCTCGGCGTAACGGCCCGGACGATCCGCCGCGACATCGACCGGCTGCGTGAGCTGGGCTACCCCGTGGAGGCGACCCGCGGCGCGGTCGGCGGCTACCGGCTGGTCGCCGGGGCCGCGCTGCCACCGCTGCTGCTGGACGACGAGGAGGCGGTCGCCATCGCGGTGGGGCTGCGCGCCGGGGCCGGGCACGCGGTGGACGGCGTGGAGGAGGCGTCGGTGCGGGCGCTGGCGAAGCTGGAGCAGGTGCTGCCGTCCCGGCTGCGCTACCGGGTCTCCGCTCTCCAGCACGCCACCACCCCGCTGACCAGGGGCGACGGCCCGACCGTGGCACCGTCTACGCTGACCGCGATCGCCTCGGCGGCCACCGGCCACGAGAAGCTGCGGTTCGGCTACCGGGCGGCCGACGGGGCCGGCACCCGGCGGCTGGTGGAGCCGTACCGGCTGCTGGCCACCGGCCGGCGCTGGTATCTGGTCGCCTACGACCTGGAGCGCGCGGACTGGCGCACCTTCCGGGTGGACCGGATCACCGAGCCGTTCCCGACCGGCGCGCGGTTCACCCCGCGTGAGCTGCCGGTGGAGGCCGGTGACGACAACCGCAAGCTGCTGGGCATCTCGGAGAGCCAGGAGCGGGCCGAGGAGGTGGACGTCACCTTCGAGACGCCCGCCGGCACGATCCGGGACAAGCTGCCCGACTGGCCCGCACCCGAGGAGACCGGCCCGGACCGCTGCCGGCTGCGGATGGCCGCGCCAGGACCGCAGAGCGGCGCGTTGGAGTGGCTGGCGGCCAGGCTGGCGACCCTGGGCATGCCCTTCACCGTGCACGGACCGGACGCACTGGTCGCCTGCGCGGCGGAACTGGGCGACCGCCTCACCCGGGCGGCCCGCCGACCCGGCCCGTGAGGCGGACGAGACGGAACGGGCGGAGCCGGGGCCGTCACGCCGCCGCGTCGAAGCCGGTGTCGTGGGCCATCCGCTTCAGCTCCAGCAGCGCGTGCTTCTCGATCTGGCGGATGCGCTCACGGGTGAGGCCGTGCTCCTTGCCGACCTCGGTGAGCGTGCGCTCGCGGCCGTCCTCGATGCCGTACCGCATGCGGATGATCGAGGCGGTGCGGTGGTCGAGCTTGCCGATCAGGTCCTCAAGCTCCTCGCTGCGCAGCAGCGTGAGCACGGACTGCTCGGGCGAGACCGCGGAGGTGTCCTCCAGCAGGTCGCCGAACTGCGTCTCGCCGGCGTCGTCCACCGACATGTTCAGCGACACCGGGTCGCGCGCCCAGTCGAGCACGTCCGTGACCCGCTCCGGGGTGGAGCCCAGCTCGGTCGCGATCTCCGCGGCCTCCGGGTCGCGGCCGTTCTCGCGGTTGAACTCGCGCTGCACCCGGCGGATGCGGCCCAGCTCCTCGACCAGGTGGACGGGGAGGCGGATGGTGCGGGACTGGTCGGCGATGGACCGGGTGATGGCCTGGCGGATCCACCAGGTGGCGTAGGTGGAGAACTTGAAGCCCTTGGTGTAGTCGAACTTCTCCACCGCGCGGACCAGGCCGGCGTTCCCCTCCTGGATCAGGTCGAGCAGGGGCAGCCCGCTGCGCGGGTAGCGACGGGCCACGGCGACGACGAGTCGCAGGTTGGACCGGATGAAGACGTCCTTGGCCCGCTCGCCCAGCTCGACCAGTTGCTCCAGCTCCTCGCGGGAGGCGCCGGACGCGGCGCCGCCCTGCTCGTCGTCGGCCTCGCCGTCCAGGATCTGCCGGGCGTACACCCCGGCCTCGATCGTCTGGGACAGCTCTACCTCCTTGGCGGCGTCGAGCAGCGGCGTACGCGCGATCTCGTCGAGGTACATGCCGACCAGGTCGCGGTCGGCGATCTCGCCCACGGCGCGAACGCTGCTTGCCCGGTCGGAGGTCTCACCAGAGGCGGACTGACGACGGGCGACGGCACGGGTTGCCATGCGAGCTCCCTTGCTGAGTAGCTGAGTAGGTCGCGACACCCTTCCGGGTGCCCTGCATCCGACGGAAACAACGACTGGAATCCGGACAGAATTCCCATGCCACCCCTCGTTTTCCGCGATCATGCAGTACCCTGTCGCGCCGCCGAGGGGGATCGAGCGGCCCCGATCAAGCAGAGGCGCAGGTCAGCGGGGCGCCGAAGGCGCACCTCAGCGGCCTCGGCGGCCTCGTGGACCTCTGCCGCCTCGAGATGAATGAGACCGCCGTCACACCCGATGCCCGTCCCGTTCACCACGGAACACGGCCTTTCGAAGCCCCCCGCTCCCACTCGGAAGACGGAGCGCGCCGACCGCTGGTTGCCCGGGTCGCCGGGAAGGGCGACCCCGTGCCCGCCCAGGCGCAACCGCACCCGGGCAGTCGTCCGCACCCGCGCAGGCGTCCCCGCCCGCGCACTCGTCCGCGCCCGAGCAGGCGTCCGGCGGGCCGCCGCGCCCGCGGTCCGGTCAGCCGTACTGCACGGACCGCTTGGCCAACCCCATCCAGAAGCCGTCGATGACGCTGCGCCCGCCGGAGAGCTCGCCGGCCGCGTCGGCCGCGCCGAGGGTGACGAACAGCGGGGCGAAGTGCTCGGCGCGCGGATGGGCGAGCGACCCGGCCGGCGAGGCGTGGGCGAAGTCCAGCAGTGCGTCCACGTCCGCGGCCTCCAGCGCCCGCCGCCCCCAGTCGTCGAACTCGGCTGACCAGCCGGGCGTCCCCTCGTACCGCAGCGCGGCCAGGTTGTGGGTGAAAAAGCCGCTGCCGACGATCAGCACGCCCTCGTCCCGCAGCGGCGCGAGTCGCCGGCCGACCTCCATCAGCTTCGCCGGGTCCAGGGTGGGCAGCGAGAGCTGGAGGACGGGGACGTCGGCCTCCGGATACATCTCGACCAGCGGGACGTACGCCCCGTGGTCCAGGCCGCGCTCGGGGACGTCTTGGACGGGAGTGCCGGGGGCGCGCAGCAGCTTGCGCACGGAGTCGGCGAGCGCCGGTGCGCCGGGCGCGGGGTAGCGCACGCGGTAGTACCGCTCGGGGAAGCCCCAGAAGTCGTACTCGAGCGGGACGGTGCGCACCGCGCCGAGCGCCAGCGGCGCCTCCTCCCAGTGCGCGGAGACCACCAGGATCGCGGTCGGCCGGGGGAGGCCGGCCGCCCAGGCGGCGAGCTGCCCGGGCCACACCGGGTCGTCGGCCAGCGGCGGCGCGCCGTGGGAGAGGTAGAGGGCGGGCATGCGCTCGGCGGCGCCGCTGCCGGTGGTGGTGGCCATGGCGATGCTCCCTGCTCGGCGCCTGCGCGCCTCTACTTGAAAGTTCAACCTCTACCGCAGGGTAGGCGCACGTAGTCAAACATTCAAGAAGTCATAGAGTGGGGCATATGAACCGGTCACCCGAGACCCCGCAGGGCACGCGCTGGCTCAGCGACGAGGAGCAGCGGGTGTGGCGGGCGTACCTGCACGCCACCACCCTCCTGGAGGACCACCTCGACCGCCAGCTCCAGCGGGACGCGGGCATGCCGCACGTCTACTACGGGCTGCTGGTCCACCTCTCCCAGGCCCCGCGCCGCCGGATGCGGATGACCCAGCTCGCCAAGGACGCCAAGATCACCCGCTCCCGGCTCTCGCACGCCGTCGCCCGGCTGGAGAAGAGCGGCTGGGTGCGGCGCGAGGACTGCCCCTCCGACAAGCGCGGCCAGAACGCGGTGCTGACCGAGGAGGGGTACGCGGTGCTGCGCCGCAGCGCCCCCGGGCATGTGAACGCCGTACGGCAGGCGATGTTCGACCGGCTCACCCCCGAGCAGGTCGACCAGCTCGGCGAGATCATGCGCGTGATGGCCGAGGGGCTCCAGCCCGCCGAGCCCGGTGCCGACCTGCCCTGGCTGCGCTGACGGCGCCGCCTCCCGACGCCCCTCCCCTGGCTTGCGGGCGTCCGGCGGTCGGCATCACCCCGGAGCCCTCCGGCGGTCGGCGGCACCCCGGAAGCCTCCGGTGGTCAGCGGCACCCCGGAAGCCTCCGGCGGTCAGCGGCACCCCGGCGCACGGGCCGGCCGCGGACCTCACACGGTCAGCAGCACCCCGGCGTACGAGCCGGCCGCGATCAGCACCCAGGCTGTCAGCCCCAGCAGCGCCACCCGCGCCCCGGTTCGCGCCAGCGAGGGCAGGTGCACCGCGCTGCCGAGCCCGAACAGCGCCGCCGCCAGCACCAGTTCCTGGACGTGCCCGGCGCCGGACAGCACCGCTTCGGGCACCAACCCCGTGGTGCGCAGCACCACCATGGCCAGGAACCCGGCGACGAACAGCGGCACCAGGGGCGGCCGGCGTCCGGCGGCCCCCCGGCCGTCGGAGGCCGCGGCCGCGCGCCGTGCACCCAGCACCAGCAGCGCGACCAGCGGGGCGAGCAGCGCCACCCGCATCAGCTTGACCAGGACGGCCTCGCCCAGCGCGGCCGGTCCGGCGGTCTGCGCGGCCGCCACCACCTGGCCCACGTCGTGCACGCTCGCGCCCACCCACCGCCCGAACTGGGCGTCGGTCAGCCCCAACGGCCCGTGCAGCAGGGGCAGTACGGCCATCGCCAGGGTCCCGCAGAGCGTCACCAGGGCGACCGCCGCCGCGGCGTCCTGCCCGCGCCTCCCGTCCGCGTCCCCCCGTTCCCGTACCGCGCTCACCGCGCCGATCGCCGAGGCACCGCAGATGGCGTACCCGGCCGCGATCAGCAGCGGCTGGTCGCCGGGCAGCCCCAGCTTCCGGCCCAGCCACCATGTCCCGGCCAGGGTCAGGGCCACCACACCGGCCACCATGGCGACGGTGCGCCAGCCGAGCCCGGCGACGTCCGACAGGCTGAGCTTCAGCCCCAGCAGCACCACGCCCACCCGCATCAGCCGGCGTCCGCCCAGGGTGAGCCCGGCCTTGCACCGGCCGCGCAGCCGCTCCCGTATCCCCGGGGTGTGCGCGGCGGCGATGCCGAGCAGTACGGCGGCGGTCAGCATGGGCACTGCGGGCAGCGCCAGGTGCGTCAGCCAGGCCGCGGCCACTCCGGCGGCGGCCACCGCGAGACCCGGCCACGGCCCGGAAGCCGGGACCGGCCGGGTCCGCGCGGGTGCGGGCGTGAGCGTGCGGGCGGGGCCGCCGAGGAGGGCCATCAGCGGTCGGCCGGGAGCCGGTAGACACGGCGGACGCTGCTGCCGAGCCGGGTGATGTCGGCGCCGTAGACGTGCAGCGACACGGCCGTGCCGGCACTCCCGTTGCGCACCTTGTGGATGTCCCCGGGCGGCGCGAAGGCGGTGACCGTGCCGGCCGGGCTGACCAGGTCGCCGGCCGCCTCCAGCCGCGCGCCGGCGCCGCCGGTGCCGCCCGGAACCAGCCGGTAGCGCCGCTCGTGCTCCTCACCGCGGTGGACGCCGGTGACGCACCAGGAGACGTGGTCGTGGATCGGGGTCTCCTGGCCGGGCAGCCAGACCAGGGCGACCAGCGAGAACATCCCGTCCGGCTCGGCGTGCAGCACGTGCTGCCGGTAGCGGTCGGGGTCGCCCTCGCACTGGGCGGGGGTGACCAGGTCGCGGGCGGCCAGGTGCGGCCGCAGCACGTCGGCGACGAGCCAGGCGGTGGCCTCCGGCGGCAGGCCGCGGTCCACCGCCGCGCGTATCCCGTCGACCAGCGTCCGCAGCCGGGCGGTCGGCGGGGCGGCCGTCGTGGGGCTGGGTGTGAGGGTCATACCGGCAGCGTCGACCCGGCCGCCGGGGCCCGTCCAAGGCCGGTACGTTGGCGGGCCCCCAACACCCGCTTATGTATCGGACGCGACGCCCGCTCACGTACCGGCCCCGGCACCCGCTCACGTACCGGACCCGGCGCCCGCCTGCGTTTCGGACCCGGCGCCCGCCGGGGAAGGCGGCACGGGTCAGCAGCCGACCCGGGCGGCCGCCGCCACGGTGATCTCCTCCAGCAGCAGCGCGGTGGCCGGGATGCGCAGATGGTCGCGGAGCGCGTACGCGTACACCTGCCGGCGCGTGTGCGGTTCGACGATCCGGCCGGTGACCTTGTCGTGGCAGAGGAACGACAGCACCAGCGAGGGCACCATGGCGATGCCCACGCCGGCCGCGACCAGGCTCTGCAGCACCAGGTTGTCGTCCGTGGTGCACACGATGTCCGGGGTGAAGCCGCCCTCCGCGCAGGCGTGCACGAAGTACGTGCGGCAGCGGGCGCAGCCGGCGATCCAGCGCTCGTTCGCCAGGTCGGCCAGGCGCACCGAGCGCCGCCGGGCCATCGGGTGGCCGACCGGCAGCAGCACGGTCAGCGGGTCCTCCATCAGCCGGACGCCGGCCAGCTCCTCCGGTGCGTCGACCGGGAAGCCGGGGTAGTCGAAGGCGAGCGCGATGTCGCACTCCCCGCGCGCCAGCGCCCGCAGGGAGTCCGGCGGCTCGCCCTCGCTCAACTCGACCATCACACCCGGGTGTTCCACCCGTACGCGGGCCATGGCACGGGGCAGTATGGTGGCCGCCGCACTGGGGAACGCGCAGATCCGCACCCGTCCGGAGCGCAGCCGGGCGATGGCGTCGATCTGCTGCCGGGCCACCTCCAGGCTGTCGAGTATGGGCGCGGTGTGCCGGGTCAGCGCCTCCCCCGCCTCGGTCAGCTTCAGCCCGCGCCCGACCCGGGTGAACAGCGCGGTGCCGACGTCCCGCTCCAGCGCCTTCATCTGCTGGCTGACGGCCGGCTGGGTGAAGCCGAGCGCGCGGGCGGCCGCCGTGTAGGAACCGGTCCTGACCACTTCCTGGAAGGTCCTGATGTACCGGGAATCGAACACGCCGGAAGCATAAGCGGAAATTGGGGTACGGAAAGAGGCCGCCTCCGCCGGCTCCGGCGGGCCTCCGCCCCGGGTGCGCGGGCCCTCGACCGCGTCTGGTGCCCCGTACGCCTCCGGGCATGCGTGCGGGGATCGGCCCCACGCCTCCCCCGCCGCGAATTCCACCGATCGGATCAGCTCCCCGCGCGCCGGTGCGCCGCCCGGCCGACGCTGAGCGCAGGGAGCGCAGCCCGGGTCCGGCCGGCTGCCGACGGCGGCGAAGGCGGGCGCGGGTATGCAGCAGTCACTGCGGCAGCCACTGCGGCGAATACGCAGACCGGTCGCCCTGGGTGCGGTCGCCACCCTGGCGATCGCCGGGCTCGCCACCGCCAGCGCCACCCTGCCCGAGGCGGGCCAGGCGCGCGGCGCCGGACCGGTCTCCAGCCTGGAGGCCGCCGAGGGCCATGGCCTCGACCCCTGCCGGATCGAGCCGCCGCTCGGGGTGCAGCTCTCCGAGGGCGTGCCGACCGGCTCCGGCTACACCCGCTCCACCGGCACGGTCCGCTCCCTCAACCTGATGGTCGACTTCTCGGACGCGCCCGGGGACGGCGCGGCGATGAAGCGGTTCGCCGAGTTCTTCCCGCAGACCGAGAAGTGGTTCCGCACCAGCTCGTACGGGCGGCTGCGCTACCGCGCGGAGACGCCGATGCCGGACTGGCTGCGGATGCCGGCGCCGTTCTCCGCGTACGGGATCGAGCGCGGTTCGCCGTACGAACCGGGCTACCGCCAGCTCGTCCAGGACATCGTGGCGGCGGCCGACCCCAAGGTGGACTTCAGCGCCTACGACCTGGTCAACGTCCTCGTCACGCCGAACGCCGGCCCGTCCGCCCTGGACACCGTCCTGTCCGTCACCTTCTCCGGCAACGGCGAGGCCCCGCAGGCGGACGGCACCCCGCTCGCCAACACGTCCTTCGTCTACAGCCGCCAGGACGACGGCTCGGGCAGCTACCACGAGACCGGTTTCCGGGTCCTGCCCCACGAGAACGGCCATGTCTTCGGCCTGCCCGACCTCTACACCGCCGAGGGCGGCGGGGCGGTCGGGCACTGGGACATCATGTCCGAGGACTGGGGGGCCAACAACGACATGCTCGGCTGGCACAAGTGGAAGCTCGGCTGGCTGGACGACGACCAGATCCGCTGCGCCGCCGCGCCCGGCGTCCGCGACGTCACCCTGACGCCCCTCGCCCGCAAGGGCGGCGCGAAGCTCGCCTTCGTCCCGCTGACGCCCGAGTCCGGGTACGCCGTCGAGGTCCGCACCCGGGGCGGCAACGACGAGGCGGTGTGCGAGCCGGGCGTGCTGGTCTACCACGTGCGCGCCGACGTGGACACCGGCCAGGGCCCCATCACGGTCGCCGACAGCGACGAGGACAGCGGCGGCTGCACCCGCCGCCCCAATGTGCACGCCGAACTCTCCGACGCGCCCTTCCGGCCCGGCGAGTCCTTCACCGACCACGAGTCCGGCCTGCGCATCACCGTCCTGTCGCAGAACCGCCGCACCGGCGCCTACCGCATCCGCATCAGCCGAAGCTGATCCCCCGGCCCGACACCGGGCCCAGCCCCCGCACCCCAGCCGGAGTCCAGCCCGCCCACCGCGACGGAAGGACCGGCGCGCTCGGCTCCCGCATCCCCGGGCCGGAGCCCAGCCCGCCCACCACGGAACAACCGGCGCCCGGCTCCCGCGTCAGCCGGGGCCGAGGCCGCCCGCGGTGGCCCAGGGGCCGCCGCGCAGCTCCCGCTTCAGCACCTTCCCCGTGGCGTTGCGCGGCAGCGGCTCGTCCCGTACGACGACATGCGCGGGCACCTTGAACGCCGCCAGCCTGCCCGCCACATGGGCCCGCAGCCCCTCCTCGTCCACCGTCGCCCCGTCCCGCAGCCGCACCACCGCCGCGACCTCCTCCCCCAGCCGCGGATGCGGTACGCCGAGCACGGCCGCGTCGGCCACGTCAGGGTGCTCGTGCAGCACGGCCTCCACCTCCACGCAGTACACGTTCTCCCCGCCCCGGATCACCATGTCCTTCAGCCGGTCCACCACGCTGACCAGCCCGTCCTCCACCGTCGCCAGGTCCCCCGTCCGGAACCAGCCGTCCGCCGTGAACGCCGCCGCCGTCGCCGCCGCGTCCTCCCAGTACCCCCGCACCAGCGACTGCCCGCGCAGCCACAGCTCGCCCACCTCACCCTCGCCCAGCGGCTCCCCGTCCGCCCCGGCGATCCGCACCTCCGTCACCGGCGTGGGCCGCCCGACGCTCCCCGGCCGCTCCCGGTAGGCGTCCCCGCTGTGCGACAGCACGCCCCCACTCGTCTCCGTCAGCCCGTATCCGTTCCTCGGCTGGACCTTCCCCGGGCACCGGGCCGCGATCCCGGGCGGCGGCGCCGCCCCGCCCGTGCCCAGCAGCGTCAGCGACCCGAGCCCCCGACCGTCCTCCTCCGCCGCGTCCAGAAGCTGCAACGCCGTCGTCGGCACACCCGCGAAGTGCGTGACCCCGTGCTCGTGGACCAGCTCCAGCGCCCTCGCCGCATCCCACTTCCGCATCACCACCAGCGTGCCGCCGGCCGCCATCACCGCGTACACCGAGGTGAACGCGGCCACGTGGAAGAACGGGAACGTCGTCAGCGACACCGGCTCGGGCCCGAGCCCCGGCACATCGCCCTGCTCCAGCGCCGCCAGCGCCGAGTGGTACTGCGGATTGGCCGCCGCGCCCACCTGCGCGAGCTGCGTGGCGACGGCCCCCTTGGGCCGCCCGGTGGTCCCCGAGGTGTAGATGATCGTGGCGTCGTCCTCCGCCCGCACCTCCACCTCCGGCGGCCCCATCGCCGGATCGGCCGCGGGCAGCTCCTCGTACGCCTCCCCCTCATGCTCCACACCGCCGCCATGGAAGACGAGCAAGCGGACGGCCTCGTGCTCCCCGGCCCACTGGCGCACCCGCCCCGCCCGCTCACCGTCCACCATCAGCAGCTCCGGCCGGCAGTCGTCCAGCGCGTACCGGAACTCCTCCTCGGTCCACCAGGCGTTCAGCGGCACGGCGACGAGCCCGGCCAACTGGGCCGCCCAGAAGGCGATCTGCCACTCCGGGTGGTTGCGCATGGCCACCACCGCCCGGTCGCCCCGGCGCAGCCCGTACACCTCCGTGAACCGCCGCGCCAGCCCGCACGCCTCCGCGAAGAACTCCCCGTAGGTGTACGTCCGTTCCTCCCCCACCAGGAACGGCCGATCCCCGTACGCCCAGGTCACCTCCACGAACTCGCGAAGCGTCCGGGGCCCGTCCGCGTAGACCGGCCGCCCGTCCGGCCCGGCCGTGACGGCGAACGGCGCCCCGGGCGCGGTGAGCAATGCGGCGGGATCGGTCTGCGGCACGGTCGCCCCTCTTCCTTCGCCCGGTGAGCGTCCTACGTCCTGCACGTACTGCGTCCTGCACGTACTGCGTTCTACGTCCTGCGCATCCAGCGCGTCCTGCGTTCTACGTCCGGCACTCCCGCGCCCCCCGTCCCGCTTTCCACGTCCCGCGGTCCGCACTCCGCTAAGCGCTTGCTCAGCCGCTCGTGACGCTATGCCCGCACCGCCCCGCCGTCAAGGTAGATGCATCACACACCCACTCGGCGTCTCACTCGTCTCACTCGTCTCACTCGTCTCACTCGTCTCACTCACGGAACCCGCGCTCCGCCAACGCCCGCTCGATCCGCTCCCGGTGGCTCGCCTCCCAGGCGTCGAGGCTCTCCCCCTCCTCCTTGGCCAGCTTCGCCCGCGCCGCCGCGAAGACCTCCTCCGCCCTCCCCGCCGGCACCACCAC
>NZ_PVLV01000128.1 GCF_002982015.1 Streptomyces solincola
CCGAGGGCGGCGCGGCCCCCACCGCCTTCGTGCCCGCCCCACCCGGCGCGGACCGGGCGTCCGCGCCGCCGCGCCGGCCCGCGCCCGCGCCGCCGTTCACCGCCGCCCTGGTGGCCGCCGACTGCGCGGCGGTGCTGCTGGGCGGGCTCGCCCTCGCGGTGCTGCTGCCCGGCCGGGGCGTGCCGTCGGCCGGGCTGCTGCTCCAGCTCACCGCGGTGCTGGTGGCGCTGGACGCCTGCGCGGGGCTGTACCGCGGCGGCTCGCCGCTGCCCGCGCCCGCGCCGGAACTGCCCGCGCTGGCCGGGCGGGCGGCCGTGGTCTGGTGCCTGGCCGCGGCGCTGGTCGCCGTCCGGGACCCGGCCGCCGCCGGCTGGACCGCGCCGCTCACCGCGTACGCCGTCCATCTGGCGGCCGTCTGCGCGGCCCGCGCCGAGGTGCACCGCCGGCACCGGCGCGCGCTGCGGCTGCGGCCCCGCCCCGCGCTGGTGGTGGGGCCCGCGGCCGGGGCGCTGAAGCTGGCGCAGGCGCTGGCCGAGCACCCCGAGTACGGGCTGCGCCCGGTCGCCGTGGCGGACCCGGACGCCGGTGGGGACGAGGCCCGCACCCCGGCGGGCGCGGCGCTGCCGGTGCTGGCGACGCCCGGCGAGGTGGACCGGGCGGTGGTGCGCGGCGGAGTGGAGGTGGCGCTGTTCACCGGGGCGTACGCCGTGCCCGGACCGACGGCGTACGCCGAGCCGGGCCCCGGGACGGACGCCGAGCGCCGGCCGGGAGCGTACGAGGAGCTGGCGGCGCTGCTCGGGCAGCACGGCTGCGCGGAGGTGCGGGTCGGGCCGGCGGCCGGCGCGGCCCCGATGGACCGGCATCTGTGGGGGCACCCCTGGCGGCGGATCGACGCCCCGGCGGCGTACCCCGGCGGGCCCCTCAAGCGGCTGCTGGACGTGGCGGTGGCCGCGCCCGCGCTGCTGCTGCTCGCCCCGGTGCTGCTGGCCTGCGCCGGCGCGGTGCGCCTCGCCGACGGGCCCGGGGTGCTGTTCCGGCAGGAGCGGGTCGGCCAGGACGGGCGGCTGTTCACCCTGCTGAAGTTCCGTACGCTGCGGCCGGCCGACGAGACGGAAGCCGCCACCCGCTGGAGCGTGGCGCACGACTCCCGCCTCGGCCCGGTCGGCACCTTCCTGCGGCGCACCTCGCTGGACGAGCTGCCGCAACTGTGGAACGTGCTGCGCGGCGATATGAGCCTGGTCGGCCCACGACCCGAACGTCCCTACTTCGTCGCCGAGTTCAGCCGGCTGCATCCCGGGTACGCGGCCCGGCACCGGATGCCGGTCGGGCTGACCGGACTGGCCCAGGTGCACGGGCTGCGCGGGGACACCTCCATCGAGGACCGCTGCCGGTTCGACAACCACTACATCGACCACTGGTCGCTCTGGCAGGACGTGGTCATCCTGCTGCGCACCGCCCTCTCGCTGCTGCGCCCGGCGGGCAGTTGATGCGCGCCGGGCCGCAGCACGGGCCGGTGCGGCGGGCGGCGGCGGTGCTGCCGCTGCTCGCCGTCGTCGCGCTGCTCGCCGTGCCGCCGCCGGGCGGCGACGCCGGCGGCGGCACGGTGGCCGACGCCGCCTCCGGGGTGCTGGTGGTGTACGCGGCCGTCCGCCTCGTACGCCACCGGGCCCGGCCGCTGTCCCGGACCGCGGCGGTGGTGCTGGGGCTGCCCGTCCTCGGGGTGTGCGCGGCGGCCGTCGCCTCCTACGACCCGGCGGTCAGCCTGCCCGGCGTGGTCCGCTACCTCCAGGTGTTCGTGCTGGTGCCGGGGGCGGTGGTGCTGCTGCTGCGGGACCGCCGGGACTTCCGGCTGACCGCCTGGGCGCTGGTCGCCCTCGCCCTGGCGCAGGGCGCGATCGGCGCGGTGCAGAACCTCACCGCGACGGGCGCCTCCTACATGGGCGCGGACGTCCGGGCGGTCGGCACCTTCGGCGCCGGCGACGTGATGGGGATGGCGACGGCGGTGGCGTACGGGCTGGTGGCGGCCGTCGCGCTGGCGCTCGGCTCACCCGGCCGGCGCACCCGCACGGCCGCGCTGGTCTGCGCCGCGCTGCTGCTCTTCCCACTGGTGGTCTCCTTCAGCCGGGGCGCCTGGATCGCGACGGCCGCCGCCTGCGCGCTGCTGCTGGTGCTGTCCGGTCCGCGCCGGGCGGCCGGGGTCGCGCTGGCCGGCGCGGCACTGGGCACCGTGCTGGTCGCCGGACTGGGCGTCGGCTCGCAGATGGTGACCGAGCGGGTCGCCAGCATCTCGCAGGTCACCGCCGCGCCGGACCGCTCGGTCACCGACCGGTACACCATGTGGGCGGCGGCCGTCGGCATGTGGCGCACCGAGCCGCTGACCGGCGTCGGGCTCAAGGGCTTCCCGGCCCACCGGGACGGCAACGCCTCGCTGGCGCTCTCCTCCGGCAGCGACACCGCCGGCGCGGGCCAGGGCTTCGTGAAACAGCCGCTGCTGTCCCCGCACAACATGTACCTGCTGATCCTGGGCGAGCAGGGCCTGCTGGGGCTGCTGGCGCTCGCCGGAAGCTGGCTGGCGCTGCTGGGGTGCGGGCTGCGCAAGCTGCGCGCCCTGGGCCTGCGGGACGGGGCGCCGCGCGGGCGCTTCGGCGGGCCGGCGGACTGCGGGCTGGTCGCGGTCGGGCTGCTCGCCTGGCAGTTGGTGGACTTCGCCTACGCGGACATCGGCGGCCCGGCGACCGTGCTGACCTCCCTGGTGCTGGGGCTGGCCGGCTGGTGGGCGCTGGAGCCGGCCGAGCGGCGCGCGCCGTGGACGCCGGGGCCAGGTCCGGCGGTACGCGGCCTGGCCCGCCCCCGGTCGGGCGAGCGGGCCGCGGTCGCCGCCCGCACGGGCGAGCCGGACCCGGTCGCCGCCCCGGTGGGAGGCGGCGCCGATGGCTGACGCCCCGTCCCCCACCGCCGTACGGCCGCCGGAGGCGACCGACCCGCCCGCCGAGGCCGCCGGACACGGCTCCGGGCGGTGGCTCGCCAAGGCGGCCGGCGTCACCGCCGCGCTCACCGCGGCGGGCGCGCTGCTGGGCCTGCTCCGCGACCAGTTGCTGGCCTCCCACTTCGGCGCCGGCCCGGAGACCGACGCCTTCCTGGTGGCCTGGACCGTGCCGGAGTTCGCCGCCACCCTGCTCATCGAGGACGGCATGGCGCTGGTCCTCGTGCCCGCCTTCGCCGCCGCGCTGGCCCGCCGGCCGGCGTCCCCCGGCCCCGGCCCGGACCCGGTGCGCGCCCTGGTCCGGGCCACTCTGCCGGGCGCCGTCCTCGTCCTGGGCGCGGCCGCCGCGCTGCTGGCGCTCGCCGCGCCCTGGCTGGTCACCCTGCTCGCCCCCGGCCTGGCCCGCTCCGCCCTCGCCGTGGACTGCGTCCGGCTGACCGCCTCCTGCGTGCTGTCCTTCGCGCTCGCCGGCTACTTCAGCGCCGCCCTGCGGGCGCACGGCAGCTTCGCCGCGCCCGCCGCGATCTACGTCGCCCACAACGCCGGGATCATCGCCGCCATCGTCCTGCTCGGCCCGCTCTGGGGGGTGCGCGCGGCGGCGGCCGGCGTCGCCGCCGGCGGGGTGCTGATGGTGCTGCTCCAGGCGCCGGGACTGTGGCGGCGGCTGAAGAGGCCGGCGGATTCCCCGCGGGGGCCGGCCGCGGCGGACCGTGCGGGGCAGGCCGTCGCCTGGGCGGTGGTCGCGCCGGTGCTGGCCTTCGCGGTCAGCCGGCAGTCGCAGGTGCTGGTAGAGCGCTTCCTGGCCGCGCCGCTGCCGGCCGGGGCGATCTCGCACCTCAACTACGCCCAGAAGGTCGCCCAACTGCCGATGACGCTGTCGCTGATGGTGTGCACGGTCAGCTTCCCGGTGGTGGCCCGCGCGCTCGCCGCCGGCGACACCGCCGCCGCCCGCCGCCGGGCCGAACGCGACCTGCTGCTGGCCGGGCTGATCGTGCTCCTCGGCGCGGCGACCGTGCTGGCGGCCGCCCCGCAGATCGTGCGGCTGCTCTTCGAGCGCGGCGCGTTCGACCCGGCCGACACCGCCGCCACCGCCGCCGTGATGCGGGTGTACGCGCTCGGGCTGCTCGGCCACACCCTGGTCGGCGCCCTGGTGCGCTGCTCGTTCTCCGCCGCCCGGCCGCTGTGGCACCCGGCGGCCGCGATGCTCGCCGGGATCGCCGCCACCGCCGTCGCCGGGCAGGCCCTGGCCGGCGTGTGGGGGGCGCCCGGCATCGCCGCCGGCAACGCGCTCGGCATCACCCTGACCGCCGGGCTGCTGCTGGCCGGCGCCCGCCGGGGCGGCGTCCCGCTGGGCGCCCGCGCCCTGCTGTCCGGGCTGGCCAGAATGGCCGCCGCCGCGCTCGCCGCCGCCACCGCCGGGCGGCTGTGCGCGGTGGGCCCGCCGCTGCTCGCCGTCACCCTGGCGAGCGCCGCCGTCGCGGTGGTGCTGCCCGCCGCCGCCCTGGCCCTGCGCGCCCCCCTCGTCCCCGCCCTGGCCGCGGCGGCGGCCGCCCGGCTGCGCCGCCGCCCGGCGGCCCGCCGTCCCTGACCGAAGCCGACCGCACGAAAGCGTCCGCATGCCTCTGAGCCGACAGCCCTCCCCGACCCCCCTGTGGGTGGCGATGTACCACTCGGTCGCCGACACCACCGACGACGACCCGTACCAGGTCACCGTCTCCCCGGACCGGCTCGACCGGCAGTTGCGCAGACTGCGGGACAAGGGGCTGCGCGGCGTCTCGGTGCGCGAACTGCTCGGCGCCGCCCGGCGGGGCGCGGCCCGCGGCCTGGTCGGCCTCACCTTCGACGACGGGTACGCCGACTTCCTGGACGTGGCCGTGCCGGTGCTGCGCCGGCACGAGTGCACCGCCACCGTCTACGTCCTGGCCGGCCGGCTCGGCGGCGCCAACGACTGGGACGCGAAGGGCCCGCGCAAGCCGCTGCTCGGCGAGGACGGCGTACGCCGGTGCGCCGCCGCCGGGATGGAGATCGGCTCGCACGGACTGCTGCACATCGACCTCACCCGGGCCGGCGACCGCGAACTCGCCGAGGAGACCCGGCTCAGCCGCGAGCTGCTGCGCGCCGCCACCGGCCGCGCCCCGCAGGGCTTCTGCCACCCCTACGGCCGGCTCGACGCCCGGACGGTCGCCGCCGCGCGCGAGGCGGGCTACGCCTACGGGGTCGCCATCGACCCGCCGCCGGAGCTGGCCGGGACGCACGCGCTGCCGCGGGTCCACGTCGGGGAGCGGGACACCGCCGTACGGCTGGAGCTGAAGCTGCGGCTGCACCGCTGGCGGCGGCCCCCGGTCGACCTGGGCCCGGCCGCCCCGGCGGCCCCGGTGACCGGACGGAGGGCCTCCTCGTGAGCGGGCGCCGGGTGCTGCACATCGTCACCGGACTGGGCGCCGGCGGCGCGGAGCACCAACTGCGGCTGCTGATCGCCCATATGCCGCCCGAGGTGGTCAGCGAGGTCGTCACCCTCACCGACCCCGGCGTGGTCGCCGACGCCCTGCGCGCCGACGGCGTCCCCGTCACCTGCCTCGGCATGCGCGGCAACCGCGACCTCGCCGCGCTGCCCCGACTGGTCCGGCTGATCCGCCGCGGCCGGTACGACGTCGTCCACACCCATCTGTACCGGGCCTGCGTCTACGGGCGGCTCGCCGCCCGGCTCGCCGGGGTGCGGGCGGTGGTCGCCACCGAGCACTCGCTGGGCGAGGTGCAGATCGAGGGCCGGCCGCTGACCGCGGGCGCCCGCGCCCTGTACCTGGCCTCCGAGCGGCTGGGCGCGGCCACCGTCGCCGTCTCGCCGTCGGTCGCCCGCCGGCTGGCCGACTGGGGCGTGCGCCCGTCCCGGATCAGGGCGGTGCCCAACGGCATCGACGCCGGCCGCTTCGCCTTCGACCCGGCGGCCCGGGCGGCCGAGCGCGAACGACTGGGGCTGGCCCCCGACGCGTACGTGGTCGGCGGGGTGGGGCGGCTGGTGCCGGGCAAGCGGTTCGACGCGCTGGTCCGGGCGTTCGCCGAGGTGGCCGACCGCCTCCCGCGCGCCGGGCTGCTGCTGGTCGGCGACGGGCCCGAGCGGGACCGGCTGCGCGCACTGGCGGCGGCCTGCGGGGTCGCCGACCGGACGGTGTGGACGGGCGCGGCCGGCGCGGACCGGCTGCCCGGCCTGCTGGCGGCGATGGACCTGTTCGTCTCGCCCTCCGCGGACGAGGCGTTCGGTCTCGCGGTGGTGGAGGCGCTGGCCGCCGGGCTGCCGGTCCGCCATGTGACCTGCCCGGCCGTGGACGACCTGCCCCCGGCGGAGGCCCCCGACGCCCGGCGCGTCGGCGGCTCACCGGCCGAGATCGCCGCCGAGATCGCCGGGATCGCCGCCGGGACCCGGGCCCTCGGCGCCGCGGCGAGTCCCGCTCTGGTCACCGCCGGCGGGGCGGCCGCCGTCCCGACCGGCGCCCCGGTACGGCGGGTCGTGCCCGCGGCCGTCCGGCGCTACGACATCGCGCACACCGCCCGCCAGGTGACAGCCCTGTACGACACCCTCCTCGACGAAGCGAGTCACGGATGCCCCGGATGACCGCCCTGCGACCGGCCCTCTCCTCCCTCCGGTCGCTGCGCTCCCGCGCCGCCCGCGGCGCCATCGGCCGACTCACCCGGCTGCGCCGCACCCGCCGCCGCTGGCTGGTCCCGGTCGCGGCGGTGCTCGGCGCGCTCACCGGAGCCGGCTACGGGCTGGCCACGCCCGCCGAGTACGCGGCCACCAGCTATGTGATCGCGGTGCCCGCCGCCGGATCCGACCCGGCGGCCGCGATGGGCCTGGCCCAGGCGTACGGGCGGGTCGCCTCGGACGTCGCCGTCGTCGGCGGCGCCCAGACCGAGGCCGGCGTCACGGCCGCCGCGCTGCGGGCCGCCGTGCAGACCGCCACCTCGCCGGACACCCCGATGATCTCGGTCACCGCCCGGTCCGGGCGGCCCCGGCAGGCCGCCAGGATGGCCGACGCGGTCGCCCGGGCGCTGGTCCGCAAGGGCGCCGACACCCAGGCCGGCACCGGCGTGAAGGTGCTGGAGTTCACCCGGGCCGCCGTCCCGGCCGCCCCCGTCTCCCCCTCACCCG
>NZ_PVLV01000129.1 GCF_002982015.1 Streptomyces solincola
ATCCCGACCTCGCCGGGCTGGCGCCCCGCGAGCTGTGGTCCGACTGTACCGACCCGCCCCGGTCCGGCGAGTCCCCCACCGCCCCCGGCCGCCCCCGCCCCACCGGCAACAAGACCGGCACCCCCACCCACAAGGCCGCCGCGCAGACCCCGGTCCCAGCTGCCGAAGACGACTTCGAGCCGCCCACGGTGAGCGACCCCCAAGCCGCCCTTGATGCCCTGAAGCAGCTCGCCACCACCGCAGCCTGAGCGATAGCGCCGCAACCACCGAGGCACGCCGACTGATCGCCGACGCCTACCGCCCCGAACCACACCTCCAGCCGGTCGGGTTCGCCACCTCCTACCGGGATGAGACTCCGCTGCCTGCGGTCGGGCCCACCCCGCCGGTGGCCCAACCCGAGACCCGGATCGTCCCGGCCTGGGCGGCCGGCACGGCCGTCGCCTCCCTCGGCATCGGCACCGGCATCACCGGCGCCGGCTGCGGCACCTGGCTCGTGCTCCACGGCCTGGCCGCCGTCACCCTCACCTCCGTCCTCATGGTCACCCTGCCGCTGGCCGCCCTCGCCGCCCTCGCCGCCGTCGCCACCGCAATCGGCAGCGCACTGCGCCAAGCCCGCAGCGCTCTCACTCATACCGAGAACCACAACCACGGTCCGGTCACGCACCACCACCAGCACCACACCACCACCCAGGCCCGCGGCCTCTTCGCCCGCAACCACACCCACCACAACGGCTAACCACCCAGCCACCCACGACGGAGGACCTCATGTCCACGTTCGACCCGGCCACCCCAGCCACCCCGGCCACCGCCGAGCACGCGCCCGCTCTTACCAAGCCCGCCCTGGCCATCGCCTGCCCGGCCTGCGGTGCCGAGCCGAGGTCGCTGTGCACCTCGCACAGCGACACCCGCCCCCGCCGGCACGACCTCCACCGCGCCCGCACCGCCGCCCACGCCGCCAACGGCTGATCCGGTCAACCCGTCCGGCCACCGGCCCTCCCCCCCGAGGGGGCTGGATCCGGTGACCGGGCAGGCTGACCGGCCACCGGCCAGCACAAGGGGGCACTGCAGACCGGCGGCCTGAAGGATCAGTACGGCAAGGGGACCTGGCGAGCATCATCCACACAGATGGTCTCCACCGACCCGTCATCGGCCACGACCCACGCTCTACGGGCGGCGGGCCAGCAAGTGGGTGTCGAGGAAGCCTCGCTCGGACGCTGGGTCGGGGAGCAGCCGGGCGAACGTGACGAGCCCGGCCGCGGCCAGCAGCTCGGCGAACCGGTCCGCTGGCCAGCTATAGGCGGGCGTCACCTTATGGTCGAAGCAGACCGGCTCCGGTCCCTCGGTCCCGAAGAAGGACACCAGGAGAAGGCCCCCTGGTGCCAGGACACGCACCTGTTCGTCGAGCAGCGCGGGCAGTTCTCCAGGTGGGGTATGAATCATCGAGTAGTGGGCCAGCACTCCGCCGAGTGCGCCGTCTTCGACCGGCAGCGCCTCCATTCGCGCTTCGTCGAACCGCAGCGCCGGATAGGCCCGCCGGGCGTGGTCGACCATGGCCGGGGAAAGGTCGAGCCCGAAGGCGTCCAGCCCCAAGTCGTGCAGCATGGCCGTCAGATGACCAGGGCCGCACCCGACATCGGCTACCCGCAGGTTCCCTGTGGCACGTACTAGCTCGGCGAAGGTGCCGATCATGTTCCGCGCGAACGGCTGCGTCTCCAACCGATTAGCGAACATCGACGCATACAGCTCGACGACCCCGTCGTAGGCCGTCCTGGTCTCATCCTGGTGCTCTAACACGGGGAGGAAACTACACACGCGCTGCTCGCAGCCGTTCTCCGGCCCCATACCGTCCCTTCCCCCTCAGGACAGAGCGTCCCGTCATCTGATCACGGGACGCTCTCGTTAGTTCAGAGAAGAGTTCGCCGTGGTCCTTCAGCTGCCCGCCGCCCGCCGCGAGCAGCGCCTCACGCAGCTGATTCGGATGCTGCATACCCCGGTCGTCCTCGACGACGGCCGCACCGTCGACGTCGCCGCCTCGGTCGGCGCCGCCACCCCGGACGCCGTCAGCACCCGCGACCCGTCCGCGTAGCAGCGGGCCGCCGGCGCCGCCCTGTACGACGGCAAGCACACCGGCCAGGCGATCCTGGCGACCGCCGCGCACGCCTCCGTGCCGTCCGTCAACGGGCGCCGCGCGGGGCAGGCCCGGCTCGGCGATGTGGGGGCGAGCCGCATGAGCTCCATGAACCTTCCGTCGGCGGGCGACTGGATCCGCGGCATCACGATCCGCCAACCCTAGGCCGCCTGCATCCTCGCCGGAAGTAACGTGGCGAACAGGCCCCCCATTGGCCGTGGCGCGGCTGGGTCCTCCTCCACGCCGGGAAGGCGAAACCGGACCCCGCCCTGCTGCGGGACCCGCTGGTGGCCACTGCGATCCGCAGCCGCGAGCTGCACCGCGGCGCGGTCATCGGCGTCGCCCGGCTCACCGACTGCCACCTCGACCAGCAGCCCGAGCACTGCACCAGCCCCTGGGCGCAGCGCCGCGCGCACCACCTGGTCATCGACGACGTCCGCGAGCTGCCTCTGCCCGTGTCCGCCACGGGTGCGCTCCCTGCGTGGAGACCGACGCCGGACCTCATCGCCATGGTCCTCCAGCAGCTGCCCGACCTGCGGCCGTGAATGCCTGGCGCCGCCATCTGCGCGCGGTGCCCACATAGCCGGAGCAGCCCGTAGTGCCGGTCCAGCTCCTGAACTGGCGCGACGGCTGACACTTCGGGCCGCCCGCCCCGTGCGTGCTGTGCGGCACCACCCCGCTGAGGTCCCACGCCAAAGAGCCCGCTCACCAGGTCTGCACGGAGCTCTGGAACGCGGCGCACCCCGGCAAGACCCGGTTCGTCTCCGACCCGCCCAAGGGCGGCAAGACCACCGACCACGCCCGAACCCCTCCAGACGGAGGCCCCATGAGCAGCACCCAGCACGACGTCGACCACGCCCTCGCCTACCCCGAGCCGCCAGCCTCGCCGCTCTGGCACCGCCACGGCACGAAGGCCCGGCCCCTCACCCCCGAGCAGCAGCGCCGCAACCGCGAGCTGCTCGTCCTGGCACAGCGCTCCCCCCCCCCGGCCCCGCTCCACCAAGACCCTGGCGGGGGCCAACCGATGAACCCCCAGACACACCTGGCCATAGACGGCTACGTCGACGCGATCCCGGCCCCCGGCACCAGCTGGGGCACCGCACGCTTCGACCTGATCCACTCCCCCGCCGACGCGGACCGGATCGCCCCCGACACCCCAGACACCGTGTTACGCCGGCACCACCGGCGACCCGGGCATCGCCGAAGTCCTGCTGCGCGAGATCCAGCCCGGCGACCTCGTGCGGGTCACCGCACCCTGGTCCCGCCCGACGGACCCGAGGCGCCCGCCCGCTCCACCGTTGACGGCCTAGAGGTCCTCGAGGCCGCCCCGGCCCCCTTGGTCTACGGCCTCGTGCTGGACCGGTTCGGGAATTACGTCGTCGTCTTCGACGCCGACCGCGACCAGGTCCCGATGCTCACCGCGTCCGGCCGTTGGGTCGGCGAGGCCGCCACCGCCGACGCGATCGGCGACCTCATCGACGCCTACGAGAACGGCGACCTGCGATGACGACCGCCCTCCCCTCGCAGCGCACCGTCCTGGAGCGGTTCCCCACCGGCCCCCCCCGCGGCTCCTGGCCCGCCGACGAGTACGCCGCCACCCAGCGAGCCCAGGGCACCGACGCCCGCATCGTCATGGACGTCGCCACCGACCAGTTCCTCGTGGTCACCGACACCACTGCCCAGTAGCACCACGAAACTTCGCGCCCACCCGGTGCGGAGCTCCACCGTCTTGCCCTTCCACCACCGAGCAGGAGGCGCTCCCTTGCATCCGATCCGGCTGACCTCGTTCGGCTACCTGCACCTGCCCACCGGCCCGGACGGCTCCCCCCGTCCCGCCCGCCGCCGACCGGATCGAGGACGTCCGCGACCGACTCCGCGACCCCGCCGCCCGCGACACCCTCGACCTCAACGGCCTCAACTCCCGCGCCCAGGTCATCGTCCTCAACACCCCCGGAGCCCGCGAACTGCTCGCCAACCTCACCGACTACGCCGACCTCCCCGCCGGCCCCCGCCGCATCGCCATCGGCTGTGCGGGCGGGAAACACAGGGCGCCAGCCTCACCGAACTCCTTGCCCGGGAACTCCGCGCCCGCGGCCGCCAGGTCGACGTCCACCACCTCCACGTCCACCTCTCCCGCGCCCTTAAGGCCACTGACACCGGAGCGAGCGCATGACCACCACCGGCCTGTACGACCACGTGACCTGCGAGGGCGACAACGGCACCACGCACCCCGTCGAACTATTCTGGACCCCCGACCAAGACCCGGCCGTCCTCGGCTTCACCCCGGTCATCGACAGCCTGCACCTCACCGGCCTCCCGCCCCCGACGCCGATGAAGGTGACCGTCCCGAGCTCTTCCTTCTCCTCAGCCACCACCGCTGGGCCACCACCATCCACGCCACCGCCCTCTACACGAGCCGCGTCCACGCCTAGACCCCCTGGTGCCTCTACCCGGCGACGACCCCAACGAGACACTCCCCCGCATCCCGCGCGCCGTCCACACCCAGGCCACGATCCACTTCCATCCCGACGACACCTGGCACCTCACCTGGGCACGGCCCCACGAGCCCGGCGGCATCCCGGTCACCGCCATGCGGCACCCCGCCGCACTCGCAACAGCAGCGCCCGATCCCGATCGGGACCCCCAGGTCGCAGTCTGGGCCCGCTGAACGCGGCACCACCAAGAAGGTCGGCACCCCACGAACACGTGGGGTACCGACCTTCCTGCCTTCACGGGTGGGTCTCCGCAGACCCTTGTGTCAAAACCCGGTTTTGAACGGTCGACTGGGAAGCAGCCCCAACGAGGACGGCAACTGATCCCGCGGCCCGCCGAACCGCCTCCCCAACCGGACGCGCACAGCATGTGCTTTCAAAACCGGGTTTTGAAAGCACAGAACACGACTGTCCACCGGCCGACCCGACGGGGAAGTTCAAAACCCAGTTTTGAAACCACGCCGCAGCACCGACGCGAGGGGTGATACATGGCATCCTGTCCCGGTCCGCTAGTACCAGCCACTCCGGCTGGGAAGCATACGGAGCATCAGGAGTACCACCCATGGCACGGATCACCGCGCTCATCAACCGCAAGGGCGGAGTCGGGAAGTCGACTCTCACCGTCAATACCGCGGCCATCACCGCTCACGTTCTGGGCCCAGCCCCCGAGGGCGACCCTCACTACGTGGCAGCCGTCTCCGCCGACCCCCAGGGCTCCACCACGTGGTGGTCGGAACGAGTCGGTAACGAGCTACCCTTCTCCTTTGAGCAGATCAACTCCAAGGACGACCTGGAGCTCTTCTCTGCACTGAAGAAGTCCCGAAAGATCAAGCACGCCTTCATCGACACCCCCGGGTGGATGGACCTCCCTGAGGACGAGAAGGAAGAAGCCGGCGACCCCTTCGGCAAGAGCACCGCCGCCGACGCCATGCGCGCCGTGCTGGCCAACGCCGACGACATCATCGTCCCAGTCGAACCCGAGCCCCTCGGGTTCATGCCGACCCGCGACACCATCGAGGAAGTGGTCAAGCCGCTGGGCATCCCCTACCTCGTCGTCATCAATAATTGGGACCCGCGCGACGGCGAAGCAGACCTCGACCAGACCAAGGGCTTCGTCCGCGCGCAGGGCTGGAACCTGGCCAACACTGTCGTGCGTCATTACAAGGTCCACACCCGGGCAGCCCTCGAAGGCGCGGTCGTCACCCAGTACAAGAAGAACCGGGTCGCCATGGAGGCCCGCGAAGACTTCTACCAGCTCGCTCTCGAGCTCGGCGCCGGCAAGAAGGGTGCCCGCTGATGGCGACGAAGAAGCCCTGGGCAGACCTGCTGGACGGCCCCGGCAAGCCCGGCGCCAACCGGGCCTCCACGGCCGAGCCCGCCAAGCCTGAGGCCCCGCCGACCACCGCCTACATGCACACCCTCATCGGCAACCCCGAGAACCCTCGGACCGAGGCTGACT
The DNA here is from genome assembly GCF_002982015.1 of Streptomyces solincola. GTDB lineage: Bacteria > Actinomycetota > Actinomycetes > Streptomycetales > Streptomycetaceae > Streptomyces > Streptomyces solincola. The sequence goes on from NZ_PVLV01000129.1 coordinate 6,080, forward strand.
ACAGCGACGAAGACCCCGACTTCCGCGACCTCAAGGAGTCGATGAAGTCGGTCGGCCAGCTCCAGCCGGCCGTCGCCATGTCGCGTGAAGCGTTCCTCCGGGTCAAGCCCGAGCACGGAGCAAGCGTGGGCAACGCCGAGTGGGTCGTCGTCCTCGGCAACCGGCGCCTCCAGGCGGCCAAGCAGCTCGGCTGGACCAAGTTCGAGATCCGCGTCCGAGACCGCCTCGGCAACGAGGGAGACGACAAGCTCGACGAAGCCGTCGTCATCGAAAACATCCACCGCAAGAACATCCCGCCCTACAAGGAGGCGGGGTTCCTGCAGCGGATGGTCGAGCGTCACGGTTCCCAGGAGAAGGTCGCCGAACGCATCGGCAAGTCGCAGATGTACGTCTCCAACCGACTGGCACTCCTCAACCTGGCGCCCGAACTCCGCGACATCGTCGACACCAAGCAGATCACGGTGAAGACCGCTGAGAAGATCGCCAAGATCCAGGATCCGCAGCAGCAGAAGGCCGTCGCTGCGGAAGAGATCCGCAAAGCCCAGGAGCCGAAGGCCCCGCGGAAGCGCTCGAGCGCGCCAGCCCCCTCGCCCGTTCAAAACCCGGTTTTGAACCCTGACGCCGAGCCGAACGCGGTGCCGGACAAGCCGACTACCGGGCTCGTACCCGAACCGCGACCAACCCAGAGCGTTCAGACAGACGTACCGACCCGCACGCTGCCCTGGGACGACGGCAGAGCCCTCATGGACGCTGCCTTCGACAGGCTCAGTCCCGTCCAGCGAAGCGCGTTCATCCTCCGCTACTTCCGGCGCAGCCACGGCGTCGAGGCCGTCATCACAGACATGAGGGGAGACCTCCCCCCCCAGGACCGAGCCTCGCTCGCGACCATCCTCCAACAGGTCGCCGCAGGCCTAATCAGGGACTAGCAGCCTCAGCCTCGACAACACAGGAACCCCGTGCACTCCACCAACCCGGAGGACACGGGGCTCCTGTGTCCGACGTAGCCATCGCCACCTTCCGAAGAGGCTGCTGACATCCCGCTGCTGCGCCCGTCGGGGGAGCGCGTCACGTCGGCTAAAGAGCATGGCCAGGGCCTGCGTTCGGGGGCGTCCAGCGTCACGGTGGCCAGCGCGGGCATCGAACTGGTGGACACGGTGCCGGGTCAGACCGTGAGCGGCAAGCGCCTGGCGCAGCGCCGTACTCGTCCCGGCCATCGCCCTGCCGCCATTGGACTCGCCCGCCCCGGCAGAAGCCTGTTCGGCGCGCTCGACGACGGCGGCCGCCGCGACCGGTACGACGGAGAGGATCTCCGCGCACTCAGGATCGAGTTGGGTGAGCGCACTGACCAGGACATCGAGGGCGGCGGCCACGTCCTCCACCGCGCCCGCGCCCGCGCTCCACCGCGACGGGTCGGCGGCGTCGGCCAGCATGCACGCCGCCACGACTGCCTCCTCCGCCAGCGCCTCGACGCCGCCGGGCTCACCAGTCAGCTTCATTTCCCACCCAACGAGATGCAAGCCGCGCAAGGTCGTGCGCGCTGATCACATGATGACGTCCGCTATCCCCCTTCGGCACAAGGCTGCGGGCGCCCGGCCTCCCGACGCGGGCGCGACCCGGTGAGGCGTTACGGGCTGCTGAGGATGTCATGGGTGCCGATGCGACACCAGATGACGTGCTATACGCCGGTAGGTATCGCTGGCCCGTACTGACACGTGGCCCGTCCGTTGCTGTCCCAGGTCAGCTCGAAGACGCCGGGCGCGCTGCGGACGCCCTTCACACGTAGGCCGACGCGGAAGTAACCGCGTCCGGCGCGCAGGTCGTCGACGAAGGCGGCCACGGCCTGGCGGAAGCGGTGGCGCTGGGCGGGTGAGAGGCGGTGAAGGTCGGCGGTGAAGCGTGGCAGAGTCTCGTTCATGGGCACGGCGAACTCCTCCAGAACGCACGAAGCCCCCGGCCGGTCGGCCGAGGGCGGTGGTGGCTGTTCGTGTGGAAGGGCGTCGGTGACGTGGTGCTCAGTCGTGGTGGGTAGGGCTCGGGCGGTCGTGGCGCAGTATCCGCACGGCCCAGAGTTAGCTCTCGTAGCGGGCGCGCATCAGGTCGCTCCACTCCTGCGCGCGGAACGTGTTGGTGGCGCAGTAGCGGCAGTGGGGCAGGTAGTCGGTTCGGGTGGGGTGCGGCACGCCAGCCGAGCGGACGATGACGGTCGGGCGCAGCGTGAGGGGCTGGCCGCACAGCGGGCAGAGGTCTCCGTGGAGCAGGTTCGTACTCATGTGGCGGACTGTGCACACACCGGCGGCTTACCGTCTCGGGCTGGCGCGGCGGCCCGCCTGACGGGCGCTCCGGTAAAGATCTGGTGATGGTCTCCCGCCCGGCGGGATGGACCCCGGATCACGCATCTATGCAGGTCAGCACCGGGGTTCCATGGGCCGATGATCAGCACGTCGCCAGTTCGCCCGGGGGCCGGGGTGCGCTACCTCTTCCGTGGCGTCATGGTCGGCGACGGCCACCGCGCCGTAGGCACGCCGCTGCGCGCCGCCCAGGACGAGGCCGGTGTCCCGCCCGGAGTGTGGAAGGGCCGGGGCCTGGCCGCCCTCGGCCTCCAGGTCGGGGACGTGGTGACCGAGCGGCAGGCCGAACTCCTTCTTGGAGAGGGCCGGCACCCGGACGCCGACCGGATCGAGCACAAGCTACTGGCGAAGGGCGAGAGCCCGGCCCGCGCCCGGCGGGCGACCGTGCTGGGCAGGCCCATCGAGCACAACCAGTCGCTAGAGACACAGAAGGCCAAGGAGCGCATCCCCTGGCTGGGGATGGACCTGGTGTTTTGAGCGCCGTCGATGGCCCACAGCGCGTGGGCGCTCACCGATGACGAGACCCGCCTGGTGTTGGAGCTGTGCCAGGACTTCGCCCGGGACAAGACGCTGGCTTGGTTTGAGGAGTCGGTCGCGCAGATCCGGTGGGGGAGCGGTGGCAAGCACCGTCGGCCGGTGAAGGACGGGTTGATCGTGGCGGTGTTCCGGCACTACGAGTCTCGCGCTGCCGAGTCCAAGCCGCTGCTTCACGATCACGCGGTGGTCTCGATCCGCGCCCGGCACCCGGACGGGACGTGGGGCAACCTGTCAGCGGACTCGATGCTGGCCCACATCGTCGCCGCTGACACCCTCTACACCCTCCTGTTCATGGAGGAGGTGACGGCGCGGCTCGGGTTGGCGTGGGAGCCGCGCGAGGTGACGCCCTTCCGTCGGCCCGTGATGACGGACATGGCGGGGATCGACCGGCGGCTGATCGGCTGGCAGTGGACCCGCCGCCAGCAGATCGAGGACGCGCTGTCCGTCCTCACCGCCCAGTACGAGGGAACGGCAGGGGCACACGCCGGGGGAGTGGGCCGGCTACGCGCTGGCCTGTCAGGCCGCCGACCAGACCCGCCCGCCCAAGCGCACCGAGTTGCTGTCGCTGACCGAGCTGCGGATGCGATGGCGCGCTTCGGCGATCCGGGCGTTTCGGCGCCTGCACCGTCTACCGGCTCGCCGAGCGGGCGCGGGCGGCAGCCGCGGCGGTGTGGAGGCGGACGCGGCCGGTGGTCGCCCTCGCCCTGGCGGCCGTCGACGTCGTCGCTGTGGTGTATGTGATGCGCGGCGCTTTCGCACACCACCACCTGCTCGCCGAAGCCCGCCGCCACCTCGCCTACGCCCTGCGCGGCCGCCGCCACGAGTCCGGCCTGGACGAACGCATCGTGCAGGCAGCCGCCGACGACTACACCCGTCCCGTCGGGCGCGGCCGGAGGATGACCGCCGACGTGCGCGCCCTGTACCCGTGCGACACCGAGGACCAGGCCGTGTTGCGCCCGCTCACGCGAAAGCGGTCCGCCCCGCCGTACGAGCGGGCCCGTCTCGCCGCCGGCGCCCTGGCCGACGCCCGCGTCCGCGCCGCCCGGCGAGCGGACCGCCTGGGCTCCCGCCCTGACTCGCCGGGCCGCATGGCTCGACCACGACTCTGGCCCAGGCAGGCCGCCAGGCTCGAAGAACCGGCTACCGGCCACCCGTCACGATCTCGGACGGGTCCGCGCCACCGGCGAGGCGTTAAGCCGTCCCGCCCACCACAAAGTCGGCACCAAGCCCCGCCGCGGCGCCTGAAGCTCCGCCCGCCTGAACCGTCAGGAAGCCGACGAGGTTGGATGGCTTCATGGTGAGACGTAAGCGGGAGAAGAAGAGGCGACCGCCCTTCGGCATGCCGCAGGGCATCGTCCTGCTCGCGACGCCGGAAGGCTGGCGCCACAGTGTCCTCACCGTGGAAGGCGGGATGCTCTGCGGGCGCCTCGCCGACGTTCCAGTCAACGCCGGCCCAGCCGAGGCACGGGCCGCCGCAGCGGCCATGGTGGTAGGACTCACACACGACATCCACGATGAACGCGTCGACGTGACCTGGGATCCGCCCAGGGAACCCGGGCCCTGGACCGCCCAGGTCACCGTTGCTGCGACCTCGCCGAGCACCTACGGTTAAACGACAAGCTAAGTTCCGGTTCCTAAACCTCGGGCGTGCGGTTGGCGTCACCAAGAGGCGTCACACGGTGACGCCTCCTGAACGCGAACGTCTGCGCCATGCCCGCTTCCGGCAGGGAGGTGAGCAATACCGGCTGTCCGATCGCTTCGTCTTCCCGAACGGGGTTTCTGCGAAGTACTAGGTGCTGCCGCACTCCCGGCACGTGAAGCGGGGCCAGGGACTGCGGCGACCGGCGACCTTTGAGGACCGCTTTGAGTGCCGCCCCGCCGGCGTCGATCGCCTTGGTTCCGCCTAGACCGCACGGCGGGCCAGGAGCAGGCCCTGTACGTCGCAGCGGACAAGGACACCATGCGGCAGCAGCTGACCGGATGGCTTGAGTTCGCCGGCATCCCCGTGCTCGTGGTCCGCGGCCTCAGCTCCCCGTCCTTCGCCGACGTTGTCCGCGACCGCGTCGCCCACGAGCAGCGCGGAGCCCGGCTACTCGTGGTCGGTGATTTCGACTGCTCCGGCGAGGGCATTGAGCGCGACTGGGTACAGAGGACGGGTTGCTGAAGCTCGGTGACCCGGGTGCTGCTCACCTACGAGCAGATGCGCGCGTACGCACTCCCTGCGACCGAGGGCAAGCGCGGCGATCCGAGATGGCCGGCCTTCGCCCGCCGCTAAGGCTTCGACATCGAGCACCCGGTCCAGTGGGAAGCGGAGGCGCTGGAGCCGGACGAACTCCAGCGTCTGGTCCCGCCGCCGTCGACCCGTACATCGACCGCGACGTCCTCGCACAGCAGACCGCCCGTGAAGAACAGCAACGCCGCGCCCTGGAGGGGTTCACCGGTCGGTGGGGTACGCGCACTGAGGAGCCGTGGGCCGGGGCCGCTGCGGCTGCCTCCTCCACCTTCTGGTGGAACGTCATGACCGTACGCAGGTTGTACGCCGCGGCGTGCTCCAAGAGGGCAGCCTGCAGCAGCGCCAGGCGCCGGCCCCGCTGCGCCTCCTCGGACTCACCCAGAACGGGGGAGGGGTCGCGGATCTCCAGCAGGTCGATCTCGAACCCGGCGAGATCCCCCGCTCGATCGCCTTCGAGAGGCCCAGCTCGGCCAACCAGGCGCCGTAGGTGCCGTCGGCCATGCTCGCGAGCTCGGCCTCCTGGCCGCCGGCCTTCTGCGGCCGGGCCGCGGTCAGGATGCGCGGGACGCGGCCGGCGACCGCGGCCTTCCCCGCACGGACCGCAGTCCCCTCGCCTTGGCGCTGGCCGGCGCCCGTGACGCCTACGACGTGATCGTCCTGCTGCCGAAGACCGGATGGAGCTACCCCGACCGGGAGAACGCCACCGCCCACGTGCTCCTCGGAGAGGTCGACGTCTTCCCCGCACCGACTGCAGGACTGCACTCCCGGGGCTCGCCCAAGAGGAGAAGGGCGTGCCCCTGAGCCCCGAGCAGAGCGCCGCTGTGCTGCGCGAACGCTGCCTCGGCTTCCTCTTCGGCTTCCCCCACCTGCCCATCCACCTGGACGGAGTGATCTGGCAGGTCAACGACGAACTGCCCGTCGACAAGGACTACCTGGCAGGCGTCGACCAAACATGGACCGGGCCGGGCTGCACCCCTTGGGCTGGACATCCGCTCCTCTGCGGCCCGACCAGCACAGGAAACTGCCCCTGGAGGGGATGAAGGGCCCGGCCTTCGGCCGGCGGTCCCGGACGGTCGCGGAGCGCCTGCGAACGGCTCTCGATGCCCGGCCCGCGATCCTCGGCACCAACTGACCTTCAGCTGCGAGGCCCGGACCGCCACCGGGCCACGCAGGCCGGAACGGGGGAGGGACCGGTACACGGCGGTGATCGGCAAGGTTTCGGCCACTGCGTGCGATTACCCGGCGGTCTTCGGACCGCTGTGGGTACGGTCGATCGGTTTCCCTGCTGGAGGTGTCCACCAGCAGGGAAGTGTCCGGTCGGAGGGTCGCATTGCGGGTGGGGGTGGTTCGGTGGGCAACACCGAGCAGCAGGTCGAAGAGCGGCTGGCGCAGTTGCAGCAGAAGGTCGGCGCTCGCCGTGCCGAGGTCCTCAAGCACGACGTCGACGACGACCAGTTCGCGGTGGAGTACGCCCGCCTGGTGAACTCCACCAGCAAGTTGGTGGAGTTCGAGAGGACGATCCCCGAGCGTCTGGCCGAACCCGAGCGCAAACGCAGTGAGCGCATCGTGACGTGGTCCTGGCGCGGCGAGGCGGCCGTCGGCGCCGCGCTGATCGCGCTCGTTTTCATCCTCGATCACTCGGTCTGGTGGCTGGTCCTGCTGGTCCCGCACTTCGCGGGCACGGTGGCCGGCTGCTTCCAGAAGGTCGACGTCGAACAGCACCGTGATCGCCGTTTCGGAGCCGTCGGACTGCACGTGGTCGCTCTCTTGATGGCCCTCATCAGCCTGAGCGTGATCAGCCGGTGGTTCATCGCCGCCGCCATCGGCTGGATGCTGGTCGGCGGGTCCACGGTGGACAGCACGGACACGGGCCCGAAGGAGGTGCGACGGTGAGCGAGGACTACGGCTACCAGGTCCGTCGGCTGGAGAGCCGGACCGGCGGGATGGAGCACGAGTTGCACTCGCTGCGCTCGAAGCTGGGGGAGGTCGAAGACCTTGACTACGAGCTGCGCGACATCCGCGGCGACCTCCGCAGCCTCGAGGACGACCTCGGCACCATCCGCAACGACCTCACCGAGCTGGACGAGGACGTACGCGGCGACATCCGGGACACCGAGCAGGCCCTCAAGCGGCTGACCGGCCGCGTCCAGGCCCTCGAAGCGCACCTGCTCGCCGCGGGCGGCGCCCCGCTCGCCGCCCTCGACACCATCGACCCGGAGTGGCAGAAGCTGGCCTGGACCGCCAGCCACGGCTGGAACGTACGCGCTGGCCTGCTCCCCGGACACCAGCGCGAGGCTCACCGCCTGAAGGTCCGCGAGTACGAAGGAGCGGTCGAAGAGCGTGACGAGCACCGCGACAAGGTGGTGGAGGCCGCAGGCGTCCTGGCCAGGGCGGCTACGTACGTCCCGCGAGTACAAGCAGGCCGTCTGGGACTTCGGCATGTCCCGCCCTCTTGCTGAGCAGCACGATCAGCGGGCCAAGAAGCTGGCCGGCCCCGCTCAGACGGCTCGGGCCGCACTGGCCCAGGACGACACTCTGAGGCAGGCGAAGGCATCGTTGATCGAGCAGGGCGACAAGGCGGAGCGGAAGCTGAACTGGCTGCTGCGCGGCCGCCTGGCCGACGCGGTCCGCGACCGCGCCCTGCTGCCCATGTGGTTCGTGACCGTCCTCGGTCCCGTGCCGCCGGCGCACAAGACCCAGGCGTGGTTGGACCTCGCCACCCAAGTCCTGGCCTACGGGGTCACCGACCAGGTCGTCGCGCTCGGACCTGCGCCTGACGAGTACCTGCCGCGCCGCACCGAGTGGCACGGCGAACTCGTCGAGAACCTGCGCCGCTGGTAGCCCGCGCGGTGACGTACGAGACCCCGGGCCCTACAGGCGGCCCGGGGTCTCGCGGGGTGGGGGAGCGGTCAGAGTTTGTCCCAGTAGCTCTCCCGTTCCTCGTGGTGCTCCCGCACCGCCCGCTTCAACGGGCCTGCCGACGGCGGGGGTTGCCCGGCAGGCGGCTCCGAGGCGGCCTCGGGCGCCGGGGCCGGGCCCGCCCACTCCATGCCCAGCGCGGCCAGGGCGGCGAGCTGCTGCGCGGTGAGCTTGTCCCGCCGGCTCTTGGTGTTCGAGAGCCACACCCCCAGCTTCACCGGCACCGTCTCGCCGCGGCACGGCGGCCCACCCGAAGGCCGAGAAGAGAGCGCGGGCAGCCAAGTGAGACGCTGCCCGCCTTGTGATCCGCGCGCCGGTCGTCACAAACGCTTGGAGGATGCAGCAGGTACACCCAGATCCGGGACGCCGTGTGTGCCGAAGAAGTGGGCGTCCCACGCGACGAGCTTGTCCCCCAGGCGGGCGAACTCACTGGCCAGATCCCACACGTCGTCGCTGGACACCAGGCCGACCTCGGGGTGGCTGAGGCCTTTCGTGCCCTTGACGGTCCGCCAGCCGTGGGCCTCGTCGTCGTGCACCCAGCAGCTGTGGATGTACCGGTTGCGCCTGTCGAAGCCGGCCGTGCACAGGTCCAGATCGTGCAACAGCGCGGCACGGGCTTGGGCTGGGACCCGCTCCTCGGATACCGACTCCAGCCGGGTCTTGGCCTTGGTGATGAAGTGCGTCACCGTCTCGTGGGGCTTGTCCGTGTAGGGCCGTTCGACGCCACCGAGGTGAGCGTAGAGACCGTGCAGGATGTACTCCACTTCTGCAGCCCGCTGTACGAGTACGCCCAGGCCAAGAGCCAGCGCTGCCTGTCTCTCGCTCATCCCTTCCAGCGGTTCGGCCGTGCCGGAGGGCACGTTCGGCACCTCGGGTTGAGCAGGTTCAGCGGAAGGCGGGATGGTCATGGCATGTCCTTCGACGCTGTGGTGCGGACGGATACTCCGACTGTCGCCGTCGGTGAATGGTTGCAGCGGAGGCAGAAGATCACCGGACTGGCATTACGGGGCGTGGTTGCGGGATGGACAATCTGTTCCGTCCTGCTGAAGGATGCGCTGTTATGGCGGATCACGTACTCCTGGAAGCCGGGGATGACCTGGTACGGCAGCTCTCGCACGAGCGGGAGGCCGTCAAGGCAGTCTTGGAGCTGGTATGGAACTCCCTCGACGCTGACGCCACCAAGGTCGACGTGGTCATCGAGCGAGCCGGTACCACCGGGGTGGACAAGATCGTCATTACTGACGACGGCGACGGCATCACCCCGGAGAAGGCGCGAACGGCCTTCAAGCAGGTCGGCAACTCGGACAAGCGTGTAGGCGGCGCAACCGACCGGCTCGGGCGCCCGCTGCACGGAAAGGCCGGCCGCGGCCGGCTGCGGGCCTTCGCCCTAGGCGACTCGACGCGCTGGACGAGCACAGCCCGCGCAGTCGACGGCGCCATGATGCGCACCAGGATCGAGTCGGACATCCGTCGGCGAACGACGTGGGCCATCGACTCCCAACCGGCAGCCGAAACCGACCACCCCGGCACCAAGGTCGAGCTGTGGGGCAAGCAGGCCCACCACCTCAACAAACTCCTGGAACCCAAAGCCGTCACCCAGATCACGGCAGCGCTCGCCCCCTACCTGCTGACCTGGCCCGACGTCCAGGTCACCTACGACGGCCAGCGCATCGACCCGCAGACCCAGATCCATGCCGAAGAATTCGAGGACCTCAGCTTCGACTACGAAGGCCAGAGCCATCCCTTCCACATCCGGCTGATCCACTGGCGCACGGGAGCAGAGCGCACCATCGCTCTGTGCGACGACGCCAGCGCCCCGGTGGAGAGCCTCGACGTCTCCGCCGAACACGCCGACTTCTCCTACACCGCCTACGTCCTGTGGGCGCCCATGCCTCAGCATCGCAACGAGATCCACCTGATCACGCTGGGCGGTGACACTCCGCTGGCGCCGCTACTGCGGGTCACCCGGGAGTGGATCAGCACCCGGCTTGAAGAACGGCGCCGGCGTCAGCGCCGGCAGCTCGTGGACCGGTGGATCGAGGAAGGCGTCTACCCCTACCCGCGCCGGGCCGAAGACGACCAAGCCCGCGCCGAACAGACGACGTTCGACCTGGTCGCCACCTCCATCAACCGCCACATCACCGGCGACCGGGCGAAGAAGCGGCTCACACTGTCCCTGCTGCAAAACTCCCTGCGCCACAACCCCGACCAGATGGTGGAGATCCTGGAACGGGTGCTGAGCCTCAGCGGGGACGACGTCAGCCACCTGCACGGCCTGCTCCAGCAGACCAGCCTGTCCAACATCATCCGAGCCTCGTCGATCGTCACCTCACGGCTGCAGTTCCTGACCGCCCTCGAACACCTCGTGTTCGACGTGGAAACCTACGGCGCTGTCAAAGAACGCGATCACCTCCACAAGATCCTCGAACGCGAGCTGTGGGTCTTCGGCGAAGAGTTCAACATGATGCGCAGCAGCGAAATCGGACTGACCCGCATGCTGAAACACCATCGGCGCGCCGTCGGCTGGGACTCGACCCCGGACGCGCCCGTTCGCGCCGTCGACGGCGGCACCCGGCGGGTCGACCTGATGCTCTCCGCGGAAAGCCACGAGTACGACCGCGTACGTCACCTCGTCATCGAGCTCAAAGCCCCTTCCGTAGACGCCGACCGCGAGCAGGCCCTCCAGGTCGACGACTACATGCAGGCCGTCCTGAAAGAGCCTCGCTTCGCCAACATCGAAACCACCTGGGACTTCTACCTGGTCGTCCGCTCGGTCAAGGACAGGCTCAAGCCCGCTCTCCGCCAGGCCAACAAGCCCGAGGGCCTGTACAGCGAGCCCACCCAGTACGAGCACGCCAGCGTCCGAGTCTGGGTGCGCACCTGGTCCGAAATCGTGCGGGAAGCCAAGCAGCGGCTGGAGTTCGTCAAGAACGGCATCGACCACAACCCCTCCCTGGAGGAGGCACTCGCCTACCTTCGACACCGCCATGGCGACCTCATCCCCGACCAACTGCGCCAGCCGACAGCCGTTCCGGCACCGCGTGCGGATATGGCCCACCATCCAGCTGTCTGACGGGACAAGGGCACTGGCCGGGCAAGCCGGCCAGACGCCCCTTCAGAGCCGCTTCGAGGGGGCGGGCTGTACGGCGGCGGGCTGAGCCGGGCGGCCTGGGTGGTCGGCACCTATCCCGCCCACTCCATGCCCAGTTCCGCGGGGGCGACGAGCTGGCCGGTGTCCAGCCGGTCCCTCCTGGTTATGGTGTTGGAGATCCATACGCCCAGCTTCACGACCACCGGCTCCTCCTGGCCGTCGATCGTGATCTCCTCGCTGTGAGCCCTTGGGACCGGCCGGTCAGCGCCTTCCCGCTCGACCCACTGTGTGAGTGCGGTGAGTCCTCGTTGGAACGCCTGCTGCGCCTTGCTCGGGCCCTTCGTCGTGCGTGCGGCCGTCGGGGCTGGACTCCGGGGCTTGGTCGAGCTGCACGCCCAGCTTCCACAGCCGCTGCTGCTGCTCCGGGAGGGGCTGCGCCCAGGTGCCGGGTTTCCTTCTGCCGCTGAAGCCACCGTCCGATGTCGTCGCCCCCAAACAGCACGCCGGGTTCGATGACCGGCAGGACGCCGTCGGCGTCGACCAGGTCCGCGACGACGCGGTAGTGCCGCCCAGTCCAGCGGCCACGGGCAGTCCCAGTCCTCGTCGATGTCGGCGAGCTGTGCGGCCCGGTGGCCCGCCGGTAGGAGCGGAGCGCGGCGAGCTTGTTCTCCCACGCCTCCTCGCCCGGCTCCCAGACCATCCCGGCTTCCGGGGCATCCAGCAGGGTCTCGCGCCGCTCCTCCAGCTCCCCGGCACGCAGCGCCTTCCTCTGCTGATACACCCAACGGCCAAGCGGGAAGTCCTTGGCGACGCCGACCTCAACCTCGGCGTCATACGGAACGGCGTAGAGACCGGTGATCTCGTTCTCCTTCCGTCACCGGAGCAGGGCCTGGTAGCCCTCCAGCCACACCAGGGACTCGGGCCGCTGCGGCCCATCCGGTGCAACGCCCGCGCCTTGTCGATCCGGAAGCAATGGAGCAGCGTAGGTGCAGCGCTCCGCGCACCTCCTCACGAGCCGAAGTGTTCGGGCAGACCCCATCCGCGGTAACCAGGCGGTACTTGAATGCGATCGCGTCGATCACCTGCTGGTGATCGACGCCACCGTCTACGCCGCTTCGGTGTCCGGCCCGGAACTAGCAGCCTGATACGCACCACTGGTCGCCGGTGAACGATACACAGCAACCGATGATCAGGTAATCCGGAGGAAGCGGCCAATTGAGGAGGTTGCTGGCGTAGTCAATGGTGTGTTGCGAACGAGAGGGTGTTGACTGTGCTTGTTCGGGTTCGTGGAATGGTCTGTGAGGAGTGTGTCAGTGAATCGTCGGCTTTCTCGTGCCGCCGTGACGGCTGTTGTTCTTGGTCTGTGTGCGCCTTCTGCTGCCTACGCGGCGGTGGAGCCGCCTCCTCCGATTATTTTCGGCGACGGCAATCAGGTTGCGGGGCGTGACATCAACAACACGGCCGGACGTGATAACAACATCGGTTCTACTGTCGACGTCGTCCCTGTCACGTCTCCGAGCACTCCGCCGGTCGGCGGAGTCGGGTCGCAGCAGCCTCAGTGCACTGCAACGGGGGCTTGCAGCTTGACGTACCGCTATACGGGAGAGGACCGGGTTTTCGTTGTTCCTGACAACGCGAATTCGTTCACCGTGACCCTGACCGGCGCGGGCGGAGGGGGGAACGACCCTAGTAGTTCAGCGAGCAACGCGTCTGGCGGTCGGGGGTCGGTATTGAGGGCAACCATTCCGATCACTGCACAGGGCGTGGCTCCGGATGAAATTCTGACGGTCGTAGTGGGTGGACGGGGCGGCACCGGCGGCGGTTACACGGGCGGACGAGGCGGTTACAACGGAGGCGGAAATGGTGGTGATCTAAGCCCTCAGGACAATGACTACGTCGACCTCGTGGGAGCTGGTGGTGGAGGCGCCAGTGATATTCGCTCGGTACCGCCGAGTCAGCCGGGAAGCCTTGCTGCAAGGCTTCTCGTAGCTGCGGGTGGCGGTGGTGGCGGCGCACCGTACACCGGCCTCAGCGGTGGCGAAGGTGGCGCGGGGGACCAGAGAGGGAACGGCTCTCGAGACGGGGCTGATCCGGGCGGCCCCGGGACCCAGACGGCGGGCGGGGTGCCGGGCAACCCTGCCGCCAACCCAGCTGGCTTTGGCACCTTCGGGCGGGGAGGCGACGCTCCCACCGTCGCCTTTAGCAGTCCGGGTGGCGGTGGTGGGGGCTACTACGGTGGTGGAGCCGGGGGCTGGATCCCCACGGGCACCTATAGGGGCGCAGGGGGTGGCGGTGGCTCGAGTTTCTTTTCCGACTACGCGGCTCAAGCCGGCCGGTCGCTGAGCACGGCTACCACTTACGAGCCTTCCGTTGTCATCACTTGGCAGCAGACCAGTTCATAGGCTGAAGTCTCTTCATCCCGATTGTGGTGGGGTGTAGGCCGTAGCCGTGCGGGGCCGCAGAACAGGCCGCCCGCGGCCGCCGCCGGCACCAACGTGTCGCGGTCCCTGCGGGCATCAAGGTGGCGTGTGACTACGGCATCCCGGTCCTGGAACTGGTGCGTGGAGCCGACTACGCAGTCCGGCTCCTACCGCCCGCCCGCCGCCTGTTCGACGCCCGCGAGCCGGAGCCGGCGACCAGCAGATGCGCGGCATAGTCGCCGAGGGTCCAAGGACGTGTACTTCCAGGACGGCGACACCTGCGCCCTGAGCGTGATGGACGTGCGACTCTAGGACATCGACTACTGGCCACGGCCGGCCCCGCTGGGCGGAGCGAGTCCACACCTAGGTCGTGTCCGGCGGATCATGTGCGGAGCCAGAGGCGGATTGCTGCTGCGGTGACGGTGCCGTGGAAGACGTAGGCCCTTTTGTCGTAACGGGTGGCGACCGCCCGGGAGTTCTTGAGTCGGTTGATCGTGCGCTCGACCTCGTTGCGTCGTCGGTAGTGGTCGCGGTCGAAGCCGGTGGGTCTGCCGCCGGTGCTGCCTTTGCGCCGGCGGTTGGCCCGCTGGTCCTTCGGCTCGGGGATCGTGTGCCGAATGCGGCGTCTTCGCAAGTAGCGGCGGTTGCGGCGCCTTGTCGCCGCTGATGTGGTCCGGTCGAGTCCGAGGTCGTCCGCCCAGCGGCCGGGGAACTCTGATGCGGTCGAGGACCTCGGTCATCTGTGGGGCATCGCCCCACTGGCCCGGTGTGATCAGCAGGGCCATCGGGCGGCAGCCGCCCTCACCGGCGAGGTGGATCTTGCAGGTCAGGCCGCCCCGGGACCGCCCCAGGCCCTCGTCGGGGCGGTGGTGCCGGGGCGTCGCCCTTTTTTCGGGACCTGCGGCTGGGCCTTGCGTGCACCGGCCGCGTGCTGGTGGGCTCGGCAGGACGTCGAGTCGACCCCGACCATCGACCAGTCGATCCGCCCCGCAAGATCGGCGTCCGCCTGGACCGACTGCAGGATCCGGTCCCAGGTGCCGTCCGCCGACCAGCGGCGGTGCCGCTCGTAGACGGTCTTCCACGACCCGTAACGCTCGGGAAGATCCCGCCACGGGACACCGGTACGAATCCGGAACAGGACCCCGTTGACCACCGTGCGATGGTCACTCCAACGGCCGCTCCGCCCACCCCGAGGTGGCAGATACGGCTCCAGAAGCGACCACTCGCGATTCGTCAGATCCCCCCGACCCATACCCGAACCAACGAGCAACCGGTCAGAAGGTCACATGATCCGCCGGACACGACCTAGTCCCGCTGGCCCCGTACGGCCCAACGTGCGCGGCACCGATGTCGCTGGCAAACGGCCTCCCGCGGCGTCGATCGCGGCAGCCAACCCGTCAGCTTTGCGAACGAGTCAGCAATACGGCTCCTGGTGAACCCTCAGATCCTGCTCAGAGACTGGCACCCTTAGTGCGAAGTCGAGCAACGGCCTGTTACCTGCCGGAACCGGAGTGGGCTTCCGGCGGCAGTAGCCAGCTTGCCCATGCGAGTCCGAGGGGCGGCGAGCGCGGTGAGACGCTCCGCGCTCAGCCTGGCGCGGCGGGTTTTGGTGTTGGTCAGCCACACCCCCAGCCGCAACTCGGTGCCGTCGGCCAGGTGCTCGACGTGCTGCCGGGGGACGGTGACCGATCCGGTGCGGGCGCGGTACTGGGCCAGGGCGGTGGTACCTCGCTCGAAGCTCCCGGCCGGCACCCCGGAGCCGGTCGGGCCCGGGGCCGGGCCGAGGGCCGGCTGCTCGGCCGCCTCCTCGGGCAGCGGGGTGACACCGAGTTCCTCCAGGAGCGCGCGCTGCTCCTCGGCCAGGCTGGCCCAGACGGCCGGCTGCCGCTGCCGTTCCAGCCACCGCCCCACGTCCGTGCACCGTCACCCCGGGCAGCACGTCGCCCTGGCCGTCTCCCGCCGGCCCCAAGGTGTTCCTGGCCGGACCGACCCCCGACAGTAGCGCGCCGGTGCCATCGTGACCAGCAGGACTCTGTCCTCCAGCGGCAGCCCAGGGATCGGGTTTTCCGCCCGCGGGAGGGGACGATCTCCTTAGAAGCCATCTCATTTGGCGAGTCGGCGGTAGCAGATGAGGGTGCAGGCGATGCTGGTGAAGGCGAGGAAGTGGTCGGCCTTGCGTTCGTAGCGTCGGTGGAGGCGACGACAGCCGGCGAGCCAGGCCATGGTGCGTTCCACGGTCCAGCGATGGCGGCCCAGCCGTTGTGAGGACTCGACTCCCTTGCGGGCGATGCGGTGGGTGATGCCGCGCTCGCGTAACCATCGCCGCAGGTGGGCATAGTCGTAGCCCTTGTCGGCGTGGAGCTTGCCGGGCTTGCGCCGTCGCCGGCCGCGGCGGGAGCGGATCGGCGGGATCCCTCGCACGAGCGGCATCAGGGCCTGGCTGTCGTGCAGGTTGGCGCCGGAGATGCCGACGGATATGGGCAGACCTGATCGTTCTGTGATCAGGTGGATCTTCGAGCCGTACTTGCCCCTGTCGACAGGATTCGGACCTGTCAGGTCCCCCTTTTCAGGGCTCGCATGTTCACCGAGTCGATCGCGCAACGCGACCAGTCCAGATCGCCGCGGGCGCCGAGTTCGTCGAGGACCAGGCGGTGGAGCTTGGCCCACACCCGGGCCTTCGACCACTCCGAGAACCGCCGGTGGGCGGTCGCTCCGGACGGGCCGAACGACGCCGAAGGCAGCTGCTGCCAGGTACAACCCGAGGTGGCCACGAAGACGATCGCGGCCAGCACTTCCCGGTCGCCGTGCCGACGCCGACCACCACCCTGCGGCCGCGACGACGCCTCCGGCACCACCCGCTGGAACAACGCCCACAACTCGTCCGGCACCAAACGCTCAACGATCCCCACCATGACTCACAGAATACCTAGTCATCCAAATGAGATGGCTTCTTAGTTCGCTGCCGTAGCAATCCAGTTCAGGTAGTCGGTTACCTGGGTGGCGATGGTGGAATCGCCTCGTCGCACGAATGGACCTTCAGGGCCGTGCGTAGCCCATGAGTCGACGCCGACAACAGTCATCTTGCCGTCGCGTTCCTGCCAGACAGGCGAACCGCTGTCTCCCTGCCCGGATCCCATAGCCAGCTCCGGATCCTGGGAGTTCATGCAGAACACTGTGGGCGGCATGTCATATCCGGTCTTGCACTCACCTCCGGTTCCCGCGACTCGAAGGCTTGCCGCGCGCGCGTTCCCGGTTTGCGGCAGCTGCCCGTCCTCGGTCAGTCCCCAGCCCGTAAGAATTGCCGGCTGCGCCGTGTCGGCCGGGGATGAGGGAAGTGCGGCAGCCGGAATGCCGTCGAGCGCCTCCGGAGAGAACTTGAGCAGAGCGATGTCGTTCTCCAGAGACGCGGGGTCGAATTTCGTGTGTGGAATCATCCGTGTCGCGTCTGCGGTAACGCCACCCTCTAGGAAATTGAGGGAATTTCCGCGAACGGATATCCTTTTGAATGTTCCAGTCTCGTTTGCGACGCAGTGTGCGGCAGTCAGGACTGTGTCTTCTTTGATCTTCACACCGCCGCAGACTTCCATTAGGTCGTCATCCGTCCCGGGCTTGTCCACTTCGAGAGCGACGAGAGGGCCGAATGCTGCTGCTCGCGTATCTTCATCCAGCTCAACCCCGCCGACAACCGCATGAGCAGGACTGGACAGCAGGATGGACGACAGCACGATTCCAGCCGTAGGAAGCATGAGGAATTTTCGCACAGCAAGAATCCTTCATTCAGTCAGGGCAGTACGGATTCTTATCCTATGGGACCCTTTTTTGGCTTCAGGCTGCACCGGATCTAACGACGTGTTAATGCGGCGTTGTTCCAAGGCCGGTGGCTGCCGTTCCACCCGGTCACCCAAAGCCGAGCTGAACATTACGTCGTGCACCTCATCGACTGGTACATCCAGCGCGAACCGCAGATGGCCCGATCACTCTTCGGTGACATCTGCCTGGACGCCCGTCTGCGCTTCAACCTCGACCCCCAGGACGTCGGAGACCTCCTACGACGCTCCCTTCACCTCGACAGCACCATCGACGGCCGAACTCTCGACACCCTGCTCGACCTGGCGCTTCCGCCCTCCCGCAAGACCCCGAAGGATAGGACCCCTACACGCGTCACCGCAGCGCGTTCGGCCGGACTTGCTCGCAGGATCAACACGGCAGGACACGTGACGTGGCGGCGCATCCGAGTCCGAGTGCAGCCAGTGCGGCCAGCCGCTCGGTGCGGCGGGCTTTGGTGTTGGTCAGCCACACCCCCAAGCGGACCTCCGTCCCGTCCTCCAGGCGTTCGACGTGCTGCCGGGGGATGGTGACCGTCCCGGTGCGGGCGCGGTACTGGGCCAGGGCGGTGGTACCCCGCTCGAATGCCCCGGCCGGCGGCGCGGAGCCGTCCGGGGCGGCCGGCGTCTGCTCGGCCGGCTCCGCGTCCACCGTCGGCAGCGCAGCGACACCGGGTTCCTCCATGAGCGCGCGCTGCTCCGCGGCCAGGCCGGCCCAGAGGGCCGGCTGCCGCTGCCGTTCCAGCCACCGCCCCACATCCGTGCCGTGCACCGTCACCCCGGGCAGCACGACGGCCTGGCCGTCTTCCTCGCGTAGCAGTTCCCGCACCTGCCGCGCAGTGCCGCCGCCACCCGGCCGGCCAGGCCGGGTTCCAGTGCTCATCGACCGCCGCGAGCGCGGCCGCCCGGTCGGAATGGCCGTCCAGGGCGCCCGGCCTGCGCAGGTTCGCCAACCACTGCCACCGGCCGATCCAGCACTGTCGCGGTCCGGGGCGGGGCGCTCGTCGTGGTCGACGGTGACCCGGTGAAACGCCTCCGGTGGCGGATCGGGTGACCCGGCCGGGTGGCCTCTGCGTCCGCCGGACACTTCCCCCTGGCCGGGAGCTCCCGATGGACGGGAGGTCGGCCCACCGGGTGGCTTCGAAGGAGCCGAGGCGGTCGCCCGGCCACCACGGTGAGGGGACGACGTGTTTGATCTGGCCGGTGTCGCCGCCCCGGCCAGGGCGCTCGACGTTCCGCGTCGGCGTTCAGCGGCGCGACGTCCCGGCGCACCAGTCGGCGCGCCCCCACATCGAAGGCAAGACACCGGCACACGTGTCCGCGGCCAGATCCGGCCGCGCACCTCGCGCATCGGCCAATGTCCACGATCGCCCCCCGGGCGGCCACCCCGACGCCCTACCGTCGCGGCCATGACGATCCCTACCGAGCCGATCGGCAGCATCCCGCGTTCCCCTGAGCTCCTGGAAGCGTTCACCGCGCACGCCAAGGGTCTGCTGACCGACGCCGAGCTGGCCAAGCACCAGGAAGCGGCCGTCCACGAGACGCTGGCCCGCCTGGAGCAGACGGGCAGCCCCGTCCTCGTCGACGGGGAACAGGCCAAGCCGAGCTTCGCCACCTACCCGGTCGCGGGTCTGGACAACCTCTCACCCGACGGTGCGGTCATCCCCTTCGCGGACGGACACACCCGCCGGCTGCCCCGCCTCACTGCCGGACCCTTCCGGTACCGCGTACAGGCCCAGTCCTTCCTGGCCACGGCGCGACGGCACACCGACAAGCCGGTCAAGCAGGCCGTGATCGCCCCCTCCGCCCTCAGCCTCCTCTACCCAGAGACGCCGCTGGACGGGTACTCCCGCGAGGACTTCCTGCGCGACCTCGCCGACGAGGCCGAGGCCGACATCCGCGGCTGCCTGGACGCCGGCGCCCACGCCGTCCAGCTCGACTTCACCGAGGGGCGGCTGTCGCTGAAGCTCGACCCCAGCGGCGGTGTGCTGGACGACTTCGTCGCCCTCAACAACGAGGTCCTCGGCCGGTTCAGTGATGTCGAACGCGCCCGGATCGGCATCCACACCTGCCCCGGCGGCGACCAGGACTCCACCCACAGCCTCGACATCGACTACGCGGAGCTGCTGCCCAGGCTCTTCCGGCTCAACGCGGGCGCCTTCTACCTCCAGATGGCCGGTGAGACCGACCCGGAGCGCGTCCTCGCCGTCGTCGCGGCCACCCGCCCGCCGGCCGCCCGGGTGTTCGTAGGCGTCACCGACCCGATTTCCCGGGCCGTCGAAACCGCCGAGGAGGTACGCGACCGGGTACTGCACGCAGCCCGCCACATCCCCGTCGAGCACCTGGGCACCTGCGACGACTGCGGCTTCTCGCCGTTCGCCGACGACACCTCGACCTCCCGCGACCTGGCCTTCGCAAAGATCTCCGCCCGTGTCGAGGGCACAGCCCTGGCATCGGAGGCCCTCGGCGTCTGACCACGGCCCGCGGAGGAACCCGCCCCGCATCGCCCCCCGGGGTAGCGATGCGGAGCCGGAACGACCGGTCAGTCCCCGCCGGTCCGGGTCGCACACGGTCATTCCCCGGTATCACACAGCGGGGCGCGCAGTGACGAGGGGGACGCCTCGAAGGCCCCTGGAGGTTGTCCCGTAAATGATCTGAGGCATGCGGGATGACCTGCTTGTCTGCCTGTCCGGTGAGGGTGCGGTTGTGCAGGCGGCGATGCCGTGCATGGCGTGGTGGATGCCGTCGCCCTTGAGGCGGCAGTCGCGGAGGATCTTCCAGCTTTTCACGCGGGCGAAGGTGTGCTCGGCGCGGGCTCGCACCTTGCGGTGGGAGGTGTGGTGTTCCTCCTTCCAGGCCGGCAGTTCTGCGTATCTTGTGCCGGCGGTAGTGCGGGATGGTCAGCCCGGTGCCCCGGTAGCCGCCGTCGGCGATCACCGCGGGGGTGGTGCCGACGGCGGCCTTCGCTCCGGCGTCCTGCCAGGCCCGGCAGTCGTTGCGGTTGCCGGGCAGCGGCTTGCCGACGGCGGCCACGAGGCGGGTGTCGGCGTCGATGACGACTTGTTGGTTGGTGGAGTAGCGGTAGTTCTTGCTGGAGGCGGCCACGGTCCGGTCGCGGGTGGGGGCCAGCGCGCCGTCCACGATGAGCATGGCCTCCTTACGGAATCGCCGCCGGGGCTGGAGGGCGAGAGCCGGCCCGAGGTGGGTGACGATCCGGTCGGCTGCCGACTTCGAGACGCCGAACAGCGGCGCGAGTTGACGCAGGGTGAGGTTGGTGCGCCAGTACGCGGCCACCAGCTGCACCCGGTCCTCCAACGGCAGCGACCACGGTCGGCCCTTGCGGACCGGATCGGCCCCCTCACGCCGCAGCGCGGTGATCAGCTTGTTGAACTGCCGAGGGCTCAGCCCGGTGAACGGGCCTATCCACGAGGGCTCCGACGTTGCGATCACACCCGCCACGGCAAGATCATCGCAGCACTGGCCGGCAGTTGCGGGACAAGCCGCGGCCCCCGCCGGCTCGGCGCAGTGTCTCCGTGACTCGGCCATGGAGGTGCAAAACCGTTTGGCGGACCCGGTCCGGCCACTGCTACATTCGCTGCGGCCGTGCGAGAGATCGAGGAGGTGGTACCCGTGAACGTATCGACATGGGTGCTCTCCTCAGGGGTCACGGTCGGGCGATAGGCAGGTCGTCCGGGAGCGCCGTTGCAGTGCACTCCCGAAAGGCACACGAGCATGCACATCACCTCTGAGCAGCGTCTCGACGACGGCGTCCGCGAGCGCGCCTTCACCCTCGGCGACATCCCCGGCTTCCTCTGGACGCCCGGATCCGCCTCCGCCTCCGGCCCGGTGCCGCTGATCCTGCTCGGCCATCCGACCCTCGGGCTGGCGAGGATGTACCCCCGCCTTGCGGCCCGTGCCCGGCACTCCGCAGCGCAGGGCTTCGCCACGGCCACCATCGAACTCCCCGGATGCGGGGACCGTCCCCGCTGGCACGCCATGGAGCAGACGCGCGCCGAGCTGCGCCGAACCCTCCAGGCCGGTGAACCGGTCGGCGACGAGCTCGTCGACGCCCTCATCCTCCCCCTGGTCGACAAGGCGGTCCCGGAGTGGCAGGCCGCCCTGGACGCGCTCCTCGCGCTGCCTGAGATCGGCGGACCAGTCGGGTACTCGGGAGGCGTGATCTCTATCGGCATCCGGCTGGCGGCGGTCGAGCCGCGCATCGCGGCCGCCGGTCTCTTCGCCGGGAGTTACGTGCCGCGCATCATGTTCGAGGAGGCACGGCAGGTCACCATTCCGCTGCACGTACTGTTGCAGTGGGACGACGAGGGCAACGACCGACAGGCCGCCTTGGATCTGTTCGACGCCTTCGGGGCCGCGGAGAAAACCCTGGAGGCCAACATGGGCGGCCACACCGGCGTCCCACAGTTCGCGGGCGAGGCCGCGGCCCAGTTCTTCACACGGCACCTGAAATGAGGCCAGGCCGCCGGACCGAACGTCCCGGCCGGCGTCTGCTCGGCCGGCTCCGCGACCACCGCCGGCAGCGGAGCGACACCGAGTTCCTCCAGGAGCACGCGCTGCTCCTTGCCCAGGCCGCCTCCCGGCAGAGCGCCGGGCTTGCGCACGAGAGCTTCCAGGCAGTGGTCCAGGTCGAGGCGGGTGCCGCCTTTGGCGATCAGCCGTTCATGCCGGGCGACCTCGTCCCGTCCGTCGTAGACCACCACCTCGGAGGCATGCAGCATCGCACGGATGTTCCGGCCGATCAGCCGGACCGGCACCGAGTAGCGGTTGGTGCGGACGCTGATCTGGCTGTAGCGGTCGACCCGCAGAGTGAAGAGCCGGCCCGTCTCGAAGGGTTCCTGCGGCAGGGGCGCCAGCAGCGGCTGCTCGGCCGCGGAGTACTCGCCGATCGTGCGGGGACGGGACCGGATCCGGCGGTTCTCGTCCTCCTGGTCCCAGCGGTCGATCATCGTGTTGAGCTCGGCGAGTGTCGCGACCTCGGGCATGGGGACGAGGTGGTTGCGGCGGAACCAGCCGATCTGCCCCTCGACCCCACCTTTCTCGTGGGCTCTGCGGATGCCGCGGATTCCGGGCTGGCAGTAGAGGGCTTCCAGGCCGTAGTGGGAGCGGAACGCGGTCCAGCGCTCGGCCTCGACGCGATGCCGGGAGAAGCCCAGCACCTGGGCGACCGTGGCCCTAAGGTTGTCGTAGCGGACCTTCCCGGTCGGCACTCCTCTAATATGCGGGTCTCGTTGTCAAGTCGTCGTCGAGTCGAACAAGAGTCTGCTTGGTGAGTACTGAGCCGCTCCGCAGCCTGCGCTATGTGACGACATAACCTGCGATGACGTCCTTACGCTGGAGGCGTTCGTCTACTACCAACTTCAACCACTCCAGGACGCAGCTGGCGAGACCGGGGACACCTCTGCGCGTTGCGTTCCCTTCGTTTAGGTGCACCATCGAGTACGGAGTTGCGTGCACCTCAGGCCACGTCGGTGTCCCGCTCGATGGCTTGGAGCCGGTTCTATGGCCGTCGAAGCTCACACGGCGCCGCACCGGGCCGGGTGTGGAGGCGCGCGGATTGGGTTCGGGGAACTACCGCTCGAGCACCTCCACGAGACTGGTCAGGCTGTCGCGTTCGCGGCCCGCGGCGACTCCGCGGCGGAACAGGCCGAGGATCGCGGCCGGCACGGACGCGTCGACGCCGGAGTCCTCGGCCGTGTGCAGGACATGCGTCAGGCTGGCCACGGCCATGCCCAGGTTGTCGACCTCCCCTTCGTGGTTCCCGGCGTCGATGCGTGGTGCGTAGAACTCCAGGAAGTACTTGAAGTCCATGGTCTTCACGGCGTGTTCGAGGAACTGTTCGGCCGAGGTGCCATTGGCCAGGGCCACCGCCTGGCCGTGCAGGTAGCCGACGAGGCCGGTCCAGAACATGTCTATCCCGATCTGGTAGTACAGCGCGGCGAGTCCGTGGTCCTCGCCGAGGTACTCGACGCCGGTCAGTACCTCGAGGGCCGCCCGGTGCCTAGCGACCGCGTCGGCCGGGCCGCTGTAGTACGTCGCCGCGTCCGCGCTGCCGATTTCCGGCGGCGGGGTCTGGACGCCTCCGGTGATCTGTGCGGCACCGCGTTCGGCGAGCCACGCAGCGGCTTCCCGTGCCCTGGCGGGGGTATCCGAGGTGAGGTTGGCGACGGTCCGTCCGCTCAGCGCCTGCGGGGCCTGTTCGAGGATCGTGTACACGGCGTCGTAGTCGGTGAGGCTCAGCACCACCAGTTCATTGACGCGCAAGGCCTCTTCGACGTTGCTGGCCAACCGGGCGCCGCGCGCGACCAGCGCGTCCGCGCGGGCGGCCGTGCGGGCCTTCCCCCGGCGCCTGTCCGCCGTGCACCGCACCCGCAGCACCCTGGCCTTCGGCTTCCCCGTCGACCCGCCGCCGCACGAGACGTACCAGTGGCTGGCCGAAGAGCAGGGCGCCAGCGCCGAGCAACTGCCCGGCGGCCCCTGGCTGACCGGAGCCGCGGCCCTGGAGGAGACCGCGCGGCTGCTGCTGGCAGACCTGTCCGACGGCGGATCGCGCGGAGTGCTGGAAGACGCCTGGGCAGCGGCGCAGCACCACCTCTTCCGCGACGTCCACCTGCTGGACTCCGCCGGCGTCGACCTGTCCCCGCCCGAGCGGCAGGCGGTAGCCGACACCACCATCAAGTGGCGCGAACTACCCCGCCTGCTGCGCTTCGCCGCCAACTCCGCCCGACGCGGACGCCCCAGGCCCTCCCTGATCACCGGGGCCTTCACCGCGCTGGCCGAGCTTGAGGCGGCGGCCTCCCCGCTGCACGCCGCCCACGGCTACGGCGCGCCGACCACCAGGCCCGCCGGTACCCGCCGGCACGCCCCGCAGGGAGGCTGACCGGTGCCCACCACACCCCTGACCCTCTGGGAGCGGTTCGCCCGCACAGCCGACCGCCACCCCGACCGCACCGCCCTCGTCGCCGACTCCACCACCCTGACCTACGCGGCGCTGCGGACCCACGCCGAGACGATCGCCGCCCATCTCGTCTCAGCCGG
>NZ_PVLV01000012.1 GCF_002982015.1 Streptomyces solincola
CGGTGGACGGCATCCTTGCCGTGCACTCGCCGGCCGGCGGCCCGACGACGGTGACCGCCGAGCTGCCCTGGCGAGTCCGGACCTGACCCCGCCAAGCCCGGAACCGACCCCGCCGGCAGCCCCACCGCCAGGCCCCCCTGACAGGTCCGCAGCCGATCCACCGCCGGGCCCGGAGCCCATCCACCGCCGAGCCCGAAGCCGACACACCGCCGAGCCCGAAGCCCATCCACCGCCGGGCCCGGAGCCGACACACCGCCGAGCCCGGAGCCCATCCGCCGCCGGGCCCGGAGCCCATCCGGTGGGCTCGGACACGGGGGGGGAGCGGCGCGGGTTAGGACATGTGAGGAACACCCGCGCGGATTCGAACGCGTGGGGACCACCCGCGCGGGTGAGGCCCCGGGCCGTCCGGGCCGGCTGTCCACAGACCCTTGTCCACAGGCTCGCGTCGCTTCCCCGGCCCCCTGGGATGCTGTTCCGCAAACGCGGAGGACGCGTCGGACGGATCGATCCATGGGGGAAGCGCGATCATGGCGGATTACAGAGCCCGAGTGGTCATCGCGGAGGACTCGGTGCTGCTCCGGGAGGGGCTGACCCGGTTGCTGACCGACCTGGGGCACGAGGTGGTCGCCGGTGTGGGCGACGGTGACGCCCTGGTCAAGACCGTGGCGGAGCTGGCAGCTGAGGGGGCGCTGCCGGACGTGGTGGTGGCGGACGTGAGGATGCCGCCGACCCATACGGACGAGGGCATCCGGGCGGCGGTGAAGCTCCGCAAGGAGCATCCCGGCATAGGAGTGCTGGTGCTCTCGCAGTACGTGGAGGAGCGGTACGCCACGGAGCTGATGGCGGGATCCGGCGGCGGGGTGGGTTATCTGCTGAAGGACCGGGTCGCCGAGGTGAGGGAGTTCGTGGACGCGGTGGTGCGGGTCGCCGGCGGCGGGACGGCGCTCGACCCGGAGGTGGTCACACAGCTTCTGGTCCGCAGCCGCAAGCAGGCGGTTCTGGCGGTGCTGACGCCCCGGGAGCGCGAGGTGCTCGCCCTGATGGCGGAGGGCAGGACGAACTCCGCGATCGCCAGGACGCTGGTGGTGAGCGAGGGGGCGGTGGAGAAGCACGTGAGCAACATCTTCCAGAAGCTGGGCCTGTCCCAGAGCGACGGCGACCACCGGCGCGTGCTGGCCGTCCTGACATATCTGGGCGGCTGAGCGGCGCGGGGGTTCGAAAGACGTTCCGAGCTTGCCGCGCTCCAGGGAAGGGCGAGGCCTGCCGACGTAGGGTTGGTGACGGGATGGCCGGTGGGCCGGCCATCCCCGCGAACGCTCGCCCGCCGACGGCGGGGAGGCCCCTTGTGGTGAAGGAGGTCCAGTTCAGTGACCAGTCAGGTCAGTAGCCCATCCGGACAGGCCCACGAGGCCCGGGACGCCGGCGTGGAGGCCGAGGACGCGGGCGGCGGGCCCGCCGGGGATCAGCGGGGTATCCCCGGGCAGCACGGCGTCGACAAGGAAGTCCGCCGCCTCGATCGGGTGATCATCCGCTTCGCGGGCGACTCGGGTGACGGTATGCAGCTCACCGGCGACCGCTTCACCTCGGAGACGGCGTCGTTCGGCAACGACCTGTCGACCCTGCCGAACTTCCCGGCGGAGATCCGGGCGCCGGCCGGCACCCTGCCGGGGGTGTCGTCGTTCCAGCTCCACTTCGCCGACCACGACATCCTCACCCCCGGCGACGCGCCGAACGTGCTGGTGGCGATGAACCCGGCGGCGCTGCGGGCGAACATCGCGGACGTCCCGCCCGGCGGGGAGATCATCGTCAACACCGACGAGTTCGCCAAACGGGCGATGGCGAAGGTCGGGTACGCGGTCTCGCCGCTGGAGGACGGGTCGCTGGAGGGCTACCGGGTGCACCCGGTGCCGCTGACCACGCTGACGATCGAGGCGCTGAAGGACTTCGGGCTGTCCCGCAAGGAGGCCGAGCGCAGCAAGAACATGTTCGCGCTGGGGCTGCTGTCGTGGATGTACCACCGTCCGACGGAGGGGACGGAGAACTTCCTGCGGGCGAAGTTCGCGAAGAAGCCGCAGATCGCCGAGGCGAACGTGGCCGCGTTCCGGGCGGGCTGGAACTTCGGGGAGACCACCGAGGAGTTCGCGGTCTCCTATGAGGTGGGTCCGGCGGTGACGGCCTTCCCGGCCGGGACCTACCGCAACATCTCGGGGAACCTGGCCCTGTCCTACGGGCTGGTGGCCGCCTCCCAGCAGTCCGGTCTGCCCCTCTACCTGGGCTCGTACCCGATCACCCCGGCGTCCGACATCCTGCACGAGCTGAGCCGGCACAAGAACTTCGGGGTGCGGACCTTCCAGGCGGAGGACGAGATCGCGGGGATCGGGGCGGCGCTGGGCGCGGCGTTCGGCGGGTCGCTGGCGGTGACGACGACCTCCGGCCCAGGGGTGGCGCTCAAGAGCGAGACGATCGGTCTGGCGGTGTCGCTGGAGTTGCCGCTGCTGGTCGTGGACATCCAGCGCGGCGGGCCCTCGACGGGGCTGCCGACCAAGACGGAGCAGGCCGACCTGCTGCAAGCGATGTTCGGGCGCAACGGCGAGGCGCCGGTGCCGATCGTGGCGCCGTGCACCCCGGCGGACTGCTTCGACGCCGCCCTGGAGGCGGCCCGGATCGCGCTGACCTACCGCACCCCGGTCTTCCTCCTCTCCGACGGCTATCTGGCGAACGGTTCGGAGCCGTGGCGGATCCCCGAGACCGGCGAGCTGCCGGAGCTGAGCGTGGCGTTCGCGACCGGCCCGAACCACACCCTCGCGGACGGCAGCGAGGTGTTCTGGCCGTACAAGCGGGATCCCCGGACACTGGCGCGGCCGTGGGCGGTGCCGGGCACGCCGGGTCTGGAGCACCGGATCGGCGGCATCGAGAAGCAGGACGGCACGGGCAACATCTCCTACGACCCGGCCAACCACGACCTGATGGTCCGCACCCGGCAGGCGAAGGTCGACGGGATCGAGGTCCCCGACGTGCGCGTGGACGACCCGGACGGAGCCCGCACCCTGGTGCTGGGCTGGGGGTCGACGTACGGGCCGATCACCGCTGCCGTCCGCCGCATCCGCAAGGAGGGCGGCCGGATCGCGCAGGCGCACCTGCGCCACCTCAACCCCTTCCCCCGCAACCTGGGCGAGGTCCTCGGACGCTACGAGCGGGTCGTCGTTCCGGAGATGAACCTCGGGCAGCTCGCCACCCTGCTCAGAGCCCGCTATCTGGTCGACGCCCGCAGCCACACCCAGGTCAACGGCATGCCGTTCAAGGCCGAACAGCTCGCCACCGCCCTCAAGGAGGCCATCGATGACTGAGGCGCTGCAGCTCGTTCCCAAGGCTCAGGCCGCCCAGTCGATGAAGGACTTCAAGTCCGACCAGGAGGTGCGCTGGTGCCCCGGCTGCGGGGACTACGCGATCCTGGCCGCCGTGCAGGGGTTCATGCCGGAGCTGGGGCTGGCCCGGGAGAACATCGTCTTCGTCTCCGGCATCGGCTGCTCCTCCCGCTTCCCGTACTACATGAACACCTACGGGATGCACTCCATCCACGGCCGCGCCCCCGCCATCGCGACCGGGCTGGCCTCCTCGCGCACCGACCTGTCGGTGTGGGTGGTCACCGGCGACGGGGACGCGCTGTCCATCGGCGGCAACCACCTCATCCACGCCCTGCGCCGCAACGTCAACCTCAAGATCCTGCTGTTCAACAACCGGATCTACGGGCTGACGAAGGGGCAGTACTCCCCCACCTCCGAGGTCGGGAAGATCACCAAGTCGACGCCGATGGGGTCGCTGGACGCCCCGTTCAACCCGGTGTCGCTGGCCATCGGGGCGGAGGCCACCTTCGTCGCCCGCACGGTCGACTCCGACCGCAAGCACCTCACCGAGGTGCTGCGCCAGGCCGCCGACCATCCCGGCACCGCGCTGGTGGAGATCTACCAGAACTGCAACATCTTCAACGACGGCGCCTTCGAGGTACTCAAGGACAAGCAGCAGGCCGAGGAGGCGGTGATCAGGCTGGAGCACGGCCGGCCGATCCGTTTCGGGGCGGACGGCGCCAAGGGCGTCGTGCGGGACCGGGAGACCGGTGACCTGAAGGTGGTGGAGGTGACGCCGGCCAACGAGGCGGACGTACTGGTCCACGACGCGCACAGCGCGAGCCCCACCACGGCGTTCGCGCTGTCCCGGCTGGCCGACCCCGACACTCTGCACCACACCCCCATCGGTGTGCTGCGCAGCGTCCGGCGGCCGGTCTACGACACGCTGATGGCCGACCAGCTCGACGCCGCCGTCGAACGCGACGGGAAGGGCGACCTCGGCGCGCTGCTGGCCGGCAGCGACACCTGGACCGTCATCGGCTGACCGGCACGACCGCGCCCGTCGGGACGGCGGCGGCGGAACGGCCCGCGCCGCTCAGGCGCGGGCCTCGTCGTAGGCGGCGCGGGCCTCGCGCACGGTGTCGACCTGCCGCTCGGACCACCGGGCGAGCGACCACACCTGTTCCGCCGCCTCCCGGCCCAGCGGGGTGAGCGCGTAGTCGACGCGCGGCGGGATCACCGGCTTGGCGTCCCGGTCGACGAAGCCGTCGCGCTCCAGCGTCTGCAAGGTCTGGGCGAGCATCTTCTCGCTGACCCCGCCCACCTGCCGGCGCAGTTCGCTGAAGCGGTACGAGCGGTCCAGCAGAGCGGCCAGCACCAGGACGCCCCAGCGGCTGGTGATGTGCTCCAGGATCGCCCGCGAGGGGCACATGGCGTCGTTGACGTCCGGGACGGGACCGCCGTTCGACGGGGTGCGCCCGACCGGCGGTGCCGGCATCCCACTTACGTTCATGCCAGTACCTTACTTCAAAGTGGGTACTTTCCAGAAGTTAGTGCCCGCCGTACGTTGGCTCGCGTACCCATCGACGACACCGACGGAAACGGAAGCACCAGAACCATGAGCATCGTCGTCACCGGAGCCACCGGACACCTCGGCCGACGCGTCATCGACGCCCTGCTGGCCGACGGGATCCCCGCAGCCGGCATCGCGGCCGCCGTCCGCGACCCGGAGAAGGCCGCCGACCTGGCGAAGCTCGGCGTCGAGCTGCGCGTCGCCGACTACGACCGCCCCGAGTCCCTCCGAGGCGCCTTCGAGGCCGGCGACCGGGTGGTGATGGTCTCCGGCAGCGAGGTCGGCAAGCGGGTGCCGCAGCACACCGCCGTCATCGAGGCGGCGAAGGCCGCGGGCGTGGCCCAGCTCGCGTACACCAGCGTCCTCGGCGGCCCGGAGGCCGACTTCGACCTGGCGCGCGAGCACCTGGTCACGGAGGAGCTGATCCTGGACTCGGGGCTGCCGTACACGCTGCTGCGCAACGGCTGGTACACCGAGAACTACACGGAGAACCTCGGCCCGGTGCTGGAGTACGGCGCGGTGGTGGCCAACGCGGGCGGCGGCCGGGTGGCCTCTGCGGCCCGCGCCGACTACGCGGCGGCGGCCGCCGCCGTGGTGACCGGCGAGGGCCACCTCGGGAAGGTCTACGAGCTGAGCGGCGACACCGCCTGGTCGTTCGCCGAGTACGCGGCGGTGGTCGCCGAGCAGTCCGGGCGCGAGGTGGCGTACCGGAACGTCCCGGCCGAGGAGCACCTGGCGATCCTCACCCGCGCCGGGGTGCCGGAGCCGTTCGCCGCGATCCTGGTCGACGTGGACGAGGCGGTGGCGCGCGGCAGGCTGGCCCGCACCACCGGCGACCTGGCCCGGCTGATCGGCCGGCCCACCACCCCGCTCGCCGACACCGTGGCCGAGGCGCTCCGGAAGCGCTGAGCTCCCACCTCACCGGGCGGCCGTGCTGTCATGACCGTATGGCGATACGGGCATGACAGCACGCCGTGCGCGGCGCTACCGTCGTCCCCGCACGCCCGCAGGACAGGCGCCCGGCCGGACAGGCGGCCCGGGGCGGGACGGGCGGACACCGGAAGGAGCGGCCAGTGGCGGCGGACAGCGGCAACGGCGTCCAGGGCGGGAGCACGGGCGGCGGGGACCAGCGGGCAGGGCTGCTGTACGGGATGGGCGCCTACGGGATGTGGGGGCTCGTCCCGTTGTTCTGGCCGCTGCTGCGGCCGGCCGGCGCGGTGGAGATCCTCGCCCACCGGATGGCCTGGTCGCTGGTCGCGGTGGGCCTGGCACTGCTCGTGGTGCGCCGCTGGGGCTGGATACCGGAGCTGCTGCGCCAGCCCCGCAAGCTCGGGTTGATCACCGTGGCCGCCGCGGTGATCACGGTGAACTGGGGCGTCTACATCTGGTCGGTGAACTCCGGCCATGTCGTGGAGGCCTCGCTGGGCTACTTCATCAACCCGCTGGTCACCATCGCACTGGGCGTGCTGCTGCTGAAGGAACGGCTGCGCCGGGCGCAGTGGGTGGCGGTCGGCACCGGTCTCGCCGCCGTGGTGGTCCTGGCGGTCGGCGCCGGACGCCCGCCCTGGATCTCGCTCTGCCTGGCCTTCTCGTTCGCCGCGTACGGGCTGGTGAAGAAGAAGGTCAACCTCGGCGGCCTGGAGTCGCTGGCGGCCGAGACCGCGGTGCAGTTCCTGCCGGCGCTGGGCTTCCTGCTCTGGCTGGCCTCGCAGGGGCGGTCCACGTTCGAGACCTCGGGCGCCGGCCACGCGGCGCTGCTCGCCGCGACGGGCGTGGTCACCGCCGTACCGCTGGTGTTCTTCGGCGCGGCCGCGATCCGGGTGCCGCTGTCGACCCTGGGGCTGCTCCAGTACCTGGCGCCGGTCTTCCAGTTCCTGCTGGGGGTGGCCTACTTCCACGAGGCGATGCCGCCGGAGCGCTGGGCCGGCTTCGCCCTGGTGTGGCTGGCGCTGACCATCCTGACCTGGGACGCGCTGCGGACCGCGCGGCGCACCCGGGCCGAGATGGCCGCCCTGCGCTCCCCCGCGTCAGACCGCGCTCCGGCCGCTGCTCCGTCCGCCGATCAGGGCGCCGTCCCGGCCGCCGCGCCCCGCGAGGCGTTCCCCGAGCAGGCGACCGCGGAGCCCTTCCCGGCACAGGCGCAGACACAGCCGCCGGCGCAGACGCAGGCATAGGCGCAGGCGCGGAACGGGCCGGCGGCCGCGGGCGCCTCGGGGAGCGCACCGGCCGTTGCCGCCGAGCGCGGTCCCGGACGGGCGTGACCCCGGCGTCGGCAGAGGCGCGGCTCAACCCGGCAGCAGCTCGGCGGCGACCTCGTCCATGACCCGCTGCCAGTGGGCCCGGCGGCGCTCCCGCGCGGCGGCGTCGGGCAGCCGCTCCTCGTGGAAGGTGACCGCGGTCCGGTCCGCGCCCGCCGGGGCGAGCGCCACCTGGATCGTGGTGTCGCCATGGGTGACCCGGATGCGGTCGCCGACCCGGTAGCCGCGGACCTCGCCCGCGATCCCGTCGGCGGTGCGGTAGGGCGCGCCCCTCTCCGTCGGCAGGGGGTCCGCCGTGCCGAGCCAGAGGGCGGCGCCCCTCTCGCCGGCGAGGAAGTCCCAGACGGTGCCGACCGGCAGCGGCAGTGTCCTCGACACGCCGATCTGCCAGCCCGCGTCACGCGTCAGTCCGGTGGGCATCGGGGCCTCCTCGCAAGGCAGAGGACGGGCGGCGGGGGCGAGGGACGAGCGACGGGGAGCGGGCCCGGACACGCGGACCCGAAAGCTCCTTGCGGCGCACCTCTCACCCCCATAGTAATGAGCCGCATGACCGCACTTCAGTGGAAACTCGTCGTGGACGCCGCCGACCCGCACGCGCAGGCCGCGTTCTGGGCGCAGGCCCTGGGCTATCTGGTCGAGGACAACAGCGCCCTGGTGGAACGGGTGCTGGCCGCAGGGCAGGCTCCCGAGGAGGCGACGATCGAGATCGACGGCCGCCGCGCATGGCGGGATCTGATCGCCGTCCGCCATCCGGACGACCCGTTCGACGAGGCGACCGGCATCGGCGCCGGCCGCCGGCTCCTGTTCCAGCGCGTGCCCGAGGCGAAGACCGTGAAGAACCGCCTGCATCTCGACGTGCACGCCGCCGCGGGCCGGCGGGAGGCGGAGACGGCCCGGCTGGAGGCGCTGGGCGCGCGGATCCTGCGGCAGGTCAGCGAGCCGGGCGGCACCTGGACGGTGCTGGCCGATCCGGAGGGCAACGAATTCTGCGTGCAGTAGCGCGCAGGGCCGGGGGGCGTTCGGACCGTGACCG
>NZ_PVLV01000130.1 GCF_002982015.1 Streptomyces solincola
CCGCGACCGCCACCGCGTGCTCCGGTCCGCCCGGACCGATATGGGCGATCGCGCAACTGTCCGCCGCCGCGGGCGCCGGGACCGCGAGCAGGCAGCCGAGGGCGGTCGCGGCGAGGACACGGCCGGCATGGGAGGCATACACGCCGACGAGCATGGGCGGGCGGGTGCGTCCCCGGCAGCCGAACCGCCCTCCATTCCCCTGATGGAGGTACCCGGAGGCGCCGGCGGCTTGCCGGTCGCCCGGAAAAAGTCGGCCGGGCGTTGAACGCGCGAAGCCGCCCGGCCCGTACTCAAGGCCATGAACGGCACGCCCGGGCGTCGCCAACGTACCCTCACCACACGGGAGTTGCACATGAACACCTGGCGGAACGCCTCGCTCGCGCTCACCGCGGCGGCCGTACTGACGCTGACGACGGCGTGCGGCCAGGACGACGGCGGCCAGGCGCCCGCGGGCTCCGTCGGCGCGGCCGCCCCGGCCGGCGCGCCCGCCGACAACGCCGGCGGCTACGGCTCCGGCTACGGCTCCGCCGGCGGGGCCAAGACCGAGGCCGCCCCGGCCGGCCAGTTGGCCGTCGCCGAGGACGCCAAGCTGGGCGAGGTGCTCACCGACGCTGAGGGGCGCACGCTCTACCGGTTCGACAAGGACTCGGCCAACCCGCCCAAGTCGGCCTGCGAGGGCGACTGCGCCACGGCCTGGCCGGTGGTCGCCGCCGAGGGCGCCAAGGCCCCGGCCGGCGTGGACGCCGCCCTGCTGGGCGAGGTGACCCGCGCCGACGGCGTCAAGCAGCTCACCGTCGACGGCTGGCCGGTGTACCGCTACGCCAAGGACACCCAGCCCGGCGACGTCAAGGGCCAGGGCGTCGGCGGCACCTGGTACGCGGCGGCCCCGGACGGCAAGAAGGCCGCGCCGGAGGCCGGTTCGGGCAGCGCCGGGGACGCCGAGGAGGGCGAGGCGGGCGCCGGCGAGGACGCCGAGGCGGCCCCGGCCGACCTCCCGGGCCTCTCCGTGCGCACGGACCCCGATCTGGGCGAGATCGTGGTGGACCGGGCCGGGATGACGGTCTACCGCTTCCAGAAGGACTCGGCCTGGCCCATGAAGACCGCCTGCACCGGCGCGTGCCTGAAGAAGTGGCCGGTCGTCGCCCCGGTGGACAAGAACGACACCGAAGGCGTCTCCACCAAGGGCAACGTCACCTTCGCCCGCCCCGACGGGCTGAAGCAGCAGACCATGGACTGCTGGCCGCTGTACACCTTCGCCGGCGACAAGAAGCCCGGCGACACCAACGGCCAGGGCGTGGGCGGCACCTGGTGGGCGGTCTCACCGCAGGGAAAGTTGGTCGGAGCGTCCAAGTAGAGTCCCCACGCGCGCTTCCGACCACGCGGGGCCTGGAGGGAAGGCCGGGCCCCGCCGTCCCGGCCGCGCCCCGGCCGGGACCCGCCGGCCCGTCCCCGCACCCGCGGCGGACGGGCCGGTCGGCGTGCCCGCCCCGCCCGCGTCGGCCGTCCGGCCGCCGCCGCCTCCGCTCTCCGCCGCGGCAGCCCGCCCGATAGGGCGTCCTGCGCGTCTCGGGCGCCCTGCGCGCCGTGCGTCCCGTCGCGCCGCCGGCCCCCGGCGCCACCGCCCGGGCGCCGCGGGAGGATCGCCCGCGGCGCCCGGGCGGTGGCATGGTGTCTGTGGCGGGCGGGCCCCGGCACCGGAGGATCGCACGTGCCACCGGTCTGGGACCGGGACGTGTGACCAAGAACGGATCCCTAATTTCCGTTTCCTCTCGCCCTCTTGGCGGGCGATCAGTAGCCTCGGCTCGAACACCCGGCCACATACGCGGCCTTGTGGCCATGGCGACCTGTGGGAGAGAACGATGGAGCGTCCCGCCTGGGCCCCGTCCGGCATCGACATATCGGTACCGAGCGTGTCCCGGATCTACGACTACTACCTGGGCGGTTCGCACAACTTCGAGGTGGACCGCGAGGCCGCCCGCAAGGCGATGGAGTTCGTGCCGGGCCTGCCCAAGGTGATGCAGTCCAACCGGGCGTTCATGCGGCGCGCCGTGCGCTTCGCGGTGGACGAGGGCGTCACCCAGTTCCTCGACATCGGCTCCGGCATCCCGACCTTCGGCAACGTCCACGAGGTCGCCCAGGCCGCCAGCCCCGACGCCCGGGTGCTGTACGTGGATCACGACCCGGTCGCCGTCGCGCACAGCGAGGCCGTCCTCGCCGGCAACGCCGCCGCCGCCGTGGTCGCCGCCGACCTGCGCAAGCCGGCCGACGTCCTCGGCAGCCCGCAGGCCGCCCGGCTGCTCGACCTCGACCGGCCGGTGGCCCTGCTGCTGGTGTCGGTGCTGCACTTCGTCGAGGAGCAGGACGAGCCGCACCGCGCCGTCGCCGAGCTGCGCGACGCGCTCCCCTCCGGCAGCCTGCTGATCCTCACCCACGCCTCGTACGAGACGATGCCGCTGCCCCAGGAGACCGTCGGCGGCGCCGTCGGCGTCTACCGGGACATCCGCAACCCCCTGGTGATGCGGCCCAAGGACGAGGTCGCCCGGTTCTTCGACGGCTTCGAGCTGGTCGCCCCCGGCCTGGTCAAGCTGCCCGAGTGGCGCCCGGAGACCCCGGTCGAGCAGGAGGACCCCTATGCCTTCTCAGGGTTCGCAGGGGTGGGGCGCAAGGCGTGAGCATGCCCGCACGACCCTCAGGCTCCGGCGCGGAGCCGGAGGAACCGGCGGACCCGGACCTCGTCCTGGAGGACCGGATCCGCCGCTTCGCCACCATCTGGAGCCGGGCCATCTTCCCGGTCACCGCCACCTCCCTGACCCGGCCGGAGTTCGAGGGGCACCTGCTGCCCTGGGTGCGGGAGCTGAGCGGCGCCCTGCACCGTCGCCCCTTCGACACCCAGCCGGCGCACCGGGTCGGCGCCGCCCTGGTGGACGCCCACTGCACGGACCCCGACGCGCTCAGCCGCACCCTCGGAGTGGTCGACTCCTACCTGGTGCTCTACTGCGGCCGCCCCGGTGCGGAACCGGCCGAGGAGCTGCGCGCCCGCTGCGCCCGGCTGCAACACGCGCTGGCCGCCGGCTTCGCCCGCGGGCTGCGCCAGCGCACCCTCACCGAGCAGGAGGCCATCGCCCGCTCGGCGCTCGCCGCCCGCGCCGCCGCCGAAGAGGCGCTGCACGCCACCGAGGCCCGGTTCCGCGCGGTCTTCGACGGGGCCGCCGTCGGCATCGGCATCGCCGACCTGGACGGCAACATCCTGGAGGTCAACGGCACCCTCACCCGGATGTTCGGCGGCCTGGAGCACCACCTGCGCAACCGCAACGTCACCGACTGGGTGCACCCCGAGGACGGCCCGCAGGTCTGGCGGATGTACGGCGAGCTGATCCGCGGCGAGCGCGAGAACTTCCGCGTGGAGAAGCCGTACTACCGCGGCGACGGCACGGCCCTGTGGACCAACCTGTCCGTCTCCCTGCTGCGGGACGCCGAGGGGCGGCCGCAGTACCAGTTGGCCCTGATGGAGGACACCACCGAACGCCGGCTGCTCAACCTGCGGCTGCGCTACGAGGCCACCCACGACGCCCTCACCGGCCTGCCCAACCGCACCCTGTTCTTCGAGCGCCTGGACAAGGCGCTGGCCGCTGCCGGCGGCGACGCCCGATTCGGCCTGTGCTACCTGGACCTGGACGGCTTCAAGGCGATCAACGACAGCCTCGGCCACTCCGCCGGCGACCGGCTCCTGGTGGAGGTCGCCGACCGGTTGCAGAGCTGCGCCACCCGGCCCGGCGAGATGGTCGCCCGGCTCGGCGGCGACGAGTTCGTGGCGCTCACCACCCGCCCCGTCGGCCAGGACGACGAGACCGGCGAGCTGGCCCGGCGCATCCTGTCGGTGCTCTCCGTGCCCATCCGGCTGGACGGCCGCGAACTGACCGTCCGGGGCAGCATCGGCCTCGTCGAGGGCCCGGCCGGCGGCGAGCGCAGCCCCGCCGAGGTGCTGCGCAGCGCCGACATCACCATGTACCGGGCCAAGTCGGCCGGCGGCAACCGCTACGAGCGCGCCGACCCGGAGGCCGACGCCCGCGCCATCACCCGGCACGGGCTCACCACCGCGCTGCCCGCCGCCCTGGAGCGCGGCGAGTTCTTCATCGAGTACCAGCCGCTGGTCCACCTCGGCGACGGCACCGTGCACGGCGCGGAGGCCCTGGTGCGCTGGTGCCACCCCCAGCACGGGGTGCTCGGGCCCGACCGGTTCATCCCGCTGGCCGAGCACACCGGGCTGATCGTCCCGCTCGGCCGCTGGGTGCTCCAGGAGGCGGTGCGCCAGGCCCGCTTCTGGAACCGCAGCCACTCCGACGGCGGCCCCCTGCGGATCAACGTCAACCTCTCGCCGACCCAGCTCCACCACCCCGGGCTGGTCGCCGACACCGTCGACGTGCTGGAACGTTCCGGCCTGGACCCCGGGGCGCTCTGCCTGGAGGTCACCGAGTCCGCCCTGATCGGCGCGGACGAGGACCTGCTCAAGCCGCTGCGCCAGTTGGCCGAGATGGGCGTCGACATCGCCCTGGACGACTTCGGCACCGGCTACTCCAACCTCGCCAACCTGCGGCGCCTCCCCGTCAGCGTCCTGAAGCTGGACCGCTCCTTCACCCAGGGCATGCAGACCCACCCGGTCGACCCGGTGGACCTGAAGATCGTCGAGGGCATCGTCTCGCTCGCGCACAGCCTCCAGCTCACGGTCACCGTCGAAGGCGTCGAGACCGGCGCGCAGGCCGAGCAGCTCCGCGAACTGGGCTGCGACACCGCCCAGGGCTGGTACTACGCCCGCCCCGGCGCCCCCGACCGCATCCACTCCCTGCTGCTGGCCGACGCCGTGTGACCGTCCCCGGCCGCGCCCCGCTCACGCCTCGCGGTCGCGCGCCGCGCCGCCCGGCAGCGTCCGCAGCAGCACCCGCATCAGCTCGCGGGCGGCGCGCGGCGGGGCCACGTCGCTGCGGTGCGCCAGCCCGATGGTGCGCCGCAGCCCGGGCGGGGCCAGCGCGGTCACCCGCAGGTCCCGGCCGGCCCGGGTCGCCACCATGCTCGGCACCACCGCCACGCCCAGACCGGCCCGGACGAAGCCCAGCACCGCGTCCATCTCGCCGCCCTCCACCGTGAACGACGGCTCGAAGCCCTCGGTCCGGCAGGCCGCCACGGTCAGCTCCCGCAGGTCGTAGCCGTGCCGGAACATCACCAGCGGCCGCCCCTCCAGGTCCGCGATCCGCATCGGCCGGCCCGGCACATGCCCCTCCGCCCCCGGAGGCGACACCACGACCAGGTCCTCGTGCAGCAGCTCGACCGTGGTCAGGGCGGGGGCGGGCTGCTGCACGAGGACCTGGTCGTGGTGTCGCCTCCGGGGGCGG
>NZ_PVLV01000131.1 GCF_002982015.1 Streptomyces solincola
GCATCACCCCCGCCGCCCCCGCCACCACCCCCGCCACCACCGGCGACACCCTCAAGGTGCCCGGCTACGGGCGCACCCGCACCGAATGGGTCCCCAACACCCTCCACACCGGCGCCTTCACCACCGGCAGCGTCGACCCCACCACCTTCACCCTCACCGCCAACGGCATGAGCGACGCCGTCTGCCGAGGCGACGCCGGCGCACCCATCCTGCGGGAAACAGCCGGCGCCACCCAGCTCGTCGGCATCATCACCAAGTCCAGCCTCACCGGCTGCCTCGGCGAAGACACCACCACCCTCAACACCGCCGCCGCCACCCGCGTCGACGACCTCACCCTCACCACGCGACTGACCGCAGGACAGCAGCTCAAGCCCGGCGGCATGCTCATCGCCGGACCCACCACCCTGGCCATGCGCACCGACGGCGACCTCGTCCTCACCTCCGCCGCCGGCAAAACCCTCTGGTCCACCGGCACCACCGGAAACCCCGGCGCCACCACACGCTTCGACAACACCGGCAACCTCACCGTCCACAACAACGGCGGCACCAAGATCTGGGAATCCCAGACCACCGCCCCCGGCGGCACCCTCACCCTCACCCCCCGCGGCAACCTGCTGGTCCTGGACGGCCAGCAGCGGTCCGTCTGGTCCTCGAACACCGTCGTCCGGCACGACCACGACGGTGACGGGCGCAGCGACGTCGGCGCCTGGTACGCGTTTCCGAACGCCGTGTCGGACGCGCTGTACACCTTCCCGGGGCAGTCGGGCGGATCCCTGGGAGCGCCGCAGAAGTCGTTCACCGCGTCGACGGACGAGTACAACGCGGCGGCGATGAAGTTCGTCTCCGGTGACTTCAACGGCGACGGCCGCAGTGACACGATCGCGCTGCACGGCTACGGGGACACCAGCGTGAAGGCCTTCTTCTTCCCGGGGCTGGTCGACGGCGGCTTCGGTGCGCCGGTCCAGGCGTGGGCGGCCACCGCGAGCAGCGAGTACCACATCTCGTACATGACGCCGCAGGCCGGTGACTTCAACGGCGACGGCCGCGACGACGTGGCGGTCTGGTTCGCGGACGCCGGCACCGGCGTGACCAAGCTGGTCACCTTCACCTCCAAGCCGAGCGGCACCCTCAACTCGCCCTTCGTCTCGTGGACGGCTCCGGCCGGTTCGTGGCTGCGCTCCAGCACCAAGTTCGTCTCCGGCGACTTCAACGGTGACGGCCGCGAAGAGCTGAGCGTGTTCTACAAGCAGGGCGCGCAGGGCGTGAAGGCGTACGTGTTCGACACGCTGGCGAACGGCGGCTTCGGCGCTCCGGGGCTGCCCTGGTGGGAGTCCACGGCCTGGAAGTGGGAGCAGGCGCTGCCGCAGGCGGGGGACTTCGACGGTGACGGTCATGACGACGTCCTGGTCTGGTACGCCTACGACGACGGTTCGGACCGTACGTCGACCATGCTGTTCGAGAAGGTGGACGGCAAGGAGAGGTTCGGATCGGCCACCGTGTCGCTGGACGCGGCCAAGACCTACGACGTGGCCCGGCTGAAGATGATCACCGGCGACTACGACGGTGACGGCCGGGACGATCTGGCGATCATGAACCACGCACAGGACGACTCGGTGCGCCTGATCACCTGGACCGCGCGCCCGGACGCGAAGTTCAACGGCGGTCTGGCCGGCTGGTCCTCGAACCCCGGCGCCTGGTCCTTCCCGACCACCAAGCTGCTGACGACCTACAACTGATCATCCGCACGGAGCAGTGGGAGGGCGCCCAGCCGAGGCGCCCTCCCACTGCTGTCCGACGCCTCGCGCCGGTCCTGCCTCTCGATTCCCGCCTGCTTCCCAGGAGTGTCCTCCATGTCCGACCCCACCACCGGCCTCGACCGGCGCGCGCTGATACGCCTGACGGCCAAGGCGGCGGCGGCGAGCGCCGCGGTCATGGCGGGCGGGACGTTCGCCGGGCCGGCCCACGCCGCCGCGGCCGTTCCGTCTGCCCCCCTGCCGAGCCCGGTCCCGGGCGATCTTTCCGGAATGCCCCGGTCCCTCGCTCTGAGCGTGCCGCGGCGGGTGGGCCGGGACGCCCCCCTGCCGCCGCTGCCCGACCAGCTCGCGGACGGGCGGATCTCACCCCCCAGCCGCCGCGTGCCGTACGCGCGCAGTGCGCCGGGTTCGCGTACGGCGGTCACCGTCGACGTCCCGACCTCCCTGCCGTTCACGTTCAACCGCGGGGGCTACCGGATCCTGCCCGGGCTGCCGGAGGCACTGCGGCCCTGGCGCAACCGGCCGACGCCCTGGGACGGTGTCAGCCCGAACTCGACCAACCAGTTCCTGGACGCCGAAGGCGTCGTGCAGTTCCGTGCGGCCCGGGACCAGCCCGGTTACGACCACCCCGTCACGCAGATCCAGTTCGGGCTCGGCTGCGTCACGAGTTACCGCAACGAGACCGACGCCCACCGCCGGTCGGTGTTCCTCCTCCGTGCCGAGGCACAGGCCAAGCGGCTGATCGACCGCAGGGTGGAGGCACGCGGGGCGTGGTACTTCCCGTATCCGTTCGACTGGCGGAACGACCAGCACCCGGGGGTCGCCTACCAGGCCCCGTGGTACTCCGGCATGGCGCAGGGCGAGGCGATCAGTCTCTTCGTGCAGCTCGCCCAGCTCGACGGCGTCGACGCGCAGAAGCGGGAGCTGTACCTCCAGGCGGCCGACGCCGCCTTCGCCTCACTGCTGCGGGGTGACGACGGCTCCCCGTGGGCGGTGAACAAGGACGCGTCCGGATACCTCTGGATCCAGGAGTACCCGGGCGCCTCCCCCGGCACCGGGGACTTCACCTACAACGGCATGATCTTCGCCATGTTCGGGCTGTGGGACTACTACACCGCCACCGGCAACGAGCTGGCGGCGCAGTTGTACGACGGCGGCTGCACCACGTTGGCCCGCTACTTCCCGCTGCTGCGCAACACGCGCTGGCACTCCTACTACTGCCAGTCGCACCGAGTGCCCACCCCCAGCTACCACCAGCACCACATCGACCTGTACCGCCAGTTGCACTGGCAGACGGGCAGTGCGGACTTCGCCGCCCACACCGACACCCTGGTGGACGACTTCCCGGGCTCGATCGGTGAGGCGGGAGGGACCGTGGCCTTCGCGGCGGGCACCCACTCCCTGTACCGGCTGGACACCGCCGCCGAGGGGAAGTGGTCCCCCTCCAAGGAGGACGCCCAACTGGAGGTACGGAAGGTGACCTTCGCGCGCGCGACCCAGGCCCCGGTCGCCGTGCGCCGCCGCATCCAGGGACGGGGCGTCTACTACCTCATCAGCGCCGGCGCGTACGAGGGATGG
The DNA here is from genome assembly GCF_002982015.1 of Streptomyces solincola. GTDB lineage: Bacteria > Actinomycetota > Actinomycetes > Streptomycetales > Streptomycetaceae > Streptomyces > Streptomyces solincola. The sequence continues at coordinate 3,333 of NZ_PVLV01000131.1, forward strand.
TGGGTCGGCGAGACGTGGCCGACCGTGTTCCTGCGCGGGGAGTACCTCACCTACGGCTACCACCACCAGCGGACGGTCACCTTCCCCGGGGGCGACCAGGAGGTGGACGTCTACCGCTTCACCGAGGACGGTGCCGACGCGTCCATCCGCACCGTCTCCTTCGCCGCTCCGTCCAACGCCCCGACGAACGTCCGCGCCGTGGTCAACGGCCGGCCGATGTTCCGGATCACCGCGGGCGGCCTCGCCGGATACTGGGTGGCGGCGACGAGCGTCACGGCGGACAGCCGGCCCGGCACGCCGCCCGTGTGAGGGGCGCGTCCCAGCCGCCGCGCGAGATGGCCGGTCCTGCTCGATCGGGTGGCTTCAATCTTCGGCGTGATGTGCGTCAAGGCCGTTACCGGTCACCCTTGATGGGTCTCTTCACGCCGAATAGGGAAGTCACCCACCCTTCACTTACGATCCACACTTCACACAGTTCATGCCCATGGGGGGTACAGATCCATGACGGGTAAGAGGCGCGCCGCCGTCGGTCGCAGACGATTCATACGTCTGGCGGGTGGCACGGTCGCCGGCGGCGCCGTCGTCGGCGGCGGGGCGTTCACCGCGGTGGCGACCGGGGTGTTCGACGACCCGGTGGCCGATCCGTTCGCGCGGATGCCGCGTTCCCTCGCGCTCAGCCTGCCCGGCGGCACCGGCGGGGGCTCCGGCATACCGCTGCCGCCGCTGCCGGACCCCCTGGACGAGGGCACGGCGTCCATACCGGACACGCCTCCCCGCATCCCGTACAGCGAGAACATGCCCAACCCCCGCACCGGGGTGGACGTTCCGACCACGCTGCCGTTCGCGTTCCAGAAGAACGGCTTCACGATCGTGTCCGACCTGCCGGAGGCGCTCCGGCCCTGGCGCAACCGCCCGACCACCTGGGCGAACGCCACTCCGCCGGTCACCAGCCTGTACCACCTGAACACACAGGGCGCGTACATGTACTACAAGCCCGCCACCAAGGGCGGGACGAAGCCGGGCCCGGTGGGCTACGACCACCCGGTGGGGCAGGCCCAGTTCGGCCTCGGATGCATTTCGAGCTACCGGACCGAGAGGGACGCCACCCGCAAGGCCCTGTTCCTCAAGCGGGCAAAGGACCAGGCGAACCGGCTGATCACCAAGCGGGTCGTGACCCGCGGAGCCTGGTACTTCCCCTACCCGTGGGACTACACGCACGCCGAGCACAGCGGCGTCTCCTACAAGGCACCCTGGTACTCGGGCATGGCCCAGGGCGAGGTCATCAGCCTCTTCGCCCAGTTGGCCGGGCTGGACGGCATCACCAGCCAGGAGCGCACGCTCTACACCAACGCCGCCAACGGGGCCTTCGCCTCGCTGCTGCGCGGGGACGACGGCCACCCGTGGGTCGTGAACAAGGACCGGGCCGGTCACCTCTGGATCCAGGAGTACCCGTTCAAGTCGCCGGGCGCCGGCGACTACACGTACAACGGCATGATCTTCGCCATGTTCGGGCTGTGGGACTACTACCAGCTCACCGGCAACAAACTGGCGGCCGAACTGTACGACGGCGCCTGCACCACCATGGCCCGGTACTTCTCGCTGCTCCGCAACCCCCGGTGGTTCTCGTACTACTGCCAGACCCACCGCATCCCCGCGCCGACCTACCACCACCACCACGTCACGCTGTGGCAGCAGCTCCACGCCCAGACCAACAGCGCTGTCTTCGCAAACCAGTTGGACACGCTGCTGGACGACTACCCCTCGCCGGTGCTCGCCGCCGGCTCACTGATCGCGATCGGCAGCGGTACGCACACGCTGTACACGGTCGACGCCAAGACGGACGGTGGCTACTACCACGACAAGAAGACCGGAAAGGGTCAGGACAAGATCCTTTCCTCCAAGAAGGTCACCTTCACCCGGGCCACCCAGGCCCCCGTCAACCAGCGGCGCCGCATCAAGGGCGCGGGAATCTGGTACCGGATCTCCGCGGGCGCGTACAAGGGCATGTGGATCGGCGAGGCGTGGCCGAACGTCTTCCTGCGCGGTGAGCACATGGTGACCACCTACCGGATCCGGCGCACGCTCACCGTCCCGGCCAACGCCGCCGTGACGGCGTACAAGTTCGGCACCGACGGCGCGACCGGCCTCACCAAGTCGCTCAAGTCGGCCAGCGTGCAGCCCTTCCAGTTCGACCGGAGATCGATCGTCAACGGCCGTGCGATGTGCCGGATCGTGGCGGGCTCGCTGGCCGGGTACTGGGTGCCGGCGAACCAGGTCCTGACCGACGGCCGCACCTGACGGGCTGTCCCCGACCACCGGATCGACCCGCACAGCAGCCGACCGACCTTCGATGTCCGGTGCCCGGCAGTCGTTCGCCGACTGCCGGGCACCGGCATGACATACCGCAGGAGTACGCGCATGGCTCCGCAGCCCGTTCCATCTCCCCCGTCCTCTCCCCCCTCCCGGCGGGGCACGGCACGACGGCGTCCCCGGGCGTGGGCGGTGCTGCCGCTGGCGCTAGCCTGCCTGGCGGTGACGGGTGGCTCCTCCTGGGAGAGCACCCACGCCGGCGAACCGCGCCCCGGCCACGCCCTGGCCGGAGGCCTCGACCACAACGAGCTGGGATACCGCCACGCCGTCAAGGGGCAGGTCCTGTGGTTCGCGCTGCCCGGGCCGTACAACCGGTCGGGTCAGGACATGGAGATCACGGGCGGGGAGATCGTGGACCTTCCGGCCGGCCTGAAGGCCCTGGACTACGGAGTGTTCGACATCCGGGACACGGGCGGCACTCCGCTCCTGGCCGCCGAGGGGGCCCCTCACATGCCTGACTTCGCCCGGCTCAAGGACTACTCCAGCGGCTTCACCGTGCAGCCCGGCGGCTACGGCCACCACGTCCCGATGGTCCGCCTGCTCGTCACCGGGAAGGTGACCGAGGACGTCGAGCTGTGCAGGTACACCTACCGTCAGGGCAAGCTGCGCTACAGCCAGCTCATCGGCTGCGGGTTGGAGCTGCGAGTCGGAAAGTGATGAGCCGTGAAGTCAGACGATGCGGCGGCCCTCTCCATCGAGTCGAGGTGTCGAGCCCAGACCGCAGCCAGGGCGGATACTCATGCCGAAGGCGGTGCTCGCTGCTCATGTCCGAGCCGGTCAGAATTCCAATCGGCCACTGATGCGCACGACGTTGAGCCTGCTGAGGGCTGTCCCGTAAATGATCTCAGGGTCGCCTCGGGCATGGTTGGCCGCCGTGCGGCCCGCTTGCCTATCCGGCGAGAGCGAGGTTGTGCATACGTGCGACACCGAGCATGGCGTGGTGGACGCCGTCGCCCTTGAGGCGGCAGTCACGCAGGATCTTCCAGGTCTTCATGCGGGCGAAGACGTGCTCGACGCGGGCGCGGACCTGCTTGTGGGACTTGTTGTGTTCCTCTTTCCAGGCCGGCAGTTCGGTCTGGTCGCGCTGCCGGCGGTGCGGGATGACGAGGCCAGTGCCCGGGTAGCCGCCGTCGGCAATCGTGGTGGTCTTGCCGACGGCGGCCTTGGCGCCGGACTCCTCCCCTGCCTTGCAGCCGTTGCGCTTCCCGGCGAGCGGTCGGCCGACCACGACGACCAGGCGGGTATCGGCGTCGATGACGACCTGGTGGTTGGTGGAGTACCGGTAGTTCTTCGGGCGCTCGGCGATGGCGTGGTCGCGGGTGGGTACCAGGGTGCCGTCCACGATGAGCACGGTGTCTTTGGCGAACCGCTTGCGGGGCGGGAGTGCGAGCAGGGGGCCGAGGTGGTTGATGACTCGGCCGGTCGTGGACTTCGAGACGCCGAACAGTGGAGCGAGCTGCCGCAACGTCAGGTTAGTTCGCCAGTAGGCCGTGACCAGCAGCACTCGGTCTTCCAACGGCGGGCTCGACGGCCGCCCTTGGTGAACCACATCTGCTCCATGGCGCCGGAGCGTGGTCAGCAGTTTGCCGAAGCAGCGCGGGCTCAGCCCTGCGAACGGGGTTATCCAAGACGGCTCCGATGCCGTGATCACACTGGCCACATCGTGATCATCGCCCAGGCCGGCCTCATGCCGAGATAATCCCACAGCTACGCTGCTCGGGGCAGTCCACAGTGAGCAAGACCCTGGGGAAACCGTGAACCGACCACTGCTGTTCCTCGACGTGGACGGGCCGCTCAACCCTTATGCGGCCAAGCCGGAGAGACGTCCCGACGGCTACACCACACTCCGAGTTCCCCGGAACGATGTCCATGAGGCCGACAGGGGCCTTGCATCCCGACGGCGCCCCCTGCGGATCTGGCTCAATCCGGAGCACGGACGAATCCTGCTCCAGCTCGGCTTCGAGCTTTGCTGGGCCACCACATGGATGGACGACGCCAACCGGTGGATCGCACCGGTCCTCGGCCTTCCGGAACTTCCCTTTGTGGACTTCGGCGACGTCCTGCTCCAAGAGCGCCCTGATGGAGTTCACTGGAAGACAAGACCGCTGGTGAGCTACGCAGGCGGCCGTCCCTTCGCCTGGGTGGACGACGAGCAGAGCGATCTGGATCAGACCTACGTGACCGCCCACCACCAAGGACCCGGGCTCCTCCACCACGTCAACCTGTGGATCGGCCTACGCGAGAACGACTTCCACACGCTCGCCGACTTCGCCCAGTTCCTGGACACTTCACGAACCACCGGCTGAGCACCTCGCCAGCTCGGCAGGCCGTTCCGCACTCGAGGCCGAGATCTTTGCGGGACAGCCCTTGGGGGATGACGGCCCTCGCGCCGTTTCCTCCTCAAGGCCCACGAGCAATGCTGGGCACGAGAGCCCTTGCGCCCATCTATGCAGGAAAGCGCAACCTCGAGGCCAGGCCCCACAGGTCCCTCAGGAGCGCAGCCCAGTGACAGAGGCTAAGCCACGCGAACAGACCTCTCAGTTGTTCCGCACTCCGACCCTGTGGTAGCCCCGTGCAGGTCGCACGGAGCTGACCACCGGCAGCCACCCAACCTCAACGACACACTGGCGACAGCAGCTGGGGCGGCTCGGGCCGAGCGCCTCTGCGGTCATGCGCAAGATCCCGGTGATCCTCATCAGGAATACTTCCGGTAGAGGTCTCGATCGCGCCACGAGTCGGAGAACGCATCCAGCATCGCTTCGTACAAACGCAGGTTGCTGACGTCGTCCCCTGGATCGGCTGCCCTGCTCCGGATTTCCCCTTCGACCTCAGCCCACCGCAACTCATGCATCAGGAAGCAGACCGTCTCAACCACCCCGTCGACGAGCGAGTCAAGCATGACGCCGATCTCTATCACGAAATCAGACCGCCGCTCAGGGTTCTTCTGAACAAGGTCGAGAATGGATTCCAGATCCTCCTGTAGCTCCTCTACACCACTCGTCTCAGACGCGATTCGAAGCACCCGGTGCACCAGACCACAGAAATTCTCCAGAGGGTCAACAATCCGGCTTTCCCCACGCATGAATGTACTTTCCATTGACATCTATTCCGTCTCTACCGAAGGCGTCGATGGCGGCCTTCTCTGCGTGCTTTCCGTGGGACCGAAAGTGCCCCGACTTGTTGTCTAGATAAACGACTTGCCCGCCCTTGGTCTTGAACTCTCCAGCAGCGGTTACCGGACCGCCACCAGATATACTCACGTGTCCCGCTGTCCTCTTCCCGATCACTAGCCGACCGTCCTCGAGTACAACGTACGCGTAGTTCCCCGATCGAGACAAGGCAGTCCCAGGCGCGATGGCCTTGAACCACTCCGGCTTGTCCTCAGGATGCAAGTTGACGAATATGCGAGGATCCTCGCCGGATCGGGCGCTCAGCAAGACGGGATGCGCTACCGCATTGAACGCCGCCCCGACGCCGGCCTTCACCGGAAAGCGAGGTTTTGCACCACAGACCGATGGCAGCTTCTTGGCCCTCTTGGCATTCATATAGGTGTCGATTGCGTCGTCGATCTTGGTGAGGAGTCTGAGCTTCCCGGCGGGGATGATTTCGGTGAGTGCGAGGGCGCAGTCGCCGAAGGTGGGGTCCTTGATGCACTTTTCGGTGTTGGCGAAGAGGTAGGTGCGGGCGAAGTCCGCGGCGATGGTGAAGTGCTCGCGGGTGCGCTCGTGGCGTGCGTCGGCTTCGTCGCAGGGTTCGTAGGTGTGTCCGTGCGGGAAGAGTCTGACGCACTGCTGGTTCTTGCGGTTCTCCTTCTTCTTCTGCGCCGCCTGCTGCTTCTCGTGCTCTTCCTTGTTCTTGCGGATCTCTTCCGCTATTTCCTTTTCCAGTTCCTCCTTGGCCTGGGCCCATGCCTGGCCTGCCAGGCGGTTGGCGTCGTCGGCGTCCTTGCCGGCGGCCAGGGCCGATGCGCGGGCCTCGGCAGCGGAGAGGTCCGCGCGCGTGGCGGAGTCGCGTGCGTACTGTGCGGAGAACTCGGCTTGTGCGGCGGAGTCCTCGGCGGCGTCGGCGTCGCGGTCGGCGGCTGCGGCGGCGTTGCGGGCGGTGATGGCGGACTGCTTGGCCTGGGCCGCGCTGGTCTCGGCGGCGGTGGCCGCCTTGTCCGCGTCCGCGGCATGGCGACCGGCCTCATCGGCGGACTTGGCGGCTTCGGCTGCGGCCTCGCCTGCCTCGGCCTTGGCGTTGTTGGCCAGGGCCGC
>NZ_PVLV01000132.1 GCF_002982015.1 Streptomyces solincola
GGGTGCGAGGGGCCGTCAGCCGGGGGTGGCGCCCCGGCGACGGCGCAGCAGGCCGGCAGCACGCCCCCGGGCCGTCCCCCGGGGGCGTGCCCCCATGCCCGTACGCCCGTGTTTGAATGCCGCGATGAACACCGCACCGCCCCCTGGATCCGCCCCCGGGCCGCTGCCCGCGCACGACGTGGTCGCCGTCTTCTGCGGCGGTGACGGCCGCCACGGCGACCTGCTGGGCGTGGTGCGGGAGGGCGGGGCCTGCCGGGGCGAGCAGGCGCGCCAAGCGGTGGCGGCGCGACTGGGCTTCAGCGAGACGGTGTCCGTGGACGACCCCGAGCGCGGCGCCGTCGACATCCACACCCCCGCCGTGCGGCTGCCGTTCGCCGGGCTTCCGCTGGTCGGCGCGGCCTGGCTGCTCGACCTGGAGGTGGTCAAGCCCGCCCGCCGGGAAGGTGTGGGCGCGCCACGACGGGGAGTTCACCTGGATCGAGGCGCGCGCCGAGTGGGCGCCGCCGTGCACCTTGCGCCAGTACGCCACGGCCGAGGAGGTCGACGCCCTCGACGTACCGCCGCCGGGGGCGGGGGTCTCCCCTGGGCGGAGTCCTGGGAGGCTCTACGCCTGGGCGTGGTCGGACGAGGCCGCCGGGCGGGTGCGGGCCCGGGCGTTCCCGGGGCGGGGTGACGGCATCGACGAGGACGAGGCCACCGGGGCGGCGGCGCTGCTGCTCACCGCGCGGCTCGGCCGGGCCCTGAACATCACCCAGGGCCGGGGGTCGCAACTGCTCACGGCCCCCGGCCCGGACGGTCTGATCGAAGTGGGCGGCCGGGTCCGCGAGATGCCCCCCGGACCCTCAAGCCGCCCGCCGCGGCTCACGCGCTGAGCGGGAACTCCCGGCCCAGCTGGCGGAAGACGTCGCCGTTGTAGTCGAAGGCGCGCTTGCACTCGTCGATGATCCGCTGCTTCTCCAGGTCGTCCACCGGCACCCGGTCCAGCAGCTCGCGGTAGCCGCGCTTGAACGCCGCCGGGTTGTCGATCTCCTCGAAGACGTAGAACCGCACCCCGTCGCCCTTGCGGGCGAAGCCCCAGGTGCGCTCGGCGCGGTCGCGGATGATCTGGCCGCCGGAGAGGTCGCCGAGGTAGCGGGTGTAGTGGTGCGCCACGTACCCGGCGGGCCAGTCGCGGGCGCACTCGGCGACCCGGGCGGCGTACGCCTCGGTGGCGGGCAGCGGCGCCAGGCCGGAGCGCCAGCCGGGGCCGCGCAGATGGGCCAGGTCGCGCTCCAGGGCGTCGGTGCGCATCAGCTCCGCCTGGACGAACGGGCCGGCGACCGGGTCGGCGCGCAGCGCTTCGGCGGCGTCCTCCAGGGCGCGGTAGACGAACCAGAGCTGCTCGGTGTACCGGGCGTACGCCTCGACCCCGAGCCGGCCGCCGAGCAGGTCGCCCATGAAGCTCGAGTTCTCGGCCTCGGTGTGCTGGGCGTGCGACGCGGTGCGGATGAGCACAGAGAACGGTGAGGACGGGGTGGCGGTGGCGCTGGCGTCCAAGGCGGGCCTCCGGGGGCCGGGAAGGAGAAGACACGGCGGCAGGGGCAGGGGTGCCCGAGGCCGCCACGCCGATCCTCCTACTTAGGCTTACCTAAGTCAACTGGTTTCCGACGGGCTGTCGGCAAACACGTACCCCTCCCGGGTCCCGGGCAACCGGCCGTGTGCCCGGGCCCACGGCCTCACGGCAGCGTCAGGACGTCCGCCCCGGTCTCCGTCACCACCAGGGTGTGCTCGAACTGCGCGGTGCGCTTGCGGTCCTTGGTCACCACCGTCCAGCCGTCCTCCCACATGTCGTACTCGTGGGTGCCCAGCGTCAGCATCGGCTCGATGGTGAAGGTCATCCCCGGCTGCATCACCGTGGTGGCGTGCGGGGAGTCGTAGTGCGGGATGACCAGCCCGGAGTGGAACGACGAGTTGATGCCGTGCCCGGTGAAGTCGCGTACCACGCCGTAGCCGAACCGCTTGGCGTACGACTCGATGACCCGCCCGATGACGTTGATCTGGCGGCCCGGTCGGACCGCCTTGATCGCCCGGTTCAGCGCCTCCCGGGTGCGCTCCACCAGCAGCCGCGACTCCTCGTCCACCTCGCCGCAGAGGTAGGTGGCGTTGTTGTCGCCGTGCACGCCGCCGATGTACGCCGTCACGTCCAGGTTCACGATGTCGCCGTCGCGCAGCACCGTGGAGTCGGGGATGCCGTGGCAGATCACCTCGTTCACCGAGGTGCACAGCGACTTCGGGAAGCCCCGGTAGCCCAGCGTGGACGGGTAGGCGCCGTGGTCCACCATGTAGTCGTGGGCGACCCGGTCCAGCTCGTCGGTGGTGACGCCGGGGGCGATGTGCTTGGCGGCCTCCTCCATCGCCTGCGCGGCGATGCGGCCCGCCGTGCGCATCAGCTCGACCGTCTCGGCGTCCTGCACCTCGGGGCCGGTGTACGGCGTGGGGGCGGGCTTCCCGACGTACTCGGGGCGGCGGATGGCGCCGGGGACGGAGCGGGCGGGGGACAGGGTCCCGGGGGTGAGAAGCGACTGGCCAGACATGCCGCGAGTCTAACCAGGGCCGTGCGGGGCACAGAGTCCCCGAGGGACCCCGAGGATCCTCCGAGGGCCCCGCGGGAGGGCCCCTAGGGAAGGAGTGCCTGATGGCGCTGTTGAAGAAGCGGACCGCCGGCAAGCCCGGCGAGTGGTACTACTGCCTGAAGCACGGGACGGTCGAGGAGGGCCCGCAGTGCCGCGCGGCCGACCGCTTCGGCCCGTACACCTCCCGCGAGGAGGCCTCGCACGCCATGGAGACCGCCCGCGAGAAGAACCTCGAATGGGAGAACGACCCGCGCTGGCACGACAAGTCCGGCGGGGCCGCCGGCGACGCCTCCGGCGACCGCGGCAGCGCATGACACCGGGCCCGGACCGCCCGCACGTCCTGGTCTCCGGCGCCGGCATCGCCGGACCCGCCTTCGCATAGGGCCTCTCGTTCGGATCTTGCTGGACTCGCGACGCTCCCCCAGCTCCGCTGGGAGGTGCCCCCAGGACACCGACCTCGCGGCGTTGTCGTCACTCGCCAATGGCCCCCAGGCCCGGGGGCCTGGGAGGTGCCCCCACCGCAGTGGCTCCCTCCTCCGCCTTGCGAATGCACGGCGCCAGACGCCGCTCCCTGATCCAGCCTGATCCGAACGAAAGACCCTGGTGGGCCCGCCGGCGCGGACTCGACGTCACCGTGGTCGAGCGGGCCCCGGGGCCCCCGCGGCGCCGGGCAGAGCGTGGACGTGTGCGGGGCCGGGCGCGAGGTCGTCCGGCGGATGGGCCTGGAGCAGGCCGTACGCCGGGAGAACACCGGCGAACGCGGCATCGTCTTCACCGACGCCACCGGCCGGCGGCGGGCCGCCGGCCCGGACGGGCGCCGCGTCCTGCTGCGGGAGCGCTTCGCCGACGCCGGCGGGCTCGCCCCCCGGGTGCTGGCCGCGCTGGACACCACCGACGAGCTGTACGCCGAGGACGTCGGCCAGGTCCGGATGGACACCTGGTCGCGCGGGCGGACGGTGCTGCTCGGCGACGCGGCCTGCTGCCCCTCGCCGATCACCGGCATGGGCACCAGCCTGGCGCTGGTGGGGGCGTATGTGCTGGCCGGCGAGCTGGCCGCGCGACCCGGCGACCCGGCGGCCGCCTTCGCGGCGTACGAGGTGCGGATGCGCCCCTTCGCCGACCGCGCCCAGAGGCTGCCGCCCGGCGGGCCCCGCCTGGCCAACCCGTGCACCCGCACCGGCATCCGCCTGCTGCACGCCGCCGTGCGCACCGCCACCCGGCCCCCGCTGACCGCGCTGGCCGCCAGGCTGGCCTCCCCGCCGGCCGACGCCATCACCCTGCCCCGCTACGACGGGGACCCGACCGGCCGCTGAGGGCTCAGCCCGCCGGCTCCCGGTCCGCGGGTGCGACGCCCGCCGGCCGGGCGTCCGCCTCGGGCAGCGCGCCGGCCCCCGGCTGCGCCTCCGCCGTCCGGGCCTCGTGCGCGGCCCGGCGGCGCACGGCGTCCTCGTCGGTCTGCGCGTCGTAGGTCAGCAGCTTCGGCAGCGCCGCCGCCAGCAGCCCCACCGAGACCAGGCAGGCCAGGCCGCCGCTCCAGACCGCCGGACGGGTGCCGGTCCAGCCGGCCATCGCGCCCGCCCGGACCTGGCCGAGCTGCGGCCCGACGCTGTAGGACAGCACCTCGATCCCGGCCAGCCGGCCGCGCAGCTCCTCCGGGATGGTCTGGTTCCAGATGGTCGAGCGGCCGAGTCCGCTCAGCATGTCCCCGGCCCCCGCCAGCCCCAGGCAGACCAGCACCACCCAGACGTTCGAGAACCAGCCCGCCGCGGCGATCGCCAGGCCCCAGCCGGCCGCCCCGCACACCACCAGCAGCCCGTGCCGCCGCACCCGGGACACCCAGCCGCTGGTCAGGCTCAGCAGCACCGAGCCCACCGACCCGGCCGCGTACATCAGGCCCAGCGACCACTCCGCGTCCAGCTCGTCGGCCAGGAACGGGAAGATCGCGTTGGGGAAGGCGAAGAACATCGCCGCCAGGTCCACCGCGTAGGTGCCCAGCAGCACCGGCCGCGACCAGGCGTACCGCGCGCCCTCGGCGATGCCCCGCAGCGAGGGCTTGTCCGCGTCCTTCGCCGGCGGCGCGGGGGACAGCCGCAGGCACATCGCCACCGACACCGCGAAGCAGACCACCGTCGTCGCGTACGCCGGGGCGTTGCCCGCGTACGCCACCACCAGGCCGGCCAGCGCCGGACCGGCGATCGCCCCGACCTGCCAGCGCAGCGCGTTCAGCGCGGCCGCCGCCGGGAGCTGGTCGTGCGGCACGATCCGGGCCAGCAGCGAGTCCAGCGCCGGCCGCTGGAGGCCGGCCAGCGCCGAGACGCCGGCCGCCACCACGTACAGCGGCCACAGCACCGGCTCCGGCAGCAGGGCGTTGACCAGCAGGATCACCGCCAGCAGCCCCAGTCCCGCCTCGGTCAGCAGGATGACCTTGCGGCGGTCCACCGCGTCCGCCAGCGCCCCGCCGTACAGCCCGAACACCACCAGCGGCACCAGTTCGACCGCGCCCATCGCGCCCACCGCGAGCGGCGAGCCGGTCAGGTCCTTGATCTGCAACGGGAGCGCCACCAGCGCCATGAAGCTGCCGAAGTAGGTGATCAGTCCCTGCACCCACAGCAGGCGGAAGTCGGGGGAGGAGCGCCAGGGGGAGAGGTCGGGCAGCACACGGGAGAGCTTGGAGGTCACGGGGAGCCATCCTCCGAGGGGGCGGGTGCTCAAGGCAACCGGTTAAGCGGCTAAAGTGAGGTTTACCTTACTCAGGCGTCGGGCGGTCGACGCCGGAGGCGCCGGCCCGCCGCCGGGCCATAGGGTCGGCCCATGACCGACAACACGGCTGGCACAGCCCCAGCGAAAGACCCGCACGACCTCCCCGACGTCTCCGGCCTCGTCGTCGGCGTGCTCGGCGGCACCGGCGACCAGGGCCGGGGCCTGGCCTACCGGTTCGCCCTCGCCGGACAGAAGGTGGTCGTCGGCTCCCGCTCCGCCGAGCGCGCACGGACCGCCGCCGAGGAGGTCGGGCACGGCGTCGAGGGCGCCGACAACGCCGAGTGCGCCCGCCGCAGCGACGTGGTGATCGTCGCCGTGCCGTGGGACGGCCACGCCGACACGCTCACCGCCCTGCGCGAGGAGCTGGCCGGCAAGCTGGTGGTGGACTGCGTCAACCCGCTCGGCTTCGACAAGAAGGGCGCCTACGCGCTCGTCCCCGACGAGGGCAGCGCCGCCGAGCAGGCCGCCGCCCTGCTGCCCGACTCCCGGGTCACCGCCGCCTTCCACCACCTGTCCGCCGTCCTCCTCCAGGACCCGGCGGTCGAGCGCATCGACACCGACGTGATGGTCCTCGGCGAGAAGCGCGCCGACACCGACACCGTGCAGGCGCTCGCCGCGCTGATCCCCGGCATGCGCGGGATCTTCGCCGGCCGGCTGCGCAACGCCCACCAGGTGGAGTCCCTGGTCGCGAACCTGATCTCGGTCAACCGCCGCTACAAGGCCCACGCCGGCCTGCGCGTCACCGACGTCTGACCCGCCGGCCGTACGGGGGCGGGGGCGGCGGCCGGCCGCGGATACGGGACACTGGAAGGGCACGTACCGCCCGAACACCAGCCGTATCCGGTCAGGAGCCGCCCCCCATGCCCCGCCTCGCCCTCTACGCCCTCGTCGTCTGCGTCCTCGCGGTCGCCGCGGCCGTGGTCTCCTTCGTCCAGGGCGCCTGGATCGGCGGCATCGTGTGGGTGCTGCTCGTCGGCGTCACCTCGAACATGGCCTGGTACTACCACCGCCGGGCCAAGGCGCTGAAGGCCCGCCAGACCGTCTGACCCGCGCGCGGGCCGCGGCGGGGACTCAGGCCGCGGCGAGCTGCCCGCAGATGTCCTCCGTCTGCCAGAAGCGGTACAGCTCCTGCCCGCAGAACGTCTCGACGTCGCTCACGCCCAGCCCGCGCAGCAGCGCGTCGACGGCCCCGAAGAACGCCTGGTTGACCTCCGGGATGAACAGGAACACGAACACCGCCAGCAGCCCGAACGGCGCGAACGGCTCGATCTGCCGCCGGACGCGGTGCGAGAGCCACGGCTCGACCACGCCGTAGCCGTCCAGACCCGGCACCGGCAGGAAGTTCAGGATCGCCGCCGTCACCTGGAGCAGCGCCAGGAACGCCAGCGCGAACCGGAAGCCCACCGGCACCCCGTCCAGCGCGCCCAGCCAGAACGGCGCCGTGCACACCAGGGCGAACAGCACGTTGGTCAGCGGCCCGGCCGCCGAGATCAGGCTGTGCTTCCAGCGCCCCTGGATGCGGTGCCGCTCGATGAACACCGCGCCGCCGGGCAGGCCGATGCCGCCCAGGACGACGAACACCACCGGCAGCACGACGCTCAGCAGGGCGTGCGTGTACTTCAGCGGATTGAGGGTGAGGTACCCCTTCGCGCCGATGGTCAGGTCGCCGCCGTGCAGCGCGGTCCGGGCGTGCGCGTACTCGTGCAGGCACAGCGAGACGATCCAGCCGGACGTGACGAAGAGGAACACCGCCAGGCCGAGGTCGGCGGAGAAGCCCGTCCACACCGCCCACCCGGTGACCGCCATCACGGCGGCGATGCCGAGGAACACGGGACTGACCCGCCGGTCGCTGCGGGGGGAGGCGGCGGTGGCCATGGGCGGGGCTCCTGACATTCGCTGACGTGCGCCCGGGGCGCGGGGCCCACGGCGGGGACGGACGACCGACCGTACCCGACGGCCGGACAACGCCGGGCCCGAGCGCCGGGTTCCCGTCGCGAGGGGGGGGCGGGTGCCCGGCCCCCGGTCCGCCTCGCCGGGTGCGGGCCGCGCCGCATAGTCTCGCTGCCATGCGCGTCTCCGTCCTCGGCCCCGTCCAGGTCCACCGCGCCGACGGCTCGCCGGCGCCGGTCGGCGGGGCGAGGCTGCGCGCGCTGCTGACGGTGCTGGCGCTGGGAGCCGGGCGGGCGGTGTCGCCGGGACGGCTGGTGGACGAGGTGTGGGCGGGCGACCCGCCCGCCGACGCCACGGGGGCCTTGCAGGCGCTGGTGGGGCGGCTGCGCCGGGCCCTCGGGCCGGACGCGGTGGTGTCGGTGGACGGGGGCTACCGACTGGCGGCCGAGCGGGACGCCGTGGACCTGCACCGGTTCGAGCGGATGACGGCCGAGGGGGTGCGCGCGCTGGGTGCGGGCGACCCGGCGGGCGCGCTCGCCGCACTGGACGCGGCGCTGGCCCTGTGGCGCGGCGAACCGCTGGCCGACCTGCCCGACCGGGCGGCCGAGGCGGCCCGGCCGCCCGCCGGGCCAGGCTCACCGCGCTGACCCTCGTGGGGCGGGCGGAGGAGGCCCTCCCGGAGCTGACGGCGCTGGCCCGGGAGCTTCCGTACGACGAGCCGGTGCAGGCCCTGAGGCTGCGCGCGCTGCGGGCGGCGGGCCGGCCGGCGGAGGCGCTCGCCGGCTACGAGGAGGTGCGCCGGGCCCTCGCCGGCGGGCTGGGCGCCGACCCGGGGCCCGAGCTGCGCGCCCTGCACGCCGAGCTGCTGACCGCCCCGCCCGTCCCCGTC
>NZ_PVLV01000133.1 GCF_002982015.1 Streptomyces solincola
CCGCGACCACCGCCCCGGAGGTGACCCGTGGCTGAGGCCCCGGCCCCGCGCCCGCTCCTGCCGAAGGCCCGGCGGCCCCGCCCGTTCTTCCCCGAGCCCGGCGGACTGGCGCTCTTCCTCAACGCCGGCGACCCGCCCCTGGACCGCTTCGACGAGCTGGCCCTGATGCTCGACCAGGAAGGCGTCGACTGCCTCGAACTGGCCGTACCCTTCCCCGACTCGGTCACCGACGGGCCGGTCATCCGCCGCTCCGCCGACCGGGCCCTGGCGCTCGGCACCGGCCTGGACGAGGTGCTGGCCGCGATCGCCCGGGTGCGCCCCTACCTCAGCCGCCTGCGCATCGCGCTGCTCGCCGACTGGAGCCACACCCTCAAGCACCGCGACCCCGCCGGCACCGCCGCGGACATCGTCGCCGCCGGGGCCGACGGCCTCCTGGTGCACGCGCTGCCGCCCCGGCTGCGCGCCGCGCACCTGGCGACCGCCCGCGCCGCCGGGCTCCCGGTGGTCACCACCTGCTACGCCCAGTCCGCGCCGGCCACCCGCGCCGGCGCGGCGGCCGAGGCCACCGCCTACCTCTACCTCGTGGCCCACTACGGGCGCAGCGGCACCGCGCCCGCCGCCGGCCACGCCGCCCTGGCCGGCGCCGTCGCCGAGCTGAGGGCCCACACCACGTCCCCGATCGCCGTCGGCTTCGGGGTCAGGACCAGCGAGGACGCGCAAGCCGTCCACGGCACCGGGGCCGACGCCGTCATCGTCGGCTCCGCCGCCGTGGCCCGGATCGAGTCCGCCCTGCACACGGGGCGCGACCCGGTCGCGGAACTGCGCGCGTTCGTCCGGTCCGTGCAACCCGCGCGGCTCACCACACCTCACACACCAAGGAGTCGACCGTGATCATCCGAGACATCGAGACCGTGAAGACCGTCGACTGGGGCAACGGGCTCAGCCGGAGGTTCTTGGTGGCCGCCGACGGCGTCGGCTACTCGCTGACCGACACCACCGTCCGCGCGGGCACCAAGTCCCGCCTTCAGTACCGCAACCACATGGAGGCGTGCTACTGCATCGCCGGCTCCGGCGAGGTCGTCGAGCTGGACGGCACCTCGCACCCCATCACCCCCGGGCGCATGTACGCCCTGGACCAGCACGACGCCCACTTCCTCGTGGCCTCCCCCCACGAGGACCTCAGACTCGTCTGCGTCTTCGCCCCGGCCCTGTCCGGAGACGAGGTGCACAGCCTCGACGAGCACTCATCGTCCGCGTACTGACCGGGGCGCCCGGACGGGCGCCCCATGGAGGCGGTTCCCCGTGATCCGTTGGAACACCGACCAGGTCGACCTCCGGGAGGGCCTGGCCCGGTGGGGCGAGGCGCTCAGCGCCGACCACGTCACCCTGGACGAGCAGGCCGCGTTCTCCCCGGACAAGTGGAAGCTCGTCCAGAAGACCGGCGTCCTCGCCCTGCCCTTCGACGAGGAGTACGGCGGCCTCGGCCAGTCCCTCCTCACCACCATGTACGTCCTGGAGGGGCTGGGCGAGCACTGCCGGGACGCCGGGCTGAACTTCTCCGTCACCACCAGCCTGGCCAGCACCGGAGTCCCGCTGGACGCGTTCGGCACGGCCGAACAGAAAGAGAGGTACCTGCCCCTGGTCTGCTCCGGCGAGGCGATCGGCGCGCACGCCATCACCGAGGCCGAGGGCGGCTCCGACGCGATGGCGATGACCACCCGCGCGGTCCGCGACGGCGACTCCTTCGTCCTCAGCGGAGCCAAGACCTTCGTCAGCAACGGCCCCGTCGCCGACGTGTTCGTGGTGTACGCCCGGACCCGGCCCGACGGCGGGGCCCTCGGCGTCACCGCGTTCCTCGTGGACCGCGACACGCCGGGCCTGACGACGGGCAAGCCGCTGAAGAAGATGGGCCTGCGCACCTCGCCGCTGTGCGAGCTGTACTTCGACGAGTGCCGGGTGCCCGCGAGCCGGGTGCTCGGCCGGGTCGGCGGCGGGTTCATCGTCCTGGACCACGTGATGAAGCGGGAGATCCTCTTCTCCTTCATCGTCAACGTCGGGGAGATGCAGCACCGCCTGGAGCGTTGCGTCGACTACGCCCGCACCCGGCAGTCCTTCGGCAAGCCCATCGGCTCCTACCAGGCGATCGCCAACAAGATCGTCGACACCAAGATCGGCCTGGAGACGGCGCGCAAGTGGCTGTACGACACCGGGGAACGCCTCGCCGCCGGCGAGAACGTCACCACGGACCTGGCCATCGCCAAGCTCGTCACCAGCCGGTCCAACCTGGACAGCAGCCTGGCCGCCGTGCAGATCTTCGGCGGACACGGCTACATGTCCGAGTACGGGCTCGAACAGGACGTGCGCAACGCCGTCGGCGGCACGATCTACTCGGGCACCAACGAGATTCAGTACACCCGGATCGCCTCGATGCTGGGCCTGGACAAGTGAACAGCGCACCCGCACCCGTACTGAAGGTCTGCGGCGCCACCGCGCCGCACGACATCGAGGTACTGGCGGCCGCCGGGGCCGACCACGTCGGCCTCTGGCACGGCGTACCCGGCGGCCGCGCCGACCTCACCGGACCCGGGCTCGCCGCCCTCGCGGCGGCGGCCCGGGCCACCGGCGCCCTCGAACCCGTCCTCGTCACCTTCCTCGCCGACCCCGACGCGCTCGCCGACGCGGCCCGCCGCAGCGGCGTGACGCACCTCCAGCTCCACGCCTACCAGCGCCCCGACATGGTCCGGGCGCTGCGCGCGGCCCTGCCCGACGCGGTGCTGATCAAGGTGCTGCACCTGGCGCCGGACGGCGGCTGCGTCGAACGCCCGCTGATCAAGGCGTACGCCCGCGCCGGCGCCGACCTGTTCCTGTTCGACGCGGCCACCGGCGACGGGCGCGTCGGCAGCACCGGCGTCCGGCTCGCCGGCCGGCAGGTGACCGCGCTCGCCGACCGCTGCCCGCTGCCGTTCTGGCTGGCCGGCGGCCTCGATCCGGCGAGCAGCGCCGACTACGCCGACGTCGCCGCCCACCCCGGCTTCCGCGGCATCGACGTGGACACCGCCGCCCGCGACGCCGCCGGCCGCTTC
Source organism: Streptomyces solincola (assembly GCF_002982015.1). Classification (GTDB taxonomy): domain Bacteria; phylum Actinomycetota; class Actinomycetes; order Streptomycetales; family Streptomycetaceae; genus Streptomyces; species Streptomyces solincola. The sequence goes on from NZ_PVLV01000133.1 coordinate 3,084, forward strand.
ACCCCGGACGCGGTGGCCGACCTGGCACGGGCCTGGGGCACCGCCCGGCACGCCGCCCCCGCCGTCCGCACGAGCTGACACCCGCCCGCCGTCGTCCCTCACCGGCCTCGCGCATCCGTAAGGAGCACACCCCATGACGACCCCCTTCATCGAGGCCCTCCTCGCCGCCGAACGCCCCCTGGTCATGGAGGTCAAACGCCGGGACGCCGACGGCCTCGACCTGATCGCCGGCCGCACCCCCGCCGACATCGTCGCCGCCTACGAGGAGATGGGCGCGCCCTGCATCTCGGTGGTCACCGGGCGCTGGTTCGGCGGCACCCCCGAACTGCTGCGGGACGTCGCCCGGATCACCCGGCTGCCGGTCCTCCAGAAGGACTTCATCACCCGCGCCGGCCACCTGGAGCAGGCCAGGGACCTGGGCGCGTCCGCCGTGCTGCTGACCGCCGGGCTGCTGCCCGCGGTCAGCCTCGGCAAGCTCGTCACCGCCGCCCTGCGGGCCGGCCTCACCCCGTTCGTCGAGGTCACCTCCGAGGAGGAGCTGGCCGCGGTGCCGCATCCGCGGGACTGCCTGATCGCCGTCAACAACAAGGACATCCGTCGCCGCGAGCGCGGCCAGGCCGAGATCGACCGCAGCCTGGACCTGCTGCCCGCGCTGCGCGCCACCGGCACGCCCTGCCCGGTCAGCGCCAGCGGCATCGACGGGCCCGCCGCGGCCGCCCGCCTGCTCGACGAGGGGTACGCCGGGCTGCTGGTCGCCACCGCGCTGCTGCGCGCGCCCCGGCCGCACGACTGGCTGGCCGAGCTGGACGCGCTGCGCGCCCCGGCCGCCCGGCAGACCGCCGGCGCCTGACCGGCCCCGGCTCGCCCGCACGGCGGTGGCGGGACCCCCCCCCGGGCCCCCCCCCCGCCGTTCCGTCTTCCGCTTTCTGCCTACGCCGTGACCCGGCTGACGAGCTGGTCGCGCACCCGGGTCGGTATCAGCGGGGCGAACCGCTTCAGATACGCGTCCAGATGGCGGTCCGCGCCCACCAGGAACGGCAGGTCGAAGACGAGCAGCCGGCGCACCGCCAGCAGCGGGACCGGTGAGCGCAGCGGCCGGAACGCCGGGTTCCACAGCCCCGGCTCGTCGCACACCGGATGGAACTGCCCGATCATCAGCCCCCCGGCCACGAACTCGTCCTTGGCCGCCCGCTGCAACGCGTCCAGCTCCGCCGAGTCCGCCGGATCGACCCCCGGCAGCACCATCAGCAGCGTCAGCAGCTCCTGGTCGTCCGGCTCCAGGTCGGTCGACAGCTTCTCGTGCCACTCGCGCAGCCGCCCCACCGCGTCCGCCAGATCCGGCTGCCCGGACCCCTCCGGCGACCCCGGCCCCTCCGGCGACCCCGGCCCCTCCGGCGACCCCGGTCCCTCCGGCGGCACCGCGAACAGGAACAGCTCCTTGCGCAGGGAGGGCTGGGTGTAGGGGCACACCGGCCCGGTCCGCCCCAGCGCCGGGTGCCCGGAGACCAGGAACTCCCGGCTCCACTCCAGCACCTGGCCCAGCGCCCGCGCGTACCGCGCCGGCACCTCGCCGCGCTCCACTTCCCCGGGCGAGTAGATCCGCAGCGTCCCGTCGCCCCTCATCGCGGGTCCCTCCACATCGGACGCAGCGCCGGCCCGTCGCCGGGCAGCACGATGTCCGGGCCGAGCCGGACGAAGCCGTTGCGCCGGCAGGAGCCCTCGCCGCCGGGCGAGCTGGCCTCGGCGTACGTACCGCAGCCCGCCGCGTCGGCCAGCGCCGCCACCCGCCCGACCAGGGCCGCCATCGCCCCGTCCCGGCGCCGGTCGGCGCGGACCGCGCCGAACGAGATGTAGCAGTGCGGGGCCGCCGGGTGCCGCTCGGCCTGGAGGGCGGTGATGACGGCCAGCCTCCGGGCGTCCTCGCCCAGCACCCCGCGGAAGCGTTCCTCCAGCTCGGCTCCGCGCGCCTCGGCGGCGGCCAGTCCGTCCGGCGACAGGTACAGCAGCACCGCCGAGCGGTCCGCGGTGGCGAGCACCCCGCCGCAGTCCGCCGACAGCTCCATGAACACCCGGAAGAACCCGGGCAGCACGCGTCTGCGCCGTTCCTCGTCCGGGGTGATCCAGCGGGTCAGCGGGTCGTCGAGGAACGACGCCGCCAGCAGCGCGGTCAGCGCCCCGGCGTCGTCCGGGGCCGCCGGCCCGATGCCGTCCCCTAAAGCACCGGGAACGCCGTTCGCGCCGGTCACCGGGGTGGCGGAGGTCAGGGGGGTGGAGGACATACGAGGTCAATCCCTTCGTCGGGACGGTGCCGGCCGGCCGGGCGGCTGCCCGGCGCCCTCGGCGGCGAGCTCCTCGACCCGGGCGTGCAGCGCGTCGAGGTGCGACTCGGCCTCCGGCTTGATCAGAACGCTCCGCATCACCCGCGCCGCCTCGGCGTCGCGGACGGCGGTGGGGTGACGGCTCAGGAAGGCGTCCGCGTCCGCCCGTACGACGCTGAGGAACACCGGGTCGTCCGCGGCGTCCATCCCGTCCCGCAGCAGCCGCCCGCTCGCGGCGTCGATCGCCGACAGCGACCAGGGCCGGGCGGCCGGCACATAGCTGACGATGTCCAGGTCGGGCTGCTGGTACGGCCGCAGGAACTCCGACTCGCCGAGCAGCGAGTGCCAGCGCAGCGCCGCCCGCCGGCTCGCCGCCAACTGCGCGCCGAAGCCCTCCCGGGTCGGCGGCAGCAGTTGCAGCGTCAGCCACAGTGCGGCGGCGGCCGCGCCCGCCCGCGAGCACTCCAGGCTGATCTCGCCCAGGTGCAGCTCGGCGTCGGTGAAGTAGGTGTACGGCGAGTCGTGCGCGAAGTGCCGCCGGGCGCGCGGGTCGTTGAAGAGCACCGCGCCGCAGCCGTACGGCTGGAGCCCGTGCTTGTGCGGGTCGATCACCACCGAGTCGCACTCCGCGATCGCCCGCCACGGCTCGGGCGCCACGCCCTGCGGATCGCCGGACCGCCCCAGCAGCGCGTAGAACCCCCCGTACGCGGCGTCGACGTGCACCCGGGCCCCGTACTCCCGCGCCAGCGGCAGCACCTCGTGCACCGGGTCGACCGTGCCGAGCCCGGTGGTGCCGGCGGTGACCACGACCGTCCCCACCCGCCCGGTGGCCAGCACCCGGCGCAGCTCCTCCAGCGCCATCCGGCCCCGGCCGTCCGCCGGCACCCGGTGCCCCTCCACCCCCAGCACGTCGCACATCCGGGCGTGCGTGTAGTGGCTCTCCGAGCTGTAGGCGACGCCCCGCCCGGGATGCGACTGCCGGGCCACGTACAGCGCCTCGAGGTTGGCCATCGTGCCGCTGGTGGTCAGATGCCCCAGCGGCTCGGTCATCCCGAACACCGAGCCGAGCGCGGTGACGCACTCCCGCTCCATCTCCGTGGTGGCCGGGCCGCCCTCCGCGGCGTGGTTGTTCGGGTTGAACAGCATCGCCGTCACATAGCCGACGACGGCCGCCGGGTGCGGCGGCTTAACCATCTGCCCCGCGTACCGCGGGTGGAAGAACGGGTAGTTGTCGTCCAGCCGCTTGGCGAAGGTCTCGAACACCGCGCCGAACTCCTCGTCGCCCACCTGGTGCGAGGGATGCGGCGCGAACGGCCCGAAGCGCTCGCCGAACCGCTCGACGACGTCCACCGCGCGCGGCAGCCAGTAGCGGAGATCCACGGCAACGCCTCCCCTGACGACGACATGTCGCCCGTACGTCTACGCGGCCCCCCGCAACACCGCCGCAACCGGGCGCCCGCCCGAGCGCCGCGCGAGCCCGCCCTGCTGCACTCGCCAGCGGCGACCCGCCCCCGCCCGCCAGGGCCGGAGCCGGGGCCACCCGCATCCCCTCGGCATCCCTCGGAGGACCCATGACCACCCGGCGCAGCATGCTCGGCGCAGCCCTCGCCACCACCGGCGCCGGACTGTTCACCTCCGCCGCCCTCGCCCCGCTCGTCCTCGCCGCCGCCCGCGAGGACGACCCGGCGACCGCCCCGGCCGCCGCGCCCCGGGTGACGCCCTTCAGCGTGCCGCTGCCCATCCCGCCGGTCCTCGCCCCGGAGTCCACCAAGGGCGGCGTCGACACCTACCGGATGACCCTGCGCCCCGCGCGCGTCGAGATACTCCCCGGCGTCCGCACCGAGGTGCTCACCTACAACGGCTCGTTCCCCGGCCCCACCATCAGAGCCCGCTCGGGCCGGCCGGTGGTCGTCCACCACACCAACGCCCTGGACGTGCCCGCCTCCGTCCACCTGCACGGCGCGTCCGTGCCGCAGAGCAGCGACGGCGACCCGATGGACACCTTCGGTCCCGGCCGCACCCGCACCTACACCTATCCCAACCGCCAGCCGCACGCCTCGCTCTGGTACCACGACCACGCCCACCACAGCGAGGCCGAGCACGTCTTCCGCGGACTGTCCGGGTCCTACCTGCTCACCGACGACCTGGAGCAGTCCCTGCCGCTGCCGTCCGGGGCGTACGACATCCCCATCGCCCTGCGCGACGCCCGCTTCGACGACCGGGGCGCCCTGGTGTACGTCATGGACGACGTCCCCGGCCGCACCACCCTGCTCGCCAACGGCCGACCCCAGCCCTACCTGAAGGTCGCCGCCCGCAAGTACCGCCTGCGCCTGCTCAACTCCTCCAACATGCGCTTCTTCCACCTGCGCCTGTCCGACGGGGCCGCCCTCACCCAGATCGGCTCCGACGGCGGCCTGCTGCCCGCCCCGCACACCACCGACGCCCTGTGGCTCTCACCCGGCGAGCGCGTCGACCTCGTCGTCGACTTCGGACGCTACCCCGTCGGCGCCCAGGTCGTCCTGGAGAACACCGTGGGCCCCGGTACCCCCGGGGAGGTCGGCCAGGTCATGCGCTTCGACGTCGTCCGCACCGCCGCCGACCCCAGCTCCGTCCCCGCCCGCCTGCGCACCCTGCCCCCGCTCTGTCTCTTATACCCATCT
>NZ_PVLV01000134.1 GCF_002982015.1 Streptomyces solincola
TTCCTGATGGAGGCCATGTGGATGTACTGCGGCCCGGTGATCCGGCGGATGGCGGAGCTGGTGCGGGACGGGGCGGTCGGCGAGGTCCGCACGGTCCACGCCGATTTCGGGATCACCGGGCCGCAGTACATCCACATGGCCTCCATCAGGAACACCCCGCGGCTCCGGGCCAGCGCCACCAGCTCCCCGGCCTCCCTGGCGTCGAGGGTGAACGGCTTCTCGCACAGCACCGCCCGCCCCGCCTCCAGGCACAGCCCGGCCGCCGCCCGGTGCGCCGCGTGCGGGGTCGCCACGTACACCACGTCCACGTCCTCGTCGGCGGCGAGCGCGGACCACTCCCCGTACGCCCTCGGTATCCCGAACCGGTCCGCGAAGGTCTTCGCCGACGCCTCGCTGCGGGAGGCCACGGCCACCACCTCGGCGTCCGGCAGCCCGCGCAGATCCGCGGTGAAGGCGGCGGCGATCCCTCCGGTCGCCAGCACCCCCCACCGCACCGGCCGCCCGTCGGTGATCCCGGTCACTGCCATCGCCCGCCTCCCCTTCCGTACGGCCGCCGCGCCCCGCGTCGGGGGCGGATCATCCCCACTTGAGCTTTCAAGCACCGGCGGTGGGCTGAGAGCATAGGGCGCGCCGCCCCCGGAGAGGGACCCCCAGCGAGGAGAGACGACATGCCGGACCGCGCCCCGGGGCCGGGAACCCACGACCCCGCGACCGCCGTCCGCCCGCCCGCCACCCGGTCGGAGCCGGAGCCGGAGCCCGCGCCCGCCGCCGGCGTCCCCGCCCCGCGGGCCGGGGGCGCGGCCGGGACGACCGGACCGGCCGCCGGCGCGAAGGCGGTACAGGCGCGGGTCGGGCTGCTGGTGACGCTGATCCTGGGCGGGCTCACCGCGCTGCCGCCGCTCTCCATGGACATGTACCTGCCCGCACTGCCGCAGGTCACCGACGCGCTGTCCGCCCCCGCCGCCACCGTGCAGCTCACCCTGACCGCCTGCCTCGCCGGGATGGCGCTCGGCCAGTTGGCGGTCGGGCCGATGAGCGACCGGTGGGGCCGCCGCCGCCCGCTGCTGATCGGCATGCTGGTGTACGTCGCCGCCACCGCGGTCTGCGCGCTCGCCCCCTCCGCCGGACTGCTCATCGGCTTCCGGCTGCTCCAGGGCCTGGCCGGCGCGGCCGGGATCGTCATCGCCCGGGCCGTGGTCCGCGACCTGTACGACGGCGTGGAGATGGCCCGCTTCTTCTCCACCCTGATGCTGATATCGGGGGTCGCCCCGATCGTCGCCCCGCTCATCGGCGGCCAGATCCTGCGGCTCACCGACTGGCGCGGGGTCTTCCTGGTGCTCACCGGCGTCGGCGTGCTGCTCACCCTGGTGGTGTGGAGGTGGCTCGGCGAGACGCTGCCGCCCGAGCGCCGCCACTCCGGCGGGGTCGGCGAGGCGCTGCGCACCATGCGCGGGCTGCTCGCCGACCGGGTCTTCACCGGCTACACGCTGACCGGCGGCTTCGCGTTCGCCGCGCTCTTCGCGTACATCTCCGCCTCGCCGTTCGTGGTGCAGGAGATCTACGGGGCCTCGCCGCAGACCTTCAGTCTGCTGTTCGGGCTCAACTCCGTCGGCCTGGTGCTGGTCGGCCAGGTCAACGGCAAACTGCTGGTCGGCCGGGTCAGCCTGGACAAGGTGCTGGGCGCGGGCCTGGCCGTGATGACCGCGGCGGCGCTGTTCCTGCTGCTGGCCACCGCCGGCGCGTTCGGCGAGGTGGGCCTGGGGCCGGTGGCCGCCGGGCTGTTCGTGCTGATGTCGGCGATGGGCCTGGCCATGCCCAACACCAACGCCCAGGCGCTGATGCGCACCCCGCACGCGGCCGGCTCCGCCTCCGCGCTGCTGGGCACCTCCTCCTTCCTGGTCGGCGCGGTCGCCTCGCCGCTGGTCGGCATCGCGGGGGAGCGCACCGCGGTGCCGATGGCCGTGGTGCAGCTCGTCTGCGGGGCCGCCGCGCTGCTCTCCTTCCTCCTGCTGTGCCGGCCCTGGCGGAGCCGAGCCGCCGGATGATGGCCCCGGCCGGCGCGCCTACGATGGGCCGGTGAACGCCTCCCCCTCCGTCCCGGACGCCCTGCGCGCCGCCCTGGCCGGGCTGCTCGACGGGCTGCCGCCGACCCGCGCCGCCCAGGCCGTGGACCGGCTGATCGCCAGCTACCGCGGCGCCACCCCCACCGACGCCCCGGTGCTGCGGGACCGTTCGGACGTCGTCGCCTACGCCGCGTACCGGATGCCGGCCACCTTCGAAGCGGTACGGGGAGCCCTGGCGGCGCTTCGGGACGCGGCCCCCGACTGGACGCCGGCCACCCACACCGACGTCGGCGGCGGCACCGGGGCGGCCACCTGGGCGGTGGCCGAGGCGTGGGAGGACGAGACGCCGGAGGGCGGCGCCCCGCCCCGTACCACCGTGCTCGACTGGGCCGAACCGGCCCTCGACCTGGGCCGTGAGCTGGCCGCCGGCTCCGGGCTGCCCGCGCTGCGCGCGGCCGACTGGCGGCGGGCCCGGATCGGCGGGGCGCTCAGCCTGGAACCGGCCGACCTGGTCACCGTCTCGTACCTGCTCAAGGAGCTGACGCCGGCCGACCGGGACGCCCTGGTGGCCGAGGCCGCCCGGGCCGCGTCGGCGGTGGTGGTCGTGGAGCCGGGCACCCCGGACGGCTACGAGCGGATCATCGCGGCCCGGGACCTGCTGGTGAGCGCCGGCTTCGCGGTCGCCGCGCCCTGTCCGCACAGCGGCGCCTGCCCGATCGCGCCCGGCGAGGACTGGTGCCACTTCGCGGCCCGGGTCAGCCGCTCCTCGCTGCACCGGCGGGTCAAGGGCGGCTCGCTGGCGTACGAGGACGAGAAGTACGCGTACGTCGCCGCCGTGCGCTTCCCGGTGGACCCGGCCGCCTCGCGGGTGGTGCGCCGGCCGCAGATCCGCAAGGGCCAGGTGCTGCTGGACCTGTGCACGGCCGAGGAGGGCCTGGCCCGGCGGACGGTGACCAAGCGCCACGGCGACGCCTACAAGGCGGCCCGGGACGCCGAGTGGGGCGACGCCTGGCCGCCCGCGCCCTGAGTCGCCTACGGGTGCGGGCGGCCCCCGGTCACCGGGTGGCGGCGGGCGCGGGGCGCAGCTCCTGGGTGCAGCACTTCACGCTGCCGCCGCCCTTGAGCAGCTCGCTCAGGTCCATCCCGATCGGCTCGTAGCCCCGGTCCCGCAGCGGGTCGAACAGCCCCACCGCGGCCTGCGGCAGCAGCACGTGCCGGCCGTCGCTGACGGCGTTGAGCCCGAGCGCGGCGGCGTCCTGCTCGCCGGCGAGCAGCGCGTTCGGGAAGAGCCGGCGGAGCACGGCCTGGCTGCCCGGCGAGAACGCGCCCGGGTAGTAGACGACCTCGTCGGCGGCCTCGTCCAGCACGCTCAGCGCGGTGTCGAGGTGGTAGTAGCGGGGGTCGACCAGGTCCAGGCCGATCACCGGGCGGCCGAAGAACTCCTGGGCTTCGGGGTGCGACAGCGGACTGGACCGGAAGCCGCGCCCGGCCAGCAGGTAGGAGGCGGTGACGGCGAAGTCGCCCTCGCCCTCGTTGACGTGGTCGGGCTCCTTGACGTCGGTGAAGCCGTGGTCGAGGAACCAGGCGCGGTGCAGCGCGGCCTCGGCGATGCGCTCCGGGTAGGCGAACCGGGCGCCCAGCACCCGGCCGTCGACGACGGTGGCGCCGTTGGCGGCGAACACCATGTCGGGCAGTCCGGGCTGCGGCTCCAGCAGTTCGACGGTGTGGCCGAGGGACAGGTAGCGGTCGCGCAGGTCCTCCCACTGGGTGAGGGCGAGGCGCAGGTCGACCGGTTTCGCCGGGTCCATCCACGGGTTGATGGAGTAGGTCACCCTGAAGTGCGCGGGTGGGCACATCAGGTAGCGGCGGGGTGAGGCGTCACGGTGCAAGGAAGGCTCCTCACGGACGGTTGGCGGCACGGTGTCTCCGTACAGGGACATCGTCCGTGACATCGTCCGCCGTGAGGAGCCTTTCGCGCAGGGGGCCGGGCGGGTGATTCACCGCTGCCGGGCGCTGTCCGGTCCCTGCTGTCCCTCGCGCATCTCCTGCAACCTGCGCAGCAGTTCGCGCTTCTGCGCGGCCGGGTCGGCGCCCCGGCCGGCCCGCCCGGCGCCGCCGCCGCGCAGGGCGGCGCGGGAGAGGTTCCGGCGAGTGCCGCCGACGCCGAGCATGTTTCCGGTTCCGCCACGGGTCATGGCGGGCTCCTTTCGTCCGGGCTGCCGCCCTGGGGTGTGGTGTGTCGTGGTGACGGGCTCAACAATGGACGAGACGTTCCGTCTTGTCAAGAGACGATACGTCTCGCCTTGTGTGGTGTAGGCTGCGGCCCATGGCAGAGACTGCGGACACGAAGAAGGCGCCCGACGCCACCCGGCGCAGCGAGCGCTCCCGGCGGGCCATCTACGAGGCGGCGCTCGCCCTCGTGGTGGAGACCGGGTACGCGCGCACCACCATCGAGGGCATCGCCGCCCGGGCCGGGGTCGGCAAGCAGACCATCTACCGCTGGTGGCCGTCCAAGGCCGACGTGCTGCTGGACGCCTTCCTCGACCTGGGCCGGCAGGCGAACGAGGCCGCCGGCGCCGACGCCGAGGCGTACGCGGAGCTCCCGGACACCGGCGACCTGGAGGCCGACCTCAAGGCCGTGCTGCGGGCCACCGTCGACGAGTTGAACGACCCCGCCTTCGAAGCCCCCTACCGGGCGCTCGCCGCCGAGGGCGTGGTCAACCCGGAGCTGGGGCTGCGGTTCGTCGAGTCGCTGCTCGAACCCTCCCTCCAGCTCTACGTGCGCCGGCTCGACGCGGCGCGGGAGGCGGGCCAGGTCCGGGCCGACGTCGACCCGCGGATCGCCCTGGAGCTGTTCACCGGCCCGCTGGCGCACCGCTGGCTGCTGCGCACCCTGCCGCTCACCCACGCGTACGCCGACCGCCTGGTGGAGTACGCCCTGCGCGGCATCGCGCCCCGCTGACTCCGCGAGGCGCCCCTGCGGGGCGGGGCGGCGCCCCCCGGGGAACGGATGCGCGGGACCGCGTGGACCTGCTCACTCCCCGGCGCTCCGGACGGCGGACGAAGCAGCGCAAACCACGGCATTCGTCCCGCCTGCGCCGGGGTGTGCGCCCGTCCGCCGCACCGTGCCCGGCCCACTGAGGTCACCCGGCCCACCGGATGGTGGGACCATGGCAGGGACCTTGAGTGTCTCGCAGGGGTGTGAGGGGATAGATGGGCGACGGTATCGGCCGCTACCGCGGCACGGAGAGCAAACTCGCGCAGTGGCTGCGCCGGCGCCCGCGGAAGGCCGCGCCCGAAGGGCCGAGCCGCGAGGACCTGCTCCTGGCCACCGCCTCCGCCGGACTCCCGCTCGCCCCCGCCGCGCATCCCGTCGGCTACCGCTGCTCCTGCGAGCGGATCGGCTGTCCGACCCCCGCCCGCCATCCGCTCTCCTTCGCCTGGCAGACCCAGTCCACCACCGACCGGGCCCAGTTGCTGCGCTGGGCGGAGAGCCACCCGCAGGCCAACTTCATCACCGCGACCGGCATGGTCCACGACGTCCTGGACGTTCCGCTGGAGGCCGGTCGCGACGCGTTGCAGCGGCTGCTCGCCGACGGGGTGGAGGTCGGCCCGGTCGCCGAGTCGGGGGACGGCCGGATGCTGTTCTTCACCGCCACCCGCGGCACCCCCGAGGACGAGGACGAGTGGTGGCCCTGCGAGCTGGACTGCCACCCCGAGACCATGGACGAGCACCCCGGCATGCGCTGGCACTGCCGCGGCTCCTATGTGCTGGTCCCGCCGGCCCGGCTCCCCGGTGAGCTGGGCGTGGACTGGCTGCGCGGCCCCGAGCACCCGCTGCCCGACCCGCTGACGCTCCTGGAGACGCTCACCGACGCCTGCGCCCGGCACGCCGACACGCTCGGCGAGCACGAGCAGGACCACCACTCGGTGGCCTGGCCGCTGAGCCGCTGAGCCACCGGCCCGCTGCCGGGGTCCGAGGGGGCCCTCAGGACCCCTTGGCCGAGGTCACGCCCTGTAGACGGCTGAGCACCGCGACCCGGTCCCGGTCCGCGCCGGCCGGCCGCACCAGTGCGGCCTGGCTGCACGCCCATTCCCGGGTCAGCGTGGAGCGCACCTCGCCGGTCATCAGCGCCGCCACCTCCGGGCTGACCTTCGGCCGGTAGCCGGCGGCCGCGGTCTGCCGGTCGTAGAAGCGGGAGGCGAAGAACACCAGCGCGCCGCCGTCCTCGGTCACCAGGCCCAGCGGGGCGAAGGCGCCGGTGTCCAGCGGCCGGTCCACGTACTGCGTGGACATGCCCGGCTTGCGGGCGCTCACCGCCCGCTCCTCTCGCCAGGCGGAGGTGTGCGGCCCGGCCGCGAAGAACTCCGGGCGGCCCGAGCGCAGGTAGTCGGAGTAGCTCTTGCTGAGGTCCGCGGGGGCCACCGCCAGGTCCGCGGCGGCGGACGCGGCCGGCTCGGCGAAGCCGTCCCGGTCGAGCCGGAACTCCGGTACGCCGTTCTCGTCCAGGATCGCCAGATAGGCCACCTCCCAGAGCTGGTCGGCGCCGCCCCGGACGAACACCAGCACCCAGCGGCTGTCGCCGGCGGCGCCGTCGGTGTCCCGGTTGGAGTCGGTGTCGGCGACGAAGAAGCGCGGCCAGCCCGCCTTCTTCGGTATCGCGAACCGGGCGTCGGTCAGCTCCAGCGGGCGGTGCCGGGGGTTGCCGGCCGGGGTGGTGGTGCCGCCGGCCTTCAGCCCGGCCTGGTTGATCGCGGCGAACACCCCGGTCACCCGGCCCGCGTTCAGCGCCGGGTCGTACGCTCGGTCGGCCGCGTTGTAGGCGTCGGCGAAGTCCTTCAACGCCTGCGCCGCCTCGGCCTTCGTGGCCGCCGGCAGCACCTCGCGCTCGCCGTGCACCGTCACGCACCCGCTCGCCGTCAACGCCAGCACGACCGCCGCCGCCACCGCGCCGAGTGCCCTCGCCGCCCGCCCCGCCCCGCTCATCGGCCGCCTCTGCGCTCTCGACCCGAAGTTGACCGTCCGAACCCTACCGGGGGCCCGGCGCCCGCCCTCAGGGGGCGGCGTGGTCCGGTGCGCGGACCGGCAGCACCAGGGGTGCGC
>NZ_PVLV01000135.1 GCF_002982015.1 Streptomyces solincola
GCCGGCGGACCGCCTCGCCGTCGGCGGTGGCGTCCGGGATGTGCCCGGCGCAGCCGAAGCGGGTGGGCAGCCCGGCCAGGTCGGTGTCGTCCTTGACGGCGACCGGCACGCCCAGCAGCGGCAGCCGCTCCCCGGCCAGCAGCCGCCGGTCGGCGTCCTCGGCCTCGGCGAGAGCCTCGTCGGCGCGGACGCAGCGGAAGGCGTTGAGGGTGGGCTGGGCGGCCTCGATGCGTTCCAGGGAGGCGCGGACCAGCTCGGCGGAGGTGGTGTGCCCCTGCGCCAACGACCGCGCCTGGTCGGCGAGTCCGGGAGGTGTGGCGGTGGTGTCGGTCGGCATGGGCCGGAGCCTACCGAGCGGTACTACCGCTGAGTAGGGGGTGGTGGGTCCGGTTCGCCGAGTGCGGCCAGGCCCTCCTGCCAGCGGGTGCGGCGGGCCGACGCGGACTGCTCCCACCAGGGCTCGCCCCGCTCCCCCAGCGCGACCTTGGCGGTGTGCACCCGCGCGCGGGCCGCGCGCTCGGCGACCGGGTCCTCCGCCCGCCGGGCCGCGCCGACCGCGCGCCGGGCCGCCATCAGGTGGGAGCGCAGCTCGGCGGCGGCCTCCTCGGGGACGTCCGGGTCGGTGGCCCGCCAGCGGCGGCCGCCGATGACGACGTACCGCCCGTCCGGCGTGCGCTCCGGCGGCCCGCCGCCCCGCACGGGCGTCAGCGGCCCAGGGCGGGGATGATCTCGGCCCCGTAGGCGTCGATCACCGCCTCCCGGGCGTCGTGCATGGCGTACACGGCGAACTGGTCGACGCCCAGGTCCCGCAGCGCCTTCAGCTTCTCGATGTGCGCGGCGGGCGGGCCGAGGAGGCAGAAGCGGTCCACGATCTCGTCCGGCACGAAGTCGGTGGAGGGGTTCCCGGCACGCCCGTGGTGGCTGTAGTCGTAGCCCTCGCGGGACTTGATGTACGAGGTGAGGGCCTCGGGCACCAGGTCGGAGTGGTCTCCGTAGCGGGACACCAGGTCGGCGACGTGGTTGCCGACCATGCCGCCGAACCAGCGGCACTGGTCGCGGGCGTGGGCGAGGTCCTCCCCCACGTACGCCGGGGCGGCCACGCAGATGGTGAGGGCGTCGGGGTCGCGGCCGGCCTCCTCGGCGGCGGCGCGCACCGCGCGGATCATCCACTCGGTCAGGAACGGGTCGGCCAACTGGAGGATGAAGCCGTCGGCGGTGCGGCCGGCCAGCGCCAGGGCCTTGGGGCCGTAGGCGGCCATCCAGACCGGCAGCCTGCCGTCGCGCACCCAGGGCAGCTTCATGGCCTGGCCGTCGACGGTGGCCTCGCGGCCCTCGGCGAGGTCGCGGATGGCGTCGATGGCCTCACCCAGGCGGGCCAGGGTCGCGGGCCTGCGGCCGGCCACCCGCATCGCGGAGTCGCCCCGGCCGATGCCGCAGACGGTGCGGTTGCCGTACATCTCGTTGAGGGTGGCGAAGGAGGAGGCGGTCACCTCCCAGGTGCGGGTGGAGGGGTTGGTGACCATCGGGCCGACGGTGAGCTTGCGGGTGTGCTCCAGGATGCGGCTGTAGATGGTGAAGGGCTCCTGCCACAGCACACAGGAGTCGAACGTCCAGCCGTAGCGGAAGCCGTTGCGTTCGGCGCGCCGCATCAGGCCGACGACGGCGGAGGCGGGCGGGTCGGTCTGGAGGACGAGTCCGAAGTCCACGCGGCTTCCCTTCAGTCCAGGTACTGGCAGGTGGAGCGGGGTGTGAAGCGGCCGTGCCCGGCACTGCCGGTGTACTGCCGGCCGTCCAGGACGACCCGGCCGCGGGAGAGCACGGTCTCCACCTGCCCGGTGAGGGTGCGGCCCTCGTACGCCGAGTAGTCGACGTTCATGTGGTGGGTCCGCGCCGACAGCACCTGTGCGGTGTGCGGGTCGTAGACGACGATGTCGGCGTCCGCGCCGGGCGCGATGGTGCCCTTCTTCGGGTAGAGGCCGAACATCCGGGCCGGGGTGGCGCAGGCGATCTCGATCCAGCGGCGGCGGGAGATGTGCCCGTCGACGACCGCCTGGTGGAGGAGGTCCATGCGGTTCTCCACCCCGGGCAGGCCGTTGGGGATCTTGGAGAAGTCGCCGCGGCCCAGTTCCTTCTGGCCGGCGAAGCAGAACGGGCAGTGGTCGGTGGAGACCACCTGGAGGTCGTTGCCGCGCAGCCCCCGCCAGAGCGCGGCCTGGTGCTCGCGGGGCCGCAGCGGGGTGGAGCAGACGTACTTGGCGCCCTCGAAGTCCGGCTCGGCGAGGTTGTCGGTGGACAGGAAGAGGTACTGCGGGCAGGTCTCGCCGAAGACCGGCAGCCCCTTGTCGCGGGCGGCGGCGATCTCGGCGACGGCCTCCTCCGCGGAGACGTGCACCACGTACAGCGGCGCGCCCGCCACCCGGGCCAGCTGGATCGCCCGGTGGGTGGCCTCTGCCTCCAGCAGCACCTTGCGGACCTCGCCGTGGTGGCGCGGGTCGCTCTCGCCTCGGGCGAGGGCCTGCTCGACCAGGACGTCGATGGCGATGCCGTTCTCGGCGTGCATCATCACCAGGCCGCCGTTGGCCGCGCCGCGCTGCATGGCCCGCAGGACCTGCCCGTCGTCGGAGTAGAAGACGCCGGGGTAGGCCATGAACAGCTTGAACGAGGTGACCCCCTCGTCGACCAGCAGGTCCATCTCCTTCAACGAGGACTCGTTCACATCGGAGAGGATCATGTGGAAGGCGTAGTCGACGGCGCACCGGCCCTCGGCCTTGGCGTGCCAGGCGTCCAGGCCCTCGCGCAGCGCCCCGCCCCGGGACTGCACCGCGAAGTCGACGATGGTGGTGGTGCCGCCCCAGGCGGCGGCCCGGGTGCCGGTCTCGAAGTCGTCGGAGGCGAAGGTGCCGCCGAACGGCAGCTCCATATGGGTGTGCGCGTCGACGCCGCCGGGGATGACGTAGCGGCCGGTGGCGTCGATGACGCGCTCGGCGGTCCAGGAGTCGGCCGCCGAACTGCCCTGCGCGGCCAGCGCGGCGACCTTGCCGTCCTCGATGAGGACGTCGGCCCGGGTCTCCTCGGCGGCGGTGATGACGAGGCCGCCCCGGATGAGGACGCGGCCGGTGGTGGGCCGGGATGCGTCGGTGGTGGTCATGGCCGGTGGGTCCCCCTCGATCGGCGGTGCGGCGAGCGGTCGGCAGGTCGGCCGCACTGTGGCGGTGCTGCGGACCGGCGGTATGCCGGTCGGCCTGTGGCGGTCAGCAGACGGAGCGCAGGGCGTGCTCCAGGATGTCCGCGCCCTCGGCGGCCTCGGCCGCGGTGAGGGTGAGCGGCGGGGCGATCCGCAGCGCGCTGGTGTCGTGGCCGCCGCCCTTGCCGATGAGCAGGCCGCCCGCGCGGGCGGCCTCCAGCACGGCCGCGGCGGCCTCCGGGTCGGCCTGGTCGGTGCCGGGGCGGACCAGCTCGACGCCGATCATCAGTCCGCGGCCGCGGACCTCGCGCACCCGGGACAGGCCGGCGGTGGCGGCGCGCAGCCGCTCGATCAGCAGTCCCCCGACCCGACGGGCGTTGCCCTGGAGGTCGTGCTCCAGCAGATAGGCGAGGTTGGCGAGGCCGGCGGCCATGGTGATCGGCGAGCCGCCGAAGGTGGAGATGGAGTTGGCGGTGATGCCGTTCATGATCTCGGCGCGGCCGACGACGCCGCCGATGGACATGCCGTTGCCGATGCCCTTGGCGAAGGTCAGCAGGTCCGGCGGACCGCTCGCGCCGTGCGCCTGCCAGCCCCAGAAGTGCTCGCCGGTGCGGCCCCAGCCGGTCTGCACCTCGTCGGCGATCCACAGCGCCCCGCGCGCGGCCAGCACGTCGCAGAAGGCGGCGTACAGCCCGTCCGGCGGGGAGGTGAACCCGCCGACGCCCTGCACCGGCTCGGCGATCAGCGCGGCGACGTCCCCGGTGTGGCCGAGGAGGTCGGTGAGGTCCGCGACGCAGGCGGCGGTGAACTCGGCGTCGGACAGGTGCGC
Source organism: Streptomyces solincola (assembly GCF_002982015.1). Taxonomy (GTDB): domain Bacteria; phylum Actinomycetota; class Actinomycetes; order Streptomycetales; family Streptomycetaceae; genus Streptomyces; species Streptomyces solincola. The sequence continues at coordinate 4,014 of NZ_PVLV01000135.1, forward strand.
GTACGGCCCCCGGGTGCGCACGGCCCCGTGCACGTAGAGGGTTTGCAGCGGGGAGAGCGTGGTGGGCGACCAGGCGCGGTTGCCGGTGATGGAGACGGTGGAGAAGGAGCGGCCGTGGTAGCTGTTGCGCATGGCCAGGATCTGGTTGGAGCGGCGGTGCGCGGTGGCCAGCAGCAGCGCGGTGTCGTTGGCCTCGGTGCCGGAGGTGGTGAAGAAGACCCGGGCGTCGGGGATGCCGGAGAGGGCGGCGATCCGCTCGGCCAGCTCCACCATGGGGCGGTTCAGGTAGAGCGTGGAGGAGTGGATGATCCGGCCGGCCTGCTCGCTGACCGCCCGGGTGACCTCGGGCAGCGCGTGCGCGGTCATGGTGGTGAGGATGCCGCCGAAGAAGTCCAGGTAGCGGTTGCCGTCGGCGTCGAAGACGTGCCGGCCCTCGCCGCGGGTGATCTCGACGGGGTCGCGGTAGTAGAGGGCGACCCAGTCGGGGATGACGGCCTGGTGCCGCTTGAGCAGGTCGTTCACGGCAGGGTCAGCTCCTCGTACGCGTCGGGGCGGCGGTCCCGGTAGAACGCCCACTGCCGGCGCACCTCGTCGATCAGGTCGAAGTCCAGGTCGCGGACGAGGAGTTCCTCCTCCTTGTCGGAGGCGAGGTCGCCGACGAACTGTCCGCGCGGGTCCACGAAGTAGCTGGTGCCGTAGAAGTCGTTGTCGCCGTACTCCTCGCGGCCGACCCGGTTGATCGCGGCGACGAAGTACTCGTTGGCGACGGCGGCGGCGGGCTGCTCCAGTTGCCACAGGTGGGCGGAGAGGCCCCGGTGGGTGGCGGAGGGGTTGTAGACCAACTGCGCGCCGGCCAGGCCGAGCTGCCGCCAGCCCTCCGGGAAGTGCCGGTCGTAGCAGATGTAGACCCCGACCCGGCCGACCGCCGTCTCGAAGACCGGCCAGCCGACGTTGCCGGGCCGGAAGTAGAACTTCTCCCAGAAGCCCTTGACCTGCGGGATGTGGTGCTTGCGGTACTTGCCGAGGTATGAGCCGTCGGCGTCGATGACGGCCGCGGTGTTGTAGTAGAAGCCCGGCCCCTCGATCTCGAAGACCGGGACGACGATCACCATGCCGGTCTCCCGGGCCAGCTCCCGCATCCGCGTGACGGTGGGCCCGTCCGGGACCGGTTCGGCCCAGCGGTAGTGCTCGGGCTCCTGCACCTGGCAGAAGTACGGGGCGTTGAAGACCTCCTGGAAGCCGATGATCCCGGCTCCCTGGCGGGCCGCCTCGCGGGCGTGCTCCTCGTGCTTGGCGATCATGGACTCGGTGTCGCCGGTCCAGGTCGCCTGGACCAGCGCTGCGCGCACGGAATGGGACATGGCCTGCTCCTTCGCGACGTGCGTCGGCAAGCTCTACGCCCGTAGAGGCGGTGCGTAGGTAGCGAACGTAAGCCTCGTCACATGCGGGAGCAAGACCGCCGCCGTGAAGCGACGGAGTCGATCAAGTTTCATACCCGAGTGGTCCACATCGGGCCGAAGCGTTCCCAGGGTGTGCTCACCGGCGCGCCGGACCGGCCACCCGCGGGGCGGGCACCAGGTCGCGCCCCCGCACCGGGGGCCCCGGCCGGTCGCCGCGGCTGCGGGGACGGCGGCCGGACGCGGCGGAGGAGCGGGGACGCAGACGGGGGCCTGGTCGTTCGGGACGCGGGCCGGGGGACGGCCCCGCCGCCGTCCGCACTCCCGGCCTCCGGCGCAACCGGCATGAGGCAGGGGGCCCGCGGCCGTGTCGCGCCCGGGCTAGTTCGGCTCTTCCGCCGTGAGCCGCACCGCGATGCCGGTGTGCGGGCGCTTGCCGCGCCGGAAGACCGTCGCCGGGACGTCCACCAGCCAGAACTGCCAGGTGTACTTCCGCGACAGCAGCCCGCGTACCCGCTTCAGCTCGGCGGCGTCCTGGAGCAGCCGGGCCATCCCCTCGGCGCGGGGCGCGCCCTCGGGGACGTTGCCGCGCACGTCGCAGGGCGCGACGAGCACCCGCTGGTCGCGGCGGAGCCGCTTGACCTTCCAGGCGTCGGAGCGGGTCCAGACGACGAGTTCGCCGCCGTCGATCGCGTACCAGACCGGCGTGGCGACGCCCGTCCCGTCCTTGCGGAAGGTGGTCAGGCTGAGGTAGCGGCCGCGCCGCAGCGTCTCGGGAATCACGGGGCCGAGCCTACGCCGGAGGACCTGGGTGTCAGACGGCTCCGGCTGGAAGGAGGGCGCAGCGCAGGGCGACGTCGTTCAGCGACAGCCCGAGGACCTCGGCGAGCGCGGCGACGGTGAAGAACGCCGGGGTGGGTGCCCTGCCGGTCTCGATCTTGCGCAGGGTCTCCGGGGAGAGTCCGGCGGCGGCGGCGACCTCGGCCATGCTGCGCGGGCCGCGGGCTTCGCGGAGCAGCGCGCCGAGGCGTTCGCCGCGTTCGCGCTCCTCGGGCGTCAGTGGGGTTCGGACCATGCGCCCAGTCTACGGTCACGATCCCGATTCTTATACCGGTATAGTAATTGGCATGATCGGTATCAAGGACGAGGCCGCACTCGCGGCGATGCGGGCGGCCGGCGCGGTCGTCGCCGACGCGCTGGCGGCGGTACGGGAACACGCGGCGCCCGGGGTGGCGCTGCGGACCCTGGACGAGGTGGCGCGGGAGGTGCTGGACAAGGCCGGGGCCGGGTCGCCGTTCCTCGGCTACCGCCCGGACTGGGCGCCGGTGCCGTTCCCCGCGGTGGTCTGCCTGTCCGTCAACGACACGGTAGTGCACGGCGTCCCGGGTGAGACCCGGCTGCGCGACGGCGACCTGCTGAGCGCGGACTGCGGGGCGGTGCTGGACGGCTGGGTGGGCGACAGCGCGATCAGCTTCACCGTGGGGCGGAGCGCCGCCCCGGCGGACACCCGGCTGATCGCCACCGCCTACGAGGCGCTGGCGGCGGGCATCGCGGCCGCGGTGCCCGGCAACCGGGTCGGCGACATCGCGCACGCGGTGGGCTCGGTCTGCCGGGACGCCGGCTACGGCATCCTCCAGGGCGTCGGCGGCCACGGGGTGGGCCGCTCGATGCACGAGGACCCGGCGGTGCCGAACGAGGGGCGGCCCGGGCGCGGGGTGCGGCTGCGCCCCGGGATGGTGCTGGCGATCGAGCCGATCCTGCTGGGCGGCGGCCAGGACGACTGCGGCACCGGGCCGGACGGCTGGACGGTGCGCACGCTGGACGGCAGCCGGGCGGCCCACGTGGAGCACACCGTCGCCGTGACGGACGACGGCCCGCGGATCCTGACGGCCCCTCGGGAGACCGCCGGCTGACGCCGGACCGCCCCCGCCCCCGCGCCGAGGCGGGGACGGGGGCGGTGACGGAGACCGGGAGGGGTCTCAGCGGCCGGCCGGGCGGACCACCATCGCCGAGCCGCCGCCGCGGCGGACCTTCTCGGCGGCGGCGAGCCAGCGGCCGTCGGGCAGGCGCTGGACGCCGGTGGCCGCGCCGATCTCCGGATTGCGCTTGAAGGCGTGGCCGAGCGCTTCGAGTTCGGCGCGGAGCGGGGAGTCGTACAGGGCGGGCTCCAGCTCCGTGGTGGCGGCGTTGCGCTGGCTGGCGCGGGGCGCGGCGATCGCCTCGACCAGCGGCAGGTCCCGGTCGAGCACACCGGTGAGGGTCTGCAACACGGTGGTGATGATGGTCGCGCCGCCCGGGGAGCCGAGGGCGAGGACCGGCCGGTCGTGGCGGTCCAGCACGATGGTCGGGGAGATGGAGGAGCGCGGCCGCTTGCCGGGGCCGGGGAGGTTCGGGTCGTGCACGGCCGGGTTGGCCGGGGCGAAGGAGAAGTCGGTCAGTTCGTTGTTGAGCAGGAAGCCCCGGCCCGGCACGGTGATGCCGCTGCCGCCGGTGGACTCGATGGTGAGGGTGTAGGCGACGACGTTGCCCCAGCGGTCGGAGGCGGTGAGGTGGGTGGTGTTCTCCCCCTCGTACGTGGTGGGGGCGGCCCGGTCCGCGGTGGCGCACGGCTTGGGGCTGCGCGGGTCGCCGGGGGCGAGCGGGCTGGTCAGCGCCTTGTCGTCGCGGATCAGGCAGGCCCGGGAGTCGGCGAACCGCTGGGAGAGCAGTCCGGCGGTGGGCACGTCCTCGAACGCCGGGTCGCCGACCCAGCGGCCCCGGTCGGCGAACGCGATCCGGCTGGCCTCGATGAAGCGGTGCAGATAGCGGGCCTGGGAGGCGTCCGCGAGGTCGGTGCGCTCCAGGATGTTCAGGGCCTCGCCGACGCTGGTGCCGCCGGAGGAGACCGGGGCCATGCCGTAGACGTCCAGGCCCCGGTAGGAGACCTTGGTGGGCTTGCGGCGGACGGTGTCGTACGCGGCGAGGTCACGGGTGGTCAGGTCGCCGGGGCGGACCTTGCGGGTGGCGCCCTCGCGGACCGGCGGTTCCTGCACGGTGTCGACGATGTCGCGGGCCAGCGGGCCCCGGTAGAGGGCGCCGGTACCCTCCCTGCCGAGCTTGGCGTAGGTGCGGGCCAGGTCCGGGTTCTTGAAGGTGGAGCCGACGACGGGCAGTCGGCCGCCGGGCAGGAACAGCTCGGAGCTGGCCGGGAAGTCGCGGAAGCGGGCCTCGTTGGCCTGGGTCTGGGAGCGGAAGGTGGCGTCCACCGTGAAGCCATCGCGGGCGAGCCGTTCGGCGGGCTTGAGCAGCTCGCGCAGGGACCTGCTGCCCCAGGCGTCGAGCGCGGAGTCCCAGGTGGCGGGCGTGCCGGGGGTGCCGACGCCCAGTCCGCTGGTGACGCCCTCCTCGAACGGGATGGCCTTGCCGTCCTCCTGGAAGAGCTTCGCGTCGGCGGAGCGCGGGGCGGTCTCGCGGCCGTCGATGGTGTGCACCTTGCGGGACCCGGCGTCGTAGTAGACGAAGAAGCCGCCGCCGCCGATGCCGGCCGAGTAGGGCTCGGTGACGCCGAGCGCGGCCGCGGTCGCCACCGCCGCGTCCACCGCGTTGCCGCCGCGGCGCAGCACCTCGATGCCGGCGGCGGAGGCGTCCGGGTCGACGCTGGCGACCGCGCCTCCGTAGCCGACCGCCTCCGGCGTCTTGGCCGGTGCGGCCGGCCGCCGGTCGGCGGACTTCGCCGGCGGGTCGGCCGACGGCGCGGCGGACGGCGCGGCGACCGCCGACGAGGTGAGGACCGCGGCGGCGACGGCGGCGATGGCGACGCCCTGTGCCCTCCTGGTCCGGCGAACCTGACGTACCTGAGTGCGACGCACGTGTACCTCCAGTCAACGGCCGTCCGCGCAGCGTAACTTCGGCGCGGGCGCCTCGCCAGGACCGGCTCGGCGGCAAGCCCCTCCGCCCGCCGTCCGGCGGTTCGTGTGCGGCCCGTCTGCCCGCCGCCCGGCGGCTCATGTGCGGCGGGGCCGCGCGGTCCCGTGGCGGCGGTGGGGTGAACGGGACACCGGGCGCACCGGGGTGCGAGGCATCTCACAGCGCCCGTCCGGGAGGATTCCGGGGCAAAGAGGCAACCCGCGACCGCTTCCCGCCCTCTCCCCTGGGGACGACGACCGCCCGACGGAGGTTCCCGTGACGACCCCTGCCCGCCCCGCGCGCTCCTCTCTCTCCCGGGGCGCCGCCGCCGTGGTGCTCGGCTGCACCGCGGTGCTCGCCACCTCAGCGCTGTCCGCCTGCTCGGGCGGCTCGGGCGCGCGGGCGGACGACGGGCGGGGCGAGGCGCCGCCGGCCGCCCGGATCTCGGTCAGCCTCTCCGGTACGCGGGCGCAGGCCGGCCGTCCGGTGACAGTCGAGCTGGCCGAGGGCGCCCTGAAGCGGGTCACCGTGCGGGACTCCGAGGGCGGCACGCTGGACGGGGCGGTGTCGCCGGACGGCCGGACCTGGACGTCCACCCGCCCGGCGGCGCCCGGCACCTCGTACACCGTGGAGGCCCGGGACGACCGCGGCGGCCGGGCGGAGCAGCGCTTCGGCACCGCGGAGGCGGAGAAGGTCAACAAGCTGACGCTGGCGCCGGGCAAGAACGCCACTGTCGGCATCGGCCAGCCGCTGTCGCTGGTGTTCGACCACCCGGTGAAGGACAAGGCGGCGGTCGAGCGCCGGCTGAAGGTCACCACCTCCAACGGCACCACCGGCTCCTGGGGGTGGATCACCGACTACTCGGGGCGGGACCGGGTGGACTGGCGGCCGAAGACGTACTGGAAGCCGGGCACCCGGGCCACCCTGAAGGCCGAGCTGAACGGCGTGGACTCCGGCGGCGAGGGCGGCTTCTTCGTCCGCGACTACACCACCACCATGACGGTGGGCCGCAACCAGGTGGTGCGGGTGGACCTGGACGCCCACCGGCTGACGCTGCTGCGGGACGGCGAGGAGGTCCGTTCGGTGCCCGTCTCCGGAGGCACGCCCGGCGGCGACAAGCGCTCCTGGGGCGGCACCTCGGTGCTGATGGCCAAGGAGGGCACCGTCAACATGCGCTCCGAGACGGTCGGCCTCGGGGACGCGTACGACAAGATGGTCGACTCCTCGATGCGGCTGACGTGGTCCGGGATGTACGCGCACGCCGCGCCGTGGAACGCCGCCTTCCTGGGGCGGGTCAACCACAGCTCCGGGTGCGTCGGGATGAGCTCCGAGGACGCCGCCTGGGTGTACGCGCAGACGCAGCAGGGCGACCCGTTCGAGGTGTCCGGCGCGGACACCAAGGGCGCGCCGGAGGCGGGCAACGGCTACGGCGAGTGGAATCTGAGCTGGGCCGACTGGCAGACCCGCAGCGCGCTGAGCTGACACCCGCCGCGCGGGCGGGCGACCCGTGATCGTTACCGGTGCGTGACGTACCGACCGGTTACCTCCGGTAAGCCGCCCATGGTTACCTGCGGTTCACCTTTCAAGTGACTGGGGAGTAACCGTGGGACAGCCGCTCACAGCCCTGCGCAGCACCACCTCCGCCGCCGCCTGCACCGCCCTGCTGGCCGGCACCGCCCTCGCCCTCGCCCCCTCCGCCGCCACCGCCGCCCCGGCCGCCGCCTCCGTGCCCGGGGTGCGGTTCATGGACATCCCCGGCGACGGCGGCACCATCCTCAAGGCCAACGTCGCCACCCCGCCCGGCGCCCAGGCCGGCGACCGCCACCCGGTGGTCGTGCTGCCCACGAGCTGGGCCCTGCCGCAGATCGAGTACGCCGCCCAGGCCGCCAGGCTCGCCGCCGACGGCTATGTGGTGGTCAGCTACAACTCGCGCGGCTTCTGGCAGTCCGGCGGCGACATCGAGGTCGCCGGCCCGCCGGACGTCGCCGACGCCTCCCGGGTCATCGACTGGGCGCTGGCCAACACCCCCGCCGACCCCGACCGCGTCGGCATGGCCGGCGTCAGCTACGGCGCCGGGATCAGCCTGCTCGCCGCTGCCCACGACAAGCGGGTCAAGGCCGTCGCCGCGCTCAGCGGCTGGGCCGACCTCATCGACTCGATCTACAGCGGCCGCACCCAGCACCTCCAGGCCGCCGCCCTGCTCGGCGGCTCCGCCCAGCTCACCGGGCGGCCCGGGGCCGAGCTCCAGCAGGTGCTCAAGGACTTCCTCGGCTCCAACCTGGACAAGGAGGCCGACATGATCGCCTGGGGCGCCAAGCGCTCCCCGGCCGCCTACCTGGACCGGATCAACGCCAACGGCACCGCCGTGATGCTCGGCAACGCCTGGGGCGACTCCATCTTCCCGCCCAACCAGTACGCCTCCTTCTTCGAGAAGCTGACCGGCCCCAAGCGGCTGGAGTTCCGCCCCGGCGACCACGCCACCGCCGAGGCCACCGGACTGCTCGGGCTGCCCAACGACACCTGGACCAGCACCCGGCGCTGGTTCGACCACCACCTGCGGGGCGAGGCCAACGGCATCGACCGGGAGCAGCCGGTGCAGCTCAAGGCCCGCACCGGCGGCGGTTACGAGGGCTACCCCGACTGGAAGTCGGTCGCCGCCACCGAGCACAAGATCTCCCTCGCCGGACAGCAGAGGATCCGGGGGAACGTCAACTCCGGCGCCGACGGCGGCACCCTGATCCTCTCCAGCGCCCTGGACCAGTTCCTGAAGCTGCCGCCGATGGCGTCCATCCCGCTGCTCCCCCGCCCGTTCACCGCCGTCTGGCAGTCCGAGCGGTACGCCGGCGAGCGGCGGGTGCGAGGCACCGCGAAGCTGCACACCACGCTCACCAGCACCAAGGAGAGCGGCACGATGGTCGCCTACCTGTACGACGTGGGCCCGCTCGGCGTCGGCAAGCTGGTCAGCCACGCCCCGTACACCTTCCACGGCGAGACGCCGGGCCGGCCGGGATGTCGTAGGCCGTGGAGAAAAGCTCCAGGTCGACGGGGAACGGCCGGCCCGGCGTCTCGCCGTGGAAGGTGTACGGGGCGTGGCTGACCAGCTTGCCGACGCCGAGCGGGCCCACGTCGTACAGGTAGGCGACCAT
>NZ_PVLV01000136.1 GCF_002982015.1 Streptomyces solincola
CACCCGGGAGTCGAGGCCGGCCGGCCGGCCTCGACTCCCGGGTGGAGTGGACGGATGCCGTCCCGCAGGGGGTGCGCGGTCTGCTGTTCGCCAACGAGTGGCTGGACGACGTCCCGGTGGAGGTGGCCGAGGCCGACGCCGACGGCACCGCCCGGTACGTGGAGGTGGCGCACGACGGCCGCGAGCGCCTGGCCGCCCCGGTGGCGGGCGCGGACGCCGCCTGGCTGGCCCGCTGGTGGCCGCTGTCCGAGCCGGGTGAGCGCGCCGAGATCGGCCGCCCCCGGGACGCGGCCTGGGCGGCGGCGGTCGGCTCGGTGGCGGCGGGCCTCGCGGTGGCGGTCGACTACGGGCACCTGGCCGGGGCGCGGCCGCCGTTCGGCACGCTCACCGGCTTCCGGGAGGGCCGCGAGGTGGCGCCGGTCCCGGACGGGCGGTGCGACCTGACCGCGCATGTGGCGCTGGACGCCTGCGCGGCCGCGGCCGCCGCCCCCGGGCTCCCGGACCCCGAGCTGCTCACCCAGCGGGAGATGCTGCACCGACTGGGGGTACGGGGGTCCCGGCCGCCGCTGTCCCTGGCCTCGGCCGACCCGGCGGCGTACGTCCGGGCGCTCGCCGGGGCGGGCGAGGCCGCCGAGCTGACCGCGCGCGGCGGGCTCGGCGACTTCACCTGGCTCCTCCAGCGTGTCGGTACCGACGGGGGATACTGGCGGGCATGACGCAGCGCACTGAGCCGGGAGTGACACCGGAGGCCACGCCGGGAGCGCCGCCCGGGGCGGTCCGGGAGACCACCGTCGGCGTCGGCGGGGCGGCGGAGAGCACCGACATGGTGCTCAACATCGGGCCGCAGCACCCCTCCACGCACGGCGTGCTGCGGCTGCGCCTGGTGCTGGACGGCGAGCTGATCCGCGAGGTCGAACCGGTCGTCGGCTATATGCACCGGGGCGCGGAGAAGCTGTTCGAGGCCCGCGACTACCGGCAGATCATCATGCTCGCCAACCGGCACGACTGGCTGTCGGCGTTCTCCAACGAGCTGGGCGTGGTGATGGCCGTCGAGCGGATGCTCGGCATGGAGGTCCCCGAACGCGCGGTGTGGACGCGGACGCTGCTGGCCGAGCTGAACCGGGTGCTCAACCACCTGATGTTCCTCGGCTCCTATCCCCTCGAACTGGGCGGCATCACCCCGATCTTCCACGCCTTCCGGGAGCGGGAGGACCTCCAGCACGTGATGGAGGAGCTCTCCGGCGGCCGGATGCACTACATGTTCAACCGGGTCGGCGGGCTGAAGGAGGACCTGCCCGCCGGCTGGCTCGGCCGGGCGAGGGCGGCGGTCGCCGAGGTGCGCTCGCGCATGGACGTCTACGACAAGCTGGTCCTCGGCAACGAGATCTTCCGGGGCCGGACCAGGGGCGTCGGCGTCCTGTCGCCGCAGACCGTGCACGCGTACGGGGTGAGCGGGCCGATCGCCCGCGCCTCGGGCGTCGACTTCGACCTGCGCCGCGACGAGCCGTACCTGGCGTACGGGCAGCTGGCCGACGTGCTGGAGGTGGTGGTGCGCGAGGAGGGCGACTGCCTGGCCCGCTTCGAGTGCCTGCTGCGCCAGACCCACAACTCCCTCGCGCTGGCCGACGCCTGCCTGGACCGGATCGCGGAGCTGCCGCCCGGACCGATCAACCAGCGGCTGCCGAAGGTCCTCAAGGCACCCGAGGGCCACACCTACGCCTGGACCGAGAACCCCCTCGGCATCAACGGCTACTACCTGGTCTCCAAGGGCGAGAAGACCCCCTACCGCCTCAAGCTGCGCTCCGCCTCGTTCAACAACATCCAGGCCCTGACCGAACTGCTCCCCGGCACCCTGGTCGCCGACATGGTCGCCATCCTCGGCTCGTTCTTCTTCGTCGTCGGCGACATCGACAAGTAGCCCCGGGCCACAAGCCTGGGCCCGCCCCGGGTCGGCCCAGGTCGGTCCCGGGGTCGACCCCGAGGGCCGGTCCGGACGGGTCAGCCCGCCGCGTTGCGGCGGAGGCCGGCCAGGTCGATCTGCTCGGTCTCGTCGTGCGCGGTGAGGTCGATGACCTCGCCGACGGCCCGCCGCTCGGTCGCGCGCCGCGCCTGGTGGTGCGCCAGCGCCTCCTCCCCGACGACGTCCGCGAGATCCTCGTCCTCCCCCACGGGCCCGGCAGCCGTCGAGGGCGCGGATCCGGCGCCCGCCGGGGACGCGGCGGCGTCCGTCACGCGGCTGTCCGCCCCCTGCCGGCCGCCTGTCCCCCGGCCGAGCGCCGCCCGGACCGGAGCGGCGCCGTTCACCGACGCGGCGCCGTTCGCGGACGCGGCGTCATTCGCGGGGGCGGCGCCGTCCATATGCGGGGCGTCGTCCGCGTGCGGGGCGTCGTCGCCATCGTGGGTCGCGGGGGCCGCGGACCGGTCGCGGGCGGAGTCCGGGTCGCCGTCGCCGTCGGGGCCCGGGCCGGTGCCGAAGAAGTCGAAGCCGCCCTGGAGGCGCTGGACGCTGCGGCGCGGGCCGGGCGGGGGGATGGCGGCGGCCGGCGGGACGGGTGTCATCCCACCGCCGGGGCCACCGCCGGGGCCGTCGCCGCCGGGGCCGTCGCCCTGGGCGGCGGAGGCTCCGTGCTCGCCGAAGGGAGCGGCGCCCTTCACGGCCGGTACGCCCGCGGCCGGTACGCCCGGGCGGGGCGCCGCGGCGGCCAGGGTGCGCCGGGCCTGCTGCATGGTCGCGTTGCGGGTCAGCTCGGCCAGCGCCCGGGCGGCCTGGAGGTACGCGCCCTGGGTGGGCGTGGACGGCGAGACCGGAAGGGCCGGGCGGCCCGCCGCGGTGACGCCGCCGGGGGCGGCCACCTCCAGCGCGAGCTGCCGCCGCCCCTCCAGGGCGCTGGCACGTTCGGTCTCCGCGGTGGCGTACCGCCGCAGCAGCTCGGCGTGCTCGTTGCGCAGCGCCGCCAACTCGATGCGCTTGGTGCGCAGTTTGGCGTCCAGCTTGCCGCGCAGCTCGCGGGATTCCTCCAGGTCCGACTCCAGTTCGGCCACCCGCTCCTCGGACCGCCACTGGTCCCCGGCGCGGGCCCGGGTCAGCTCGGCGACGCGGCGGCCGGCGGCCCGGTCCCAGGTGCGGGTCAGGACCGCGCCGGCCACCGCCGAGACCGCCGCCGCCGCGGCCAGCAGCCGCAGGACCAGCGGATCGGTCGGCAGCCAGGCGACCGCGGCGCTGAGGACGGCCGCTCCCGCCACCGCGCTGGGCGGCAGAAGCCTGTGCAGGGGCGGGGAATGGCGGTGGCGTCCACGTGGCATGGCCTGGAACTTACCCTGCGTAGGCGGCGAAAGACACGTCCGCAGGGGAAAGTTCAGGGCTCGTCACGAGCCGCCGAGCAGACCCTTCTCCTCCAGGTAGGCCTTGGCGACATCGGCCGGCTTGGCGCGCTCGGCGTCCACCTTCCGGTTGAGTTCGACCAGGTCGTCCGTGGTGAGGGCGGTGGATATCTTCTTCAGTGCCGCGGCTATCTCGTCCGAACCGGCGTCCTTGGCGTTCACCACCGGCAGTACGTTGTCGGCGTTCTGGAGCTTCTTGTCGTCCTCCAGCAGCACCAGGCCGAACTGCTCAAGGGTGGCGTCGGTGGTCGTGGTCAGCACCAACTGGTCGGTGCCGTCCTTCACCGCCTGCTTGGCCTGCGGCGTACCGACGCCCTTGGGATCGATGCCGGCCACGTCGATGCCGTACGCCTTCTTCAGACCCGGCGCGCAGAACGGGCGGATCGCGCATTCGTCACCGGCCGCGATCCTGACCTTCAGCTTGGCCGCGCCGAGGTCGGACAGCGTCTTGAGCTTGTTCTTCTCCGCGTATTCCTTGGTCACCGCGAAGGCGTTCTGGTCGACCGCCTCGCCGGCCGGCAGCACCTTCAGTCCGCGCGGTTCGGCGAGCTTCTCCAACGCGTCCACGGTGGCGTTCACATCGCTGGAGGCGACCGGCTTCTCCTGGGCCTGCTTCGGCCCGTTCGCCTTGGCGTTGAGGAATTCCGCGAGAGTCGCCGCGTATTCGGGGACGACGTCGATGTCGCCCTTCTCCAGCGCCGGCTCGTAGAGTTCGCGGTTCTCCACGGTCTTGATGGAGGTGCTGTATCCGGCGTCCTTGAGGACCTGGGCGTACAGCTCGGCCAGCACGTTGGCCTCGGTGAAGCCGGCCGAGCCGACGACCAGCGAGCCCTTGGCGCCGCCCCCGCCCGACGAGCCCGACGCCCCGCCGGAGGAATCGCGGTCCTCCAGGCTGTCGCCGCCGCAGGCGGCCAGTCCACCGGTCAGGGCGAGCACGCCCAGCGCCGCTCCCGCCACCCGTGCGGTTCTGCTCATGTCGTTGTTCTCCGTCTCGTCCGGTGTCTCGTGAGCTGTGTCGTCAGGTGTGTCGTCAGCTGTGTCGGTGCGCCGTGGGGTGCGGCGGCCGCGCCGCCGCCGGACCGCCCTGTCGTGCGACCGCTCCGGCCTCGGTCCGGGCTCAGGCCGCCGCCTTCGCCGGGGCCGCGGGCGCGCCGCCCGGGGCGCCGGCGGCCGGGCCGGCCGGCCGGGTGCGGCGGGTGGCCCGCATCGGGTCGCACAGCCGCCCCGCCAGCACCAGCAGGCCCTCGACGACCAACGCCAGCGCGCCCACCACGAGCGCGCCCGCGACCACCTGCCCGGTGTCGCTGGTGTTGAACCCGGCCGTGATGATCCGGCCGAGGCCGCCGCCGCCGGCTATCGCGGCCAGCGTCGCGGTGGCGATCACCTGCACGGTGGCCGAGCGCAGCCCGGTGAGCACCAGCGGGTACGCCAGCGGGAGTTCGACCCGGCGGAACACCTGGCCGCCCGACATCCCCATGCCGCGGGCCGCCTCGATGACCGAGCGGTCCACCTCCCGCATCCCGACATAGGCGTTGGTCAGCAGCGGCGGCACCGCGAACAGCACCAGCGCGATGATCGTCGGCAGGTCGCCCTGCTTGCCGAGCGGGGTGAGCGTCAGCAGCACCAGCACCGCCAGGGTCGGCACCGCCCGGCCGACGTTGGAGACGTTGACCGCGAGCGCCCCGCCGCGGCCGATGTGGCCCAGCCACAGCGCCAGCGGGAGGGCGATCAGGCAGGAGACCAGCAGGCACACCCCGCTGAACCACAGGTGCTCGACCAGCCGGGCGGTCACCCCGCTCTCGCCCTGCCAGTTGGCCCCGGTCGTCAGCCACGTCCAGGCATCGGCCACCGCGCCCATCGCTCAGCCCGCCTCCTTGCGTATTCGGGGCCCGCCCGCCGCCGGGCTCTGCCCGCCGCCGGCCGGAGCACCGGCCGTCCCGGCGCCGGCCACCGCGGCGCCGCCCGCCGGAGCGCCGCCCACCGGGGCGGCGACGGGATCGCCCGCCGTCCGCGCCGGCTTCGGCGCCCCCGGCCCCCTCGTCGCCTTCGGCGTCCTCGGCGTCCTCGTCCACGGGGTGAGCAGCCGCTGGAGCCCCAGCAGCAGCAGGTCCGCCACGACCGCCAGCAGCACGCACAGCACCGACGCGGTCAGCACCTGCGCCTTGAAGTAGCTCTTGAGTCCGGTGGTGATCAGGGTGCCCAGGCCGCCGTAGTCCACCAGCGCGCCGACCGTGGTCAGCGCCACCGTGGAGACCGTGGCCATCCGCACCCCGGCCAGCACCGCGGGCAGCGCCAGCGGGAGTTCGACCTCCCACAGCAGCCTGGCCGGGCCGTACCCCATGCCGCGCGCCGCCTCCCGGGCCTCGGCCGGCACCGCGGCGAGACCGGCCAGGATGTTGCGCACCAGAATGGTCAGCGAGTACAGCACCAGCCCGGTGACGACCAGGGCGGCCGACAGCCCGAACAGCGGCAGCAGCAGCGAGAACATGGCCAGCGAGGGAATCGCGTACAGCACCGTCGTCAGCCCGAGCACCGGCGCGGCGAACCGCGGCCGGGCCCGCACCAGCAGCGCCAGCGGGAAGGCGACGGCCAGCCCCAGCAGCACCGACACCACCGTGATCCAGACGTGCTGGAGCGTGGCGTCGGTCAGCTCCTGGCCGCGCGAGCTGAGGTACTCGCCGCAGATCCACGCGTTGGCCACCAGGCAACCGGTGCCCATCCGCCCCACCTCCCCCGTACGTCGTCAGGCGTGCCGTGCCCCGGCCCCTCCCTGCTCGGACCGGGGCTCGGAGTCGCGGTTCGCGCCGCAGTTCGAGCCGTCACCGACCCTAACCCCCGCCACTGACAATCAACGATGCCCGTCCCGTGACCCGCCACACCCTGGAAACACGGCCTTCACACACGGCGGGTTCGAACGCCGCGCGGCGGGCGACAATGGCCGCATGATCCGATTCGAGCACGTCACGAAGCGGTACGCCGACGGCACCACCGCCGTGGACGACCTGTCGTTCGAAGTGGCCGAGGGCGAACTGGTCACGCTCGTCGGCCCGTCCGGCTGCGGCAAGACCACCACCATGAAGATGGTCAACCGGCTGATCGAACCGACCGAGGGCCGCATCGAGGTCGACGGGCGCGACATCGCCGCCGAGGACCCGGTCGAGCTGCGCCGCCGGATCGGCTACGTCATCCAGCAGGTCGGCCTCTTCCCGCACCGGACCGTGCTGGACAACACCGCCACCGTCCCCCACCTGCTCGGCGTCAAGCGCGCCACCGCCCGCACCCGCGCCGCCGAACTCCTCGAACTGGTCGGCCTGGACCCGTCGGTGCACGGCGACCGCTACCCCCACCAGCTCTCCGGGGGCCAGCGCCAGCGCGTCGGCGTCGCCCGCGCGCTCGCCGCCGACCCGCCCGTGCTGCTGATGGACGAGCCGTTCGGCGCGGTAGACCCGGTGGTCCGCGAGCATCTGCAGAACGAGTTCCTGCGCCTCCAGTCCGAGATGCGCAAGACCGTGCTCTTCGTCACCCACGACATCGAGGAGGCCGTCCGGCTGGGCGACCGGATCGCGGTCTACGGGGAGGGGCGGATCGAGCAGTTCGACGCCCCCGCCACCGTGCTCGGCGCCCCCGCCTCCCCCTACGTCGCCGACTTCGTGGGCGCGGACCGCGGCCTGAAGCGGCTGTCGGTCACCCCCATCGAGCCGGGCGACCTGGAGAGCCCGCCGGTCGTCCACCTCGACGACGCGCTCCCCCGCGACCTGGGCGCCCGCTGGGCGGTCGTGCTGGACGGCGACGACCAGTTGCACGGCTGGATATCCGCCGAGCAGGCCGCACTCGGCGGCTCGGTGCGGGAACACGCCCGCCGGATGGAAGCCTGGCTTCCGGTCGGCGCCTCGCTGAAGCAGGCGTTCGCCACCATGCTCCAGCACGACGCCGGCTGGATCGCGGTCCTCGACCCCGCCGGGCGGAACCGCTTCCTCGGCGTACTCACCCCGGCCCGGCTGCACGAGGCGCTGCGCCGCTCCACCGCCGCCGACGCCCAGGCCATCGCCCGCGCCGAAGCGGACGTGCAGACCGTCGCCTGACCTGACCCGCATCTGACCTGACCCGCACCGGACCCGGACCCGCACCCGACCCCGTACGCCGGAACAGGCGCGGCCCCGACCCCGTACGCCGGAACAGGCGCACGCCGACCCCGTCCGCCTCCGCACACCCCCGTACGGCTCCGTATACCGGCCGGTACCGGTATGTCCGCCCCCGTTCGGCGTCCGGCGATGAACCTGGCGCTCGCCGCGCCCGTCCTACAGGGCGCACGCCCTCGCGGGACCCTTGTCAGAGCACGGGAAGAACCATGTCAGTCACGGTGAGAACGGCAGGCACGGGCCGCGAGTTCGCCGCCCTGCCCGACCCGCGCAGCCGGTGGCGCGCTCTCGCCAACTTCGTGCTGATGGGCGCGGGCTCGCTGGCCCTGGGTCTGGCGATCGTCAGCGCCCACCCCGGCAGGACGGTCGGCGACCCCAGCCTCAGCGAGCGGCTGGAGCACGTGCTGTACGGCCTGTTCGGCGCCGAGGGGCCGGTGGGCTACCGCGGCGGCGTGGGCTGGACGGTCGGCTACAGCCTCGGCGCGCTCGGGCTGCTCACCGCCGTCACGACCATCTACCTCGCCTTCCGCCCCGAGCACCCGGTGGCCCGGCTCACCGCCGACGACGAGCAGCGGCTGCGCGCCCTGCTGGAGCGGCACGGCGGCCGCGACTCGCTGGGGCACTTCGCGCTGCGCCGGGACAAGGCCGTGGTCTTCTCGCCCAGCGGCAAGGCCGCCGTCTGCTACCGGGTGGTGGGCGGCGTCATGCTCGCCAGCGGCGACCCCATCGGCGACGTCGAGGCGTGGCCCGGGGCGATCGAGCGGTTCATGGACGAGGCCACCGCGCACTCCTGGACGCCCGCGGTGATGGGCTGCTCGGAGACCGGCGGCGAGGTGTGGACCCGGGAGACCGGGCTGGACGCGCTGGAGCTCGGCGACGAGGCGGTGGTGGACGTCGCGGATTTCTCGCTCAGCGGGCGCGCCATGCGCAACGTCCGCCAGATGGTCAAGCGGATCGAGCGGGCCGGCTACCGGACCCGGGTGCGGCGGGTCCGCGACCTCACCGACGGTGAACTGGACCGGATACGCCGTGCCGCGGACGACTGGCGCGGCACCGGCACCGAGCGCGGCTTCTCCATGGCGCTGGGGCGCATCGGCGACCCCGGGGACGGCGACGCGGTCATCGCCACCGCCCACCGCGACCCGGCCGGCGACACGGACGGCGGTGGCGGCGGGGACGGAGCCGTCGCCGGCTCCCCCTACGGCGATCTGAAGGCGATCATCCACTTCGTGCCGTGGGGGGCGGACGGCATGTCGCTGGAGCTGATGCGGCGCGACCGCTCGGCCGACCCGGGGATGAACGAACTGCTGATCACCGCCGCCCTACAGGCCGCGCCCGCCCTCGGTGTACGCCGGGTCTCGCTGAACTTCGCCATGTTCCGCTCGGCGCTGGCCCGCGGCGAGCGGCTCGGCGCGGGACCGGTGCTGCGGCTCTGGCGCGGACTGCTGGTGTTCCTCTCCCGGTGGTTCCAGATCGAGTCGCTGTACAAGTTCAACGCCAAGTTCCGGCCGCGCTGGGAGCCGCGCTTCGTGGTCTACCGCAGCAGCCGCGACCTGCCCCGGATCGGACTGGCCGCGATGCGCGCGGAGGGCTTCGTCAGCGTCGCGCTGCCCCGCCCGCTGGCCCGGCGCCGCCCCGCCGCCCCCTGCGCCCACCGGGACGCCGCGCACGAGATGCGCGCCGCGTGACCCGCCGTACGCCCTCCGGGTCCGCGCGGTCCGGCCCCGCGGGCGGTTCTAGGCTGTGCCCATGACTATCTCGCGTGGACGGGGCGCACCCCGGGGGCTGCCGGAGTGGGACCGCTGTGCGGTCATGGGCGTCGTCAACGTGACCCCCGACTCCTTCTCCGACGGCGGCCGATGGTTCGACACCACCGCCGCCGTCAAGCACGGTCTGGAGCTGGTCGCCCAGGGCGCCGACCTGGTCGACGTGGGCGGCGAGTCCACCCGTCCCGGCGCCAGCCGCGTCGACGAGGACGAGGAACTGCGCCGCGTGCTGCCCGTCGTCCGGGGCCTCGCCGCCGAAGGGGTCGTCGTCTCCGTCGACACCATGCGCGCCTCCGTCGCCCGCCAGGCCGTCGAAGCAGGCGCGAAACTGGTCAACGACGTCTCCGGCGGCGCCGCCGACCCCGGGATGATCCCCGCGGTCGCCGCCGCGGAGGTGCCGTTCGTCGTCATGCACTGGCGGGGCCATAGCGACGGCATGAACAGCCTCGCCGTCTACGGCGACGTCGTCCGCGAGGTCGCCGGCGAGCTGCGCCGGCGCATGGACGCGGTCGTCTCCGGCGGCATCGCGCCCGAGCGGGTCGTCATCGACCCCGGCCTCGGCTTCGCCAAGACCGCCGAGCACGACCTCGCCCTCCTCGGCCACCTCGCCGAGCTGCGCGCCCTGGGCCGCCCGCTGCTCGTCGCTGCCTCCCGCAAGCGCTTCCTCGGCCGGGTGCTGGCCCGCGACGGCGGGGCCACCGTGCCGCCCGCCCGCGAACGCGACGCCGCCACCGCGGCGGTTTCCGCCATCGCCGCCCACGAGGGCGCCTGGGCGGTCCGCGTGCACGAGGTCCGGGCCACCGCCGACGCGGTACGGGTCGCCCGCGCCGTCGAGGCCGCCCGGTGAGCGGCGGCGGCGCCGGAACCGACACCGAGGCCGTCGAACAGGCCAACACCGCCTTCTACGAGGCGATGGAACGCGGCGACTTCGACACCCTCTCCGACCTGTGGCTGGACGCGTCCCACGGCGAGATCTCCTGTGTGCACCCCGGCTGGCCGGTGCTCACCGGCCGCGGCGAGGTCCTGCGCTCGTACGCCCTGATCATGGCGAACACCGAGTACATCCAGTTCTTCCTCACCGACGTGCGGGTCTCGGTGGCCGGCGACACCGCCGTGGCCACCTGCACCGAGAACATCCTCAGCGGCGGACCCGCCGAGGAGGGCGACGACCTCGGGCCGCTCGTCGGCCAGCTCGTGGTCGCCACCAATGTGTTCCGCCGCACACCCGACGGCTGGCGGGTCTGGTCCCACCACGGCTCCCCCGTGCTGGCCGAAACCGGCGACGAGGACGCCGAAGACACCGGCTCCTAGCGGGTATGGGAGTACCGAGGGGACGACGGACGGCGGCCCGACGCCCGCCCGGCCGCCGGCCCTCCACCAGGCGACCGGACGGCCCCCGCGGGGACCGTGCGCCGTCCCCCTCGGCGCCCGCAGGTAGATTCGGGGAGTGGCACCGGGGCCGACCGCACCCGGCGCGGTGCCCACCGGACCAACGACAGCAGGAGTGATTCGCGTGGATCGTGTCGCGCTGCGCGGCCTCAAGGCCCGCGGGCACCATGGCGTCTTCCCCA
This sequence comes from Streptomyces solincola, assembly GCF_002982015.1. Lineage (GTDB taxonomy): Bacteria > Actinomycetota > Actinomycetes > Streptomycetales > Streptomycetaceae > Streptomyces > Streptomyces solincola. The sequence continues at coordinate 10,858 of NZ_PVLV01000136.1, forward strand.
GGGAGCGTGAAGAGGGCCAGACGTTCATCGTCGACCTGGTGCTCGGACTCGACACCCGGCCCGCCGCCGCAGACGACGACCTGGCGAAGACCGTGCACTACGGGGTCGTGGCGGAGGAGGTCGTGGACGTCGTCCAGGGCGAACCGGTCGACCTGATCGAGACGCTCGCCGAGCGCATCGCCCAGCAGTGCCTCAAGCACGAAGGCGTCCAGGAGGTGGAGGTCGTCGTCCACAAGCCGGACGCCCCCATCACCGTCCCCTTCGACGACGTGACCATCACCATCACCCGGAGCCGCGCATGAACCTCACGCCCAGCGACCCCACCGTCCAGCCGGTGCCCGCCGCCGTGACGGCCCAGGTCGACGCCGCCGACTCCACGCTCAGCAACCCCCGCCGCGCGGTCATCGCGCTCGGCGCGAACCTGGGCAACCGCCTGGAGACGCTCCAGGGTGCCATCGACGCGCTGGAGGACACCCCCGGCGTACGCGTCAAAGCCGTCTCGCCGGTCTACGAGACCGAGCCCTGGGGCGTCGACCCGGCCTCCCAGCCCGCCTACCTCAACGCCGTCATCGTGGTGAAGACCACCCTGCCCCCGGCCTCCCTCCTCGAACGCGCGCACGCCGTCGAGGAGGCCTTCCACCGGGTGCGCGAGGAGCACTGGGGGCCGCGCACCATCGACGTCGACATCGTGTCGTACGCCGACGTGGTCTCCGACGACCCCGTCCTCACCCTGCCCCACCCCCGCGCCCACCAGCGGGCCTTCGTCCTCGCCCCCTGGCACGACGTCGACCCCGAGGCCCAGCTCCCCGGCGTCGGCGCCATCGCCGGCCTGCTCGCCGGCGTCGGCCGCGAGGGCATCGCCCCGCGCGGCGACCTGGAACTGCGGCTGCCCGAGTAGCGTTGGACTGATCGACACGGGCCGGTCGGCCGACCGCCCGGCCCAGGCCACGCCCACGACCAGACGAGGGACCACCGGTGAAGCAACTGCGGCTGAAGGTACTGGTCGGCGTGTTCGTCGTCGCCGGAGTCCTGGCCTGGGCCGCGGCCCGGCTCTGGGAGTCGTTCGGCACCCTGCCGAGCGTCCCCCTCGCCGCCCCGATCGTGCTGGCCGTGATCGCGGTCGTCCTGGTCGCCACCGCCCTGTCGATCCGCTCCCGGCTGCTCGCGCAGCGCGAGCGCCGGCCGGACGCCAAGGGCGTGGAGCCCATGATGGCCGCCCGGGCCGTGGTCTTCGGCCAGGCCAGCGCGCTGGTCGCGGCCCTGGCCGGCGGGGCCTACGGCGGCGCCGGCGTCTTCCTGCTCGGCTCCCTGGACATCCCGGCCCGCCGCGACCAGGCGATCTACGCCGGCTTCTCCGTCCTGGCCGCCGCGGCCGTCATCGCCGCCGCCTTCTTCCTCGAGCGCGTCTGCAAGCTCCCCGAGGACGAGGACGACACCGCCGCCCCGGCGGCCTGAGGGCTCGGGCCGCCTGAGGGCTCGGGCCGCCGGGATCGGGTCGCCGCCGGCGCGGCCTAGCGGGCCAGTATTAGGCTCATCGCCTCGTGGCGG